>JASKKX010000061.1 GCA_030153935.1 Verrucomicrobiota bacterium | reverse complement strand
TTGGCAACGTTTCCATCCGGCCCGATAATCGTGGTGGTACGGGTTGTTCCTGTAATCAATTTGCCGTAGTGCATTTTTTCGCCGTATGCGCCGTACATCTGCATCACTTTTGTGTCCGGATCAGAAAGCAATATAAACGGCAGGTTGAATTTGCTGATGAATTGATCATGAGAATCCAGCGGATCTTTACTGACGCCGAGAACCACCGCATTGAGCTCTTCAAACGCCGGCTGCAGATCGCGGAAGCCGCAGGCCTCCCGGGTACAGCCGGGCGTATCGTCTTTCGGATAAAAGTAGAGGACAACCGTTTTGCCCGCGTAATCCTTAAGCGAATGGATTTTGCCGTCACTGCCCGCCAGTGAAAAGGCCGGGGCTTTTTTACCTGTTTCAATGGCCATTATGCTTTCCCGTATTCAATGGTTCCCTCAAACACATGTTCTGCCGGCCCGGTCAGCGTCACATGACACGCACCGGCTTCCGTCAATTTCCCGTCGACAATCAGTGTATCGCCGCTCAGGGTGTGGACTCTGACCGGCAATGCCGTCCAGCCGTTTTTCGCTGCGATCAGCCCGCAGGCCGTCACTCCGGTTCCGCAGGCTGACGTTTCGGCTTCCACCCCGCGTTCGTAGGTACGTACAGAAAGGTCACCGTCCGGTGAAACTTCCATGAAATTCACATTCGTGCCTTCAGGCGCAAACTGCCGGTGACGGCGCACCGCGGAACCAATGCCGTGAACATCCACATCGCGCAGTTCGCCTGTGCGTATGACGACATGCGGCACCCCGGTATTCACAAATCCATACATCAGGTGCCGTCCGGACAGGTCGAGCGCGCCCCGCAGATCCCAGTTCACCGGTTCCGTCATCCACAGACAAACCGCCGTCTCCAGCACCTGGGCCGCGAGCTGCCCGGCAACCGTTTCGATGGTCATCTCCTTTTCAGCTGCACCCAGTTCGTGTGCCAGCCGGGCGGCACAGCGCGCGCCGTTTCCGCACATTTCGGCCTCGCCGCCGTCCGGATTGAAAAACCGCATGAAAAAATCAGCTGTTTCGGATTTCTGAATCAGAATGACCCCTTCCGCACCGATACCGGAACGGCGGGCCGCGAGATGGGGGATGAATTCCCGGTCTCTGCCGGGGAACGTCCCCTCGCGGTCATCCACCAGAATAAAATCATTCCGCGCGCCGTGCATCTTCCAGAATTTAATTTTCATGGAAAAATCCCCGTGATAGTTTCTGCCTGATGATTGATCCATTAAACAGAATTGAAGCCTTAAAAGAAACAGAAAAACTGCGTGCCGAAATCGAACGGCATAATCATCTGTATTACGTTGAGGCCGCTCCTGAAATTTCTGACCGGGACTACGACGCCCTCCTTGAACGGCTCGAGAAGATTGAAAAACAGTTTCCGGAACTGGCCGTGTCTGACAGCCCGACCCGCCGGGTCGGCGGCCGGCCGCTCAAAGGATTCAAAAACGTCCGGCACACCGTGCCGATGATCAGCCTTGCCAACACCTACAATAAAGAGGAGCTGGTTGAATTTGATCTCCGCGTCCGAAAACGGCTCGGGGATACGCCTTACACCTATGTTCTTGAGCCGAAAATCGACGGTGTAGCCATCTCGCTGCGCTATGAAAACGGCCAATTGATCCGCGCTGTCACACGCGGCGACGGAACCACCGGCGATGAGGTCACCGCCAACATCCGAACCATTCGCTCTATTCCCCTTAGGCTTTCCAATAATCCGCCGGAGATTCTTGAGGTGCGCGGCGAGATCTATATGACGCGCGACGGTTTTATCCGCATCAACAAAGAACGACAGGAAGCCGGGCTCGAACCCTTTGCCAATCCGCGCAATGCCTGCGCCGGTTCGCTCAAGCAGCTCGACTCGCGCATCGTCGCAAAACGTCCGCTGGATGCTGTCTTTTACGGTCTGGGCGACTGTTCAGAAAAATTCGCGACCCACCAGGAGCTGCTTCGTTCTCTCGAAAAGTACGGATTGAAAATTATTCCCGTGCATTGGTCCTGCCCGGATATTCAGGCCGCGCTTGTACAACTCGATGCACTCGAAACCCTGCGTCACGACTTTTCGTTTGAGATCGACGGCGGGGTTCTCAAAATCAACCAGCGCAATCTATACGAACCGCTGGGCTCAACCGCCAAAAGCCCCCGCTGGGCCGTTGCCTATAAATATGAACCGGAACAGGCAGAGACGCTTTTGAAAGAAATCACCATCCAGATCGGTCGTACCGGTGTGCTGACTCCCGTCGCCGAGCTGGAACCGGTTCAGCTCGCCGGAACCCTTGTTAAACGTGCCACACTCCATAACGAAGATGAAATCCGCCGCAAAGACATCCGTATCGGCGACCGCGTTATTGTCGAAAAAGCCGGGGAAATCATTCCCGCCGTCGTGCGCGTCGCCACTGAAAAGCGCACCGGCACCGAAAAACCGTTCGATATGCAGGCCGCCTGCGAAGCGCTCGGCATTCAACCCGTCCGCCGGGAAGGCGAAGTCGCCTGGCGGATTGACGACCTGCACCACCCGGCCATGCTCAAACGCTGGCTGACTCACTTTGCTTCGCGCAACGGCATGGACATTGAAGGGCTCGGCGACGCGGTGGTCGAACAACTCGTCGATACCGGACTCGTTAAAAGTCCCGCCGACCTCTACAGCCTGGAAAAACAGCAGCTGCTCGGTCTGGAAGGGTTTAAGGAGAAAAAAGCGCAAAATCTCATCGATGCCATTGAAGCCAGCAAAACCCGACCGTTCGATCGCATCCTCTTCGCGCTCGGCATCCGTCACGTCGGCAGCGGTTCCGCACGAGTCCTCGCACAGAATTTTCCAGACATCGAAACACTGATGGCCGCCGATGTCCAGACGCTGGAAAAAATACGGGATATCGGTCCCATTGTTGGAAAGAGCATCTATGATTTTTTCCAGACAGCAGAAAACCGGCAGCTCATCGAGAAACTGCAGACTGCAGGCATCAACTTTAAGCAGACCACTCAGACCCAAAACAATGAACTGGCCGGACTCACGTTCGTACTGACCGGCACGATGGAAAATTTATCACGGGACGAAGCGGGCGAGCTGATCCGTGCGCGCGGCGGGACCGTCGCTTCCAGCGTTTCCAAAAACACGTCGTATGTCGTTGCCGGTGAAAAAGCCGGATCGAAACTCAAACGGGCCGAAGAACTGGGCATTGAGGTTCTCGATGAGGCCGCTTTTCTGAGACTGCTTGGCGGACCGCCACCGACCCGTCCGGAATCCGGTCAAGGAGAGCTTTTTTAGATATTCACGGGAAACAGTAAAGAACGCAAAGTTTATTATTTCTACTTCGTCACCTTTATTTCCTTCTGTTAGAAACGTTTTATTCATGTAGATTCGCTGGCGGTTAAAACGAGGTAAAGCATGGCAAAAAAGATTGGTTTAGGTCGAGGACTGGATGCGCTGATTCAGGATAAAAAAGTGACGGTTCCGCTGCCGAATGCACCCGCTCCGGACAGCAGCGGCATTACAAATGTTTCAATTAAGAAGATCAAGGCCAATCCCATGCAGCCGCGCCGCATGTTCCGCACGGAAGCACTCAATGAACTGGTTGCATCCATCAGAGAACACGGCATCCTCCAGCCGCTGCTTGTCCGGCAGAAAGAGAGCGATTTCGAACTGATTGCCGGAGAACGCCGTCTGCGTGCAGCCGCGGCGGCTGAACTGATGGAAGTTCCCGTCATTGTTCTGGATATCGGCGATCAGGATGCTCTCGAAATCGCGCTGATCGAAAACCTGCAGCGCGACGATCTCAACCTGATGGAAGAGGCCGAAGGGTACCGTGAACTGGCCGAGAAGTTCGGTCTCACTCAGGAAGAGATAGCCAAACGGGTCGGCAAGGCCCGCACCAGCGTCGCGAACACCCTCCGCCTGCTGGACCTGCCCGCCCCCGTTAAAAAACTGATTGAAAGCGGACAAATCTCCGCCGGACACGGCAAAGTGCTGCTCTCTGTCGAAATTGACTTCGAAAAAGAGCTGCTTGCCCAGCGGATTGTTCGTGAAGGGATCTCCGTGCGTGCACTCGAAAAAATTGTCGAAAAAATGAAAAAGCCGGCCAAAAAGCCGCGCGCAGAAAAAACCGACCTGCCGTTTGATTATATCCGCAATCTCTCCGAAAAACTGCACCAGCACTTCGGTACAGCCGTGCATATCAACTCAACCAAAACACTGGCCAACGGCAAAAAAATCAAAGGCTCCGTGCAAATCGATTATTACAATAACGAAGATCTTACCCGTGTCCTCGAAATCCTCGGTATTTCTTCCGACGATCTGTAAATCCGTCTCAGAAGCCGGTCAGATTCCTGATGCAACATGGATTTTGAAAATAATCTGTTTTGTCCCGAATCCGGCCGAGCCAAGGATATTCTGGACAAATTCGACAATTAATTGCATTCTTTTTGGTTAAGAGCTGAACCGGTTTAGCCTACTGGCGGGTCTGAAAAGACTGTGTTTCTTATGGAATATTTATCATTTTTAAAAATGAGACAGCCGCCGTTTGAGTCGAACTGCGATTCGCAGTTTTTCTATGAAAGCGAAGCACATGGCGAAGCACTGGCCCGGCTGCTTTATCTCGTCTCGGATCGCGGAATGGGAATGGGCGCTATGACGGGAGAAATCGGCAGCGGGAAAACGATGGTCCTGAGTGTTCTCCTGTCCCGTCTGCGTCCGGACCTTTACACGTCGGTCAAACTGCACACCGCGCACCTTCCGTTCGAGCACATTCTGGCCGAAATCAACCAGCAGCTGAAGGGGAAACGCAATGTTGCCCCGCATGGCGACAAGTATTATCTGCTGAAAGAGTTCGAACAGCTTCTGCAGGACAGGATTCTTTCCATCAGAAAACACATGATTCTTATTCTGGATGAGGCTCAGTTTCTGAGCGAGGAATGCCTCGACGAACTGAAGTGTCTGACCAATTATAATCAGCAGGAATCGATACTGACCATCGTTCTCTCCGGGCAGCCGGAACTTAAGGCAAAATTAAGTGCTCTGCCGCAGATCTATCAGCGCCTGGGGATGTTCTGTCATCTGAAAAACCTGCATTATGAAGAGGTTCCGTCGTATCTGCAGCACCGCCTGAAAACCGCCGGCTCAGAGAAGCTCGACATCTTTCATCCGGACAGTATCGATCCACTGTTTTCCTTCTCCGGAGGATGCCCCCGCCAGATCAACCGTGTCTGCAAGCTGGCGGTTGACCGTGCCTGTATGATGAAAAAAGAGCAGATCGATGCCGATATGATCCGCATGATCACCCACGATATCGAAAAACATTTCGGCTGATCGGAATTTCAAACGAAAAAAAAGGCGGTCGTTGCCGGTTCTGCTGTTTTTTTTTCTCCTCCTTGCTGCGTTTACAGCGGATCGTTTTTTTCTCAGCTCGCACTCTGCCTGCCGACTGCGCGCCAGCCACTGGCTGCGCCGTGAACAGTGGTCGATCGGCATCGTGCGCGGCGAAACCCCGTTTAAGCTGACCGTGCCGGAAAAACCGATTCTCCGCGCCCGCGATATTACCGATACCGCCGCCCGCTTTCTGGCCGATCCGTTTGCCGTGCCGGAAAACGGCCAATGGAATCTTTTTTTTGAAGTGTCCAGCGTTTCCAACCACAGAGGCGAAATCGGCCTGGCAACGAGCACAGACACCACCAACTGGGTGTACCGGCAGATTGTCCTCAAAGAACCGTTCCATCTTTCCTATCCGTATGTGTTCAAGTGGAACGGCACGTATTATATGGTCCCGGAAAGCCATCAGGCCAAAGCGATCCGGCTCTATCGCGCCGATCCGTTCCCGACGCACTGGACGCAGGTCACCGATCTGATTCCGGGCGATTATCAGGATCCGTCCCTTCTGCGCTATAAAGACCGCTGGTGGATTTTCGCCTGCCGGGGACAAAACGAAACCATGGATATTTTCTATGCGGATGAATTGACCGGTCCGTGGCATGCCCATGCAGAAAATCCGGTGATTGCCGACGACCGTACCCGCGCCCGCTGCGGAGGACGCATCCGCGAGGTGAACGGGCGGCTCATCCGCTTTGCGCAGGACGGTCTTGAGCGCTACGGACACCGGCTGCTCGGATTTGAGATCACTACGCTCACTCCGGACGATTATGCCGAAACACCTCTGGCGGAAAATCCGCTGCTGGCACCGGACGGTTCCGGATGGAATGCCTGCCGGATGCACCAGCTCGATCTGTATCAAACCGGAACAAACAGCTGGATCGGATTTGCAGACGGCAATGCGCATTAACTGCGGCTTCGCCACCTATTTACTGGACGGAGCACCGTGCGCAACGCAATATGCGAGTTATACAGACATTATTAAATTATGCACGACCACCCAAAAGCCGTTGTTACGATTATTGCCGACAGCCGTTTTGTGCTTCCCGTTTACGTACTGGTTCTGTCGCTCAAATTTTTCCAGCCTGAACAGCGCATTCATATCCTCGGTATTTCACTTTCAGAAACTGAAAAAGCGTTCTTCACCCAGTTTGAAAAGGTGTTCGTTTTCGATTCGTCGATTCCGCGCAGCGACAAGCCGGGTGCCATGCGCATCATCGCCGACATTTTAAAAGGAGAAGCTCTGCTGACCGCCAAAGACTGCGACGAGCCCTGGATTGCATTGCTCGATGGGGACTGCATTGCCACGGGGGATCTCTCGCCCTATCTGCAGCCGACCGAACCGGCGTTTTACGCCCGTTCTCGCTCGAAAGCGGAGGATACCGGCATTTTCCGCGATTACCGGCGGCCCGACGACCCCAACGACGGCATTCCGGAACACTTCCTGAATCGCTGGAGAAAGGACGTCGGACAACGCGAAACGCCGGCATACCGCACGACCATTCTCTCAGGGAATCTGGTGCTGCATCGCCGATATCTCGACTTTGCCAATACCTGGGGAACCTTCATGAAAAGGGTTCTTGTCCCCGATGCCCCCGAAAAAACCGATACGGCCTATTACATGCCGGCTGAATTTGCTCTGAGCGCCTGGATGATGTTTGCCTACAACCCCCCGCCGCTGCGGAATGTTCTGCTGAACAGTAACCCACAGGCCTATCTGGCGCATCTCGGACCGTCACCGAAATACTGGCGTCTCTGGACACGAAAAAACCTGCGCCATTTCGATTCGGTCATGCAGCTGCTGGACTGGGCACATGAGCGCAAATATGCCATCCCCTTATTGCCATACACCCTTAAAAAGCGTAATAAAAAAGTCATTGTGTTCTTGGCTTTTACGTATGAGATCATAAAAACCACCGGCAGAAAGCTGAAACAGATCTTTAGACAAGGTCACCGCAACATCCAGCATGTAATCAGGGACCCCGGCAGACAGACAGGAAACCGCATCTGATCTGAAAAATTATGAGTGATACGCCAAACGATGACCTTAAATTCAGAAACGCTGCCGGCGGCAAACCGGATGCCGGGCGGCAAGGCAGCGATCTTCCTGGTCCGGACGATGATACGCCGGAACAGACGGATCAATCCGGAAACGCATTGCAGAACTCTTCGTCCGAAGAGTCTCCGCGGAACCCAGGGGAACCGCCCGCGGATGGAAATGCCGAGCACTCTTCTTTTCGCATAAGAGACCAGTTCAGGGATACCGACGCCATTCCTCATACGCTCAACCGGGAAACCAGCCGGTCGTCCAAGGCCTCTCTGCCTGGAAGCGGCCTGACTGAAACAGCCCGGCCGGGACGAACAATCCGCCGCGAAACAACATTTCAGGATTTTTTTCGGAATCTTGATATGGTCAAGATTGTACGCGGCCTCTACCGCAAGATCTGGATTATTCTGCTCTGTTCGATCGGCTTGACCCTGCTGCTGATTCCCGCCGCCCGCCACCTGCAGGGGGGCATTTCCTACTCGGCGAAGGCAACCATTATCTACACCCGACAGCTCGAAAAACAGGTCAATACGCCGGGATCCTCCTTCATTCTCAATCCTCTCTCTCAGGCTACACTGGCGGATATGCTTCTCTCCAGGACCAATATCCAGAGGCTGGAAGATGTCTCCGGATTCAAGCCTCTTGAAAAAAACGTGTCGTTCGATTCCCAGAACAAATCGGACATCCTCACTTTGCGGATCAGTAATATGCCGTCAGAGCAGGCTGCGATAGATACTGTAAACAACTTCGCCCATGTGATCATCGAAAATAACGCCGCTTACTATCGTCAGCTGGCGGCAGATGCTTATGAACAGTTCAAAGCGCAGCGCGAAGTGGCCGAACAGAACTACAGCCAGGCGGCAAAGGCCGTGGAGGAGTTTCAGCTCAAACATCGGCTGCTTGAGTTGAATACACAGTATGAGAGTTACTTCGCTGCCGTAAACGCCGCCAGCGAACGCCTCAGTATCGCGAAGGTTGCTCATAAAGGTTTGCTGGTTCGCATCAAAAATTATGAAAAAATGATCGCCGATCTGCCGGATGAGGTTCTCGATGAAGCGCAGGAAGATAATCCGCTCAAACGCCGCATTTCCAATGCTGAAGCGGCTCTGCTTCAGGCCCGCATTCAATACGCGCCCGACAATCCGAAAATTTTGCGGCAGGAAAAGGAAATCGAAGAATTGCGTAAGATGCTTCAAAGTGGAAGTTTCGATGAAACCCGCGAACGGACGTATGTTAAAAACCCGCTGAAAGAACAGCTGGAGGGCGAATTGATGAAACTTCGCTCTGAAGAGAAGGTCGTCGTACAACAGATTGCCTCACTTCAGGAAGACCTCGATAATCTCCAGAAAAGATTTCAGGATCTGCCGCGCCTCGAAAAAGAATACGCTGTGCTGCTCGAAAAGCGCTCTCAGATGAATACCGCATTGAAGTCCCTTAAAGCCAGCGAGGAATCCGCCCGCCTGACCATGGACTCCGAATTGGCCGACTTCAAATTGATTAATCCGGCCACCTCGGCGGAGGCAACCACCCCGTCATTACTGATCAAGATCATTCCGATTGCCGGGTTTATCCTCAGCTTCTTCGGCGGGGTCGGCATCGTTCTTGTCACGGAACTTCTCGACGCAAAAATACGGACCCGGCAGCAGCTGGAAACCTCTTACAGTGCTCCCTGCCTGGCTTCCATCATTGAAATTCCCCATCTGGAGGAACATGACAGCTATCAGCTGCTGCTGCCTTCGCTGCGTGAAATCTCAGATCGGATGAATATTATCCTTCAGGGTCGTCAAGCCAAAACGCTTGGATTTTTCAGCTCCCAGAACGGCGAAGGGAAAAGTATACTCGCATTCAATCTCGCACGCTATTACAGATCCCTGAACATCAAGGTGCTTTTCGTCAGCTTTGATCCGTTGGCAAATCCCTGCCTGCCTGGCACGGCAGAAATCAGCTGGCCGCAAATGGGTATTGAAGACTATCTTAACGACAATGCTGAACTGTCCGATATGCTCTCAACAGTGCATGGTGTCGATGTAATCCGCACACAATCTCCGCGACCTGACCTGATGGATTTGGTAAAACGGCCGGCCATGCTGCGCCTCTGGGATCTGCTCCGGCAGAATTATGACCTCATCATCACGGAGGCTCCTGCCGTACTCGACAACCCGCTCTCCGGAACGGTTGCCGGGCTTCAGGACGAGTTTATCTATGTTCTGGCCTCATCCGTCAGCGATCGGCGACTTGTGGATGCCGGCCTGGAATTCCTCGAAGCCCGCGGACTGGCTCCGTGTGCAATCATCTTCAACCGGGTCGATCCCTACTACCTTGAAGATGTCCGGCAGATGCGCATCATTCATAATCTGTCCAAACGCCGTAATCCGCTGTTTGACCTCTTCAACCGTCTGTGGAAATATGTAAAAAAAAACCGGTCAGAAACCCACGGCTGATTTCGCCGCAAACCCGGATGAGGAGTCTGAAGACAATGAGATATAAACTCCTGGTTGCAGCCACTCTCCTGTTGCCGCTGACGGAGCCGGTACAGGCACAGACGGAAACCGGAATCACCGGAGCACCCGATCCGCAGAACCAACCTCCCGCGTCTCAGGAAAGATCAAAATTTCCACCGGAATACTTTGTTCCTCACGGCCTGGAAAACCGCCGTTTACAGGTTGGCGACGAGGTGGAAGTCAGTGTTTTCGGTAACCGGGACACAGTCGCAGACAACCTGCCGATCGCGCCCGATGGCAAGCTCTATTATATGTTTCTTCCCGGTATTCAGGCCGAAGGCCGTACTGCCACAGAGATCGCCGATGAAATTACCTCAAAACTTACCAACATATTCAACAATCCCGAGGTGTCCGTTATCCCCAAGCGCTTTATTTCCAATCATTTTTCCATCTTAGGGAAAGTCGCAAACAGTGGAGTCTATCCACTGGATACCCCGACCACAGTTCGGCAGGCCATCGCCAAAGCCGGGGGAATCGCCTCGGGGAGATACCACGACAGTACCATTCAGATTCATAACTACCAGGACAGCTGGCTGCTGCGCGGACAGGAAAAAATTCCCATCAACTTCACTTCATTGATGAACAATAACGATTTCTCAGAAGACATTTATTTGCGTCCCGGCGATGTCATTTACATCGCCTCCTCACTGGACCGGGAGGTTTACCTCATGGGAGAAGTCAACCAGCAACAGGCTCAACCCTTCACGGCGGGCATGACCCTGGTCCAGCTTATCAGCGGCCTTAGTTCCGGATCGGGCGGTTATATAGAGGACCGTGCTGATATCAAACGCGTGGTCATTCTGCGCGATGCAATGAATGACCCCAAAGTATTCAAAATCAACCTTGAGGATATTCTGCATGGACGGGGACATGATGTTTTCCTCGAAGCGGGGGATATTGTCTATGTCCCGGAAAAATCGTTCCTCTTCACTCGCAACCTTGTTAAAGATATGATCAGCACCATGGTCAGCACCTTTGCCAGTGAATTTGCCAGCGATTTGAACAGAAAGTATCTGTTCGAGGGTAAATACATCGAGTCCAGAACACGTGTCCAATGAAAACAAACTCCTCTGTCATCATAATTCCCCTTCTGCTGGTTGTTCTCGCCGCCGTGTTCGGGTGTACTTCACTCAGTAACGAACCGCAAATCGAAAACAATAAGGAACTCCAGCGCGCCGAAGTACTCGAACTGCCGAATCCCGGCGAGTTGACAGTGGACGAGATGCAGACCGGTGTATGGATACAGACCGAACCGTCGGAGGCTCCTGCTGACAGTCAACGATCGGCAGAACCCGAATCCGGACCTTATCGTCTCGGAGTCGGCGATGTGCTTGAAATCACGCTTTACGGCGAAGGCGATGCCGAATTGCCGCGCGTTCTTCCCATTGATCCTTCCGGCAACATCACTTATATCCTCCTCGGAACCCTTCCTGCGGCAGGACGGACGATCGACGAACTCACCGCCGACATGCGGGCGCGACTGAAAAACAAACTGAATTTTTCCATTCTGAGTGTTGTTCCGGTCAGTTTCGGCAGCCAAACCTTCACGGTCCTTGGTCAGATGAATAAACCGCAGGTCTATCCCCTGCAGGGCCGAACCCATCTGCTGGATGCCATCGCATTCGCCGGCGGAACAAAAATCGGCTCAATTCGAGACGTAAGTGCGGATATTCATGACTATGCGCACGCCACGGTCATCCGCAGAGGTGAAGTCCTTCCGGTGGATTTTGAAAGCCTGATTTATAAAGCCGATGCCTCCCAAAATATTGAAATTCAACCGGGAGACGTCATCACCATTCCGTCTGCACTGGAGCGGAAAATCTATGCACTCGGCTCATTCAACAGTCCGCAGGGAATTCAGTTTGCCTCCTCGCAGACCTCCCTGATGAATGTCGTCGTCCAGGCCGGCGGAATCAATACCGACATGTCAGACGGTCACGTCCTGATCATCCGCGGCAACACCGCCAATCCAAAAGTCATGCTGATGGATCTCTCCCAGTTCGACACAAAAAAAGCGCGTGTTTTCAAAATTGTTAATGGGCGTGCATTGGATATGACCCTGCAGCCCGGAGATATCGTCTATGCCGTGCCGAAAAAATTCCGGTTTTTCCGCGACGTCATCAAAGACGCCGTCACTACCTTTGGAACCACTCTGGCCAGTGATGCCGCCACCGATATTTGGCAGCGAAAAATCGATCCGTTCAACTATGGTCCAAACCGCCCGTCGTATTAACAATCAAACCCCGTCTCATTTTGATCATCAGTCTGCCGCGCAGCGGTCAAACCGGCTGGACTGACGGACAAAATGCCCCCGCGATCAGGCTTAACCTGCAAGAGAAACTCTTTCTGCCCGAAGCGAAAGACGAGGTTTCGCGAAACCGACTGAGCGGAACTGAAAGCCGCGGCAGAAAACGGGGCCTTCGATCTGCGGATTATCGAAAACCTTGGAATCCCTGTGTAATGGCAAAACCAACAACTTCCCGCATACAATATTTCCATTTCATGTCCTCCATGATATGCGTAATGGCCTATGAATGATGACTATGAACTGATCGACAGCGGCGACGGCCGTAAACTGGAGCGCTTCGGCGACATCACCCTTGTCCGCCCCGCCGGTCAGGCTGCCTGGCATCAAACCCTTCCCGAAACCGTCTGGCAGAAAATTTCCGCCGGATTCGACCGCAAAGAAGGCAACCGCTGGCACAACCGCTGCAATCTGCCCGACGAATGGACGATTAACGTCGCAGGAATCACCTTCCGGCTTTCGTCTACCGACTTCGGACATCTCGGAATCTTCCCCGAACAGCGCGTCATGTGGAACTGGATACGCGAAACCGTGCAGAAACGCAAAGAACAGTCCGGTTCTGTCAGCATACTTAACCTCTTTGCCTATTCCGGCGGTTCGACATTGGCTGCCGCGCAAGGCGGTGCTGAAGTCTGCCACCTCGACGCCTCCAGAGGAATGGTTGAATGGGCGCGCGGCAATGCCTCTCTCAACAATCTGCAGGACGCACCGATCCGCTGGATCGTCGACGACGCCATCGGCTTTCTCCGCAGGGAAATCAAACGCAAACGCCGCTATGACGGGATCATCCTCGATCCGCCCTCCTTCGGGCGCGGTAAAAAGGGTGAAATCTTCAAAATTCAGGATCAGCTCCCCGAACTGCTGACCCTCTGCCGCGATCTGCTTTCGGACAATCCGGCCTTCCTGCTGCTGAGCTGCCACACGCCGGAATACTCGCCGATGATTCTGCAAAACCTGCTCACGCAGTGGTTCAAAGACCTGCGCGGCACAACCGACTGCGGGGAAATGCTCCTCACCGGCAATCCAGGCGTTCTCCCCCTTCCCAGCGGCGCTTTCGCAAGGTGGGTTGCATCTTAAAGGCGCTCTTATGATGGCTGTACTTTATCATGACAATCATCTGCTGGCGGT
>JASKKX010000008.1 GCA_030153935.1 Verrucomicrobiota bacterium | reverse complement strand
GCAAATCTCCTCGCACTTGACCAGGGAGCCAGCAGTTCCAGAAGTGTCGTTTTTGATGAAAACGGCAGAGTCGGCAGCCTTGTGCAACAGGAACCCAGGCCGTTCCCAACCGCAGCCGCCTGCTGACAACCGTCGCCTGGCAGCTCGAAGACCGACCGGTTAACTACACACTTGAAGGCAGTGTTTTTACCGCCGGCGCGGCAATTTTCAGTGGCTGCGCGACGGACCTGGATCGATTAAATCCGCTCCGGAAAAACGCAAAGAAATCGAAACCCGCCGGGCCAATGCGGTTGGTAAAGCATGATGCATATGGCATCTGTTTCAGTATTTTTTTTCAAAAGAAAACCGTTCGGCCGATGCAAAGGCATCCGCACCATTTGGTTTATTTCAGGTATGTTGAATTTGTCGTTTTTATATGGTTGTAACCCGCAGAATATAATAGGCTGTATTTCATGATTCTGGTAATTGGTGAAATTCTGTTTGATGAACTGCCCGGCGGCAGACGTCCGGGGGGTGCCCCCTTTAACTTTGCACAGCATCTGCACAGACTGGGGGAAGAAGTGCTCTTTGTTTCTCGAGTCGGAAATGACAAGGATGGAGATTCCCTTCTGGAGTTCATTCGGGAAGCAAAACTTACTGATCGTCTGATTCAACGCGACCCGGAGCATGAAACCGGCCGTGTTGAGGTCCATGTGGATCGTTTGGGAATTCCGCATTACACCATTCTTCCAGATACCGCCTATGACCATATTGATTTTGAGCTCATTGAATCCGGTACAGATGCGGAAATTCAATTACTGTATTTCGGATCGCTCATTCAGCGGACAGAATCCGGGCGCAAACAGCTCCAGCGGTTTCTGGGCAGACAGCCGGACTCCATTCTGAGGCTTTATGATATGAATCTGCGCGCCGGCTGTGAAAACAAGGATATCCTTATTCCGTCACTCGAACAGACAGATATTCTCAAGATCAACGAAGAGGAACTGGCTGCGACGGGGCGGCTGATCGGGAGCTCTTTGACCGGCGAAGAATTAATCGTCTATCTGATTGAAACCTTTAAAATTAAACAGATCGCGCTGACCCGCGGGCCTGAAGGAAGCCGGTTGTACACAGACGACGGTAAACGGATTGAACAGAAAGCCGGGAGCGTCCCGGATGATGCCGTCGTTGATACAGTGGGTGCCGGCGACTCTTATACGGCGGTGTTGGCGTATGGAAATTTACATCGAATCCCGCCGGAAGAAACGGTCCGGGCGGCCACGCAGCTTTCGGAACAAATCTGCACAATTGCAGGAGCAATTCCTCCGGATAATCGTTTTTACAAAGAATTAAATCTCAAAAGATAAAATTTAAATTAAAGCCGGTCCCCAAAAGGCGGGTTTTCGCCGGCGGCCTCGATTCGGATTTTTCCGCAGTATCCGCAGCGGCACGGGTGACGTCGTGATGGGAGGCAGCGGATCACTCGCCACACAGGCGAATTGCCGCACTTGGTGATCGCCTCTTGAGAACGGCAACCGCCGGACGAGTCCTCCGCAGCCACCAGACCGAGACAGGCCATCAATTCAAAGGGGCAAACCGACAGAAATCCCCCTCAGTTGTCCGTTTAAATCCCTGAAAACCCGTCAATGCCTCGACGAACGGACGACGCCGTTTTGACACGATCCCTCGAACGGGTCGGACTCTTCGACAGAGCCGCCGAGCAAAAGCCAAGACAGGTGAATTTATTTCTTGATGAGCGGCGATCCGGATGTATCCACGTTCGTCATGGCGTGCTCCTTATGGTTTGAATGCAACACGACACAACATCGACGCAAACTTGAACCTGCCGGCGCAGATTGCTACGGTCCTCGGTTAATTCCAAATGAACCCGAACACCCTTCCAATTTATGAACTGCGCGACCGACTGGTCGATGCCGTGCGCACCGGCGACCGCGTCATCATCGAAGCGCCGACCGGTTCCGGAAAGTCAACGCAGGTCCCGCAGATGCTGCTCGACAGCGGATTGTGCGACGGCGACATCGTCGTTCTGCAGCCGCGGCGGCTGGCCGCGCGCATGCTTGCGCGCCGTGTTGCGCACGAGCGCGGCGGCCGCACCGGCGATGAGGTTGGCTATCAGGTCCGCCTCGAAAACTGCGTCTCCGAAAAAACCCGTATCCGCTACATCACCGAAGGCATCCTGCTGCGGCAGATCCTCAGCGATCCGCAACTGCACGGTGTCGGCGCCGTCTGCTTCGATGAGTTCCACGAACGGCATCTCTACGGCGACATCACCCTCGCCCGGGCGCTCCACCTGCAGAAAACCCGACCCGACCTGAAACTCATTGTCATGTCCGCCACACTCGACGCCGCACCGCTGCGCGACTATCTCGCCCCCTGCCTCGAACTCAAAAGCGAAGGACGCATGTTTCCCGTCGACATTCAGTACGCCGCCAAACGGATCGACTTTAAGCACCATCCCGTCTGGGAGGCCGCCGCCGATGCGTTCGAGAGCGCCGTCCAGTCCGGAGCCGAAGGAGACGTCCTCATTTTCATGCCCGGCGCCTACGAAATCTCCCGCACGGTCGAAGCGGTCCGTTCGAAATCCTGCGCCAAAGAATTCGCCGTCCTGCCGCTGCACGGTGAGCTTTCTCCGCGCGACCAGGATGCCGCCGTCGGCGACTGCGACCGGCGCAAAGTCGTCGTGGCCACCAACGTGGCTGAAACCTCCATCACCATCGACGGCATCCGCACGGTGATCGACAGCGGCCTGGCCCGCATTGCACACTACGATCCTCACCGCGGCATTGATACCCTGATGGTTGAGCGGATCAGCCGCGCCTCGGCCGATCAGCGCACCGGCCGCGCCGGTCGCACCGCGCCGGGCACCTGCTATCGTCTCTGGACTCTTCAGGAGCATACCGCCCGCCGCCCGCAGGAACTGCCGGAAATTCTGCGGCACGATTTGGCGGAAGTCGTTCTCACGCTCAAAGCGGGCGGAATTGATGATGTCGAAAATTTCCAGTGGCTGGAAAAGCCCGATCCGGTCGCGCTCTCGCGGACCCTCACCCTGCTCACCGATCTCGGCGCGCTCGATCATAATGAAATGCTGACGGAAACCGGCAGGCAAATGGTGCAGTTTCCCATGCATCCGCGCTACGCCCGCATGCTGCTCGCCGCCGACCGCGCCCATTGCGTCCGGCAGGCCTGCCTCATTGCCGCACTCACACAGGGCCGCGGCATTCTGGAACGCCGGACCGGCAAACAGACGCGCGGACAGCGCGACGACCTCCTCGGCGAAGACGACGGCTCCGATTTCAAGCGGCTCATGCGCGCGTGGGTTTTTGCCGACAAGAACAACTATCACGTCGGCGCCTGTAAATCGCTCGGTATTCATGCCGCCGCCGCGCGGCAGGTCAAGCCGCTCTACGAACGCTTCATGCAGATCGCCGAACAGCAGGGTCTGCAAATCAACACCGCCGCCCCCGACGATGAATTCCTGCAGAAATGCATCCTGTCCGCCTTTTCCGACCAGCTCGCCAAGCGCTGCGACAAAGGAACTCTGCGCTGTGAACTGGTGCATGGCCGCACGGCCGAACTGGCGCGCGAAAGCGTCGTGCGCGATGCCGAACTGCTCGTCGCGGCCGAAATCACCGAAATCGGCCAGACGCGCGGACAGACCGGCGTCCTGCTCAATCTCGCCACCGCCGTCAAACGGGAATGGCTGGAAGAACTCTTTCCCGGAGATTTCAGGGACGAAAGCCGTTCGCGCTACGACAAAGCGCTCAAGCGCGTCGTGGTCGAACACCGGACCCTCTTCCGCGATCTCGTCCTCGACCGCTCCATCACACAGAATCCGCAACCCGATGAAGCCGCCGCCGTGCTCGCCGCGGAAGTGCTCGGCGGGACCCTCGACCTGCCCGGCTGGGACGATGCCGTTGAACAGTGGATCCTGCGCGTCAACCTGCTCGCCGGCTGGTGTCCCGATCTGGGCATCCCGGAAATCGACAACGACGCGCGGCGCACCCTGCTTGAGGAACTCTGCCTCGGCGCCGTCTGCCGCAAAGACCTGCGCGAAAAAAACGTTAAAGCGGCAGTGCACAGCTGGCTTTCCTATGACCAGCAGCGCTGGATTGAAGAGCAGGTGCCGGAACGGTTGAAACTACCCAGCGGACACCGCGCCCGTATCCGTTACGAAGCCGGACACAAACCGGTCCTCTCCGCCATGATTCAGGATTTTTACGGGATGAAGCAAACCCCCTGCATCGCCTTCGGCCGCGTTCCGCTGGTCGTCGAACTGCTCGCGCCCAACCGCCGCGCCGTACAGATCACCGAGGATCTCGAATCCTTCTGGCGCACCGCCTACCCCGAACTCCGCAAATCACTCTCACGGCGTTATCCAAAGCACAGGTGGGAATAATTTGAATTTTTAACCACGTTAATTATTGCATGCGTTTCCAGCGGCCGACCGGTTCTCCCCCGAATTTATTGCCCCGACCGGCGACGGATCCGTTCCAAACGACGAAGAATGCGGTCATAATGTGTACCTTGCCAGTAGATCTTTCCGCAGTCTGAGCACTGAAAAAAGCGGTCGTAGTATTCTTTGGTCAGGGGTTCCAGCCGGTCGAGAATATCTCCTTTCTCCACAGACTGGATGCGGCCGTTGCAAACGGGACAGCGGCAGAACAACCGGACCTGGTCAAACAGGTCAAAACGCCGCAGAACCTCGGTCGCCTGTTTTTCGGCATTCGTGGAATGCAGCCAGTGGGCATGGGTGATCACTTTATTAAAAAGCATGGGCCGGTCGCGGGTGAGAATGATGCGGTGTTCGTCGAGGGAAATCCGGATGATCTCATCGTCATCAAAATCATTCCGATAAAGCACGTCAAAGCCGAGCAAACGCAGGATGCGCGCCAGTTTGCCAAGATGGACATCGAGGATAAAAGCGGTCCGGCGCAGCGGTTCCGAACGGAGACGAACCTGCGGAGTGATGTCCAAACTCTCAAAGACCGGATAGACTGCTGCATGATCATCGGGCTGCAGCTGATAATCAAACCCCACCGATTCGCCGTTGACTGTAATTAAATCAACTTCGGTATGCGGCACGCCCAACGCCTCGATCGGATCTTTAATTGCCGGATGGCCGTTAAAACCATATACAACGGTTTTCTTCCGCTGCTCCGGAGGAAGAAAATCATTCAGCTCTTCGTAAAACCGGAATTGGGCCTGATGTTCCTTCATCATTTATAACGATCCCATCATCTCACCTGAGATGGAAGTCCCAGGTTCCGATCGATGGGCGACAGACCTCCGCTTATTCGTTTGCGGTTCGAAGCACACAATGCAGTAAGACATTGGCCCCTTTAGCACAGTCTTCATAGGGCGTCTCTTCACATTCAACATGGCTCCGGCCATTGATACTGGGAACAAAGATCATGGCCCCGCGTGTGATTTTGTTGACTTCACTCATATCGTGTCCTGCACCGGAAATCATTCTTTTGCAGGTATAACCCAGTTCTTCAGAGACATTCACCACCCGATCCCAAAGAACCTTGTCAAAGGGCGCGTGCTCCACTTTCCAGGTTTCTTCCGCCCGAATCGGACAGCCCCGGCGTTCTGCAATTACTTCAAACTCTTTTTTCATCATTTCCCATGCTTTTACGGCATGATCATCATCCCAGGATCGGATGTCCACAGTGAAGTGAACCCCGTCGGGAATAATATTCCGGGAGTTCGGATGATTCTGTATTTCCCCAACCGTTCCGACCATGGCCCCCATCTGATGGGTGACCTTGTTGACGACCAGGTTCATCTCCGAAAATGCCAGCAGAGCATCGCTGCGTCCTTCCATCGGGGTCGGACCGACCTGATTGGCAGCGCCGGTGAGATAGACATCATACCAGTGAAGACAGAGAATCCCTTTCGGAGCGCCGATCTGGATTCCTTCCCTGTACAGAACGGGTCCCTGTTCAATATGCAGTTCGTAAGCCCCATACAAATTCCATTGTTTGTGATCGCACGGGAAATCGCCTTTATATCCGATGCGCTCCAGTTCTTCACCGAAAACGGTTTTGCCGTCTCTGTCCTTCCGGGCATAGGCGAATTCTTTGGTGATGTTCCCTGCCCACACTCCGGATCCCATACAGGCAGGCGCAAACCAGCCGCCTTCTTCGTTAGTCCAGTCTGTAATTATCAGATCCCGTTCGAGCTGGATATTATTATCATGGATCGTACGCAGGACTTCCAAAGCTCCGAGGACGCCGAGGATACCGTCAAATCTTCCTCCCGGCTTCTGAGTATCCAGATGGGAACCTGTCAGCACAGCTCCCAGTTCACGGTTTTTACCCGGCCGTATTCCGAAGATATTTCCCATCTCATCGATGACGACCTCACAACCGCATTCCTTCAGCCAGGAGACATAGATGTCCCGCATCTGCTTATCCTCATCAGTAGCCGCACAGCGCTCAAGTCCGTTATTTTTTGTTGCACCAATGCCGGCTGATGTTTCTAGGGTCTCTCTCAGCCTGTCTTCATTAATCCGTAATTCTTTCAGATCCATGTGTTCACTCCCTGCCGGTTTTTATTTTATTTATTTTGCAAAGGTATCGGTATACTCGAGCGCATAATCGATGCATCCAATTGCTTCACCAATTTCATCTGCCGTGATACACAACGGGGGCGCGATGAAAATGAAGTCCCACTTGCTGAAGGTATACAGCCCCTTTTCATACAGTCTTCTGGATATTTCTGCGGAAACATTGCGAATGGAATCCGAAAATCCGGCCAGCGGGGCTCTGTTTTCCCGGTCTGCAGTCAGCTCGATACAGGCCCAAAGCCCTTTGCAGCGGATGTCCCCAACGGAGTTGTGCCGTTCTTTGAGTTCAAGAAGTTTCTTTTCCAGATAGGTTCCCAGATTGGCAGAGTTCTCTATCAAACGGTCCTGTTTATAGACTTCAATATTTGCAATGGCCGTCGCGCATGCTAATGCATGCCCGCCATAGGTCAGCCCTCCTGCAAAGGGATGATTCTGAAAATAATCCCAGACTTTTCGATTCCAGATCATAGCCCCCAGCTGCACATATCCCGAAGTAATGCCCTTTGCCGTGGTTATCATATCAGGAATCACATCAAAGTGTTCCATGCAAAACCATTTTCCTGATCGGCCCCAACCGCTCATGGTTTCATCTGCAATCATCAGGATTCCATAGTCATCACAGAGTCTGCGGACGCCCTGCACAAAACTCTTCGACGGAATAATAATCCCGTTGGTTCCGGTAATCGGTTCGAGAAAAATCGCCGCGATGGTTTCCGGTCCATCCAGCATGATTTGGGTATTGAGAACTTCAAGCGCCCGTTCTCCCGATTCTTCTTCAGTTTTTGAACCAAATGGACAATGGTACGGGTATGGCCCGAAATAATGAACGACACCGGGGATGCCGGGCTCTGCGGCCCATCGTCGCGGATCGCCGCTCAGGGTGATGGCGCCGGCCGTTGCACCATGATAGGATCTCCACCGCGCGTAAATTTTATGCCGACCGGTAAAGCTTCTTGCCGCTTTTATGGCGTTTTCAACCGCTTCGGCTCCGCCGTTGGTGAAAAAAACATAATCCAGATCCCCCGGCGTTATCTCAGAAATCATTCGACCTAAAACGGCTTTAGGTTCGGTGGAAAATCCGGTGCCGACATAACAGAGCTTTTCCATCTGCTTTTTCATCGCATCCAGAACATATTGATTCCCATGACCAATGTTTACGTTCAACAGACCCGCCGAAAAATCAATATATCGTTTACCCTCGGTATCCCACATGTAAATCCCCTGAGCATGATCCATTACAATGGGATCAATGTTCCCCTGGGCTTTCCAGTTGTAAATAATGTGTTCTCTGTCCAGCTTCTTCAATTCCTGCGTTGTCATACTTAAACCTTCATTATTTCTGCACGGTTAAACCTGTATAATATCTATCCCGTTAATGCTCTTCAGCCGGCAGCGGAACTGTATTGGAACTGGTTGAAGCGGCACCGGCTGTTTTTACAAAAAATTCCAATTCATCCTCCGTAATGCTTTCACTTCCCAATATCCGGCCCATAAGAACGTTGAAATTCTGTACCGTACTGATCTCAAGGCAGGAAAGCAAAACAGCAATATCTTCCGAACGAGATGCTGATACATACTGCAGATGAGCCCCCAAGTAACAGCCCGTTGGCTTTTCCGTGATCGGTCTTTTTATGACAGGTCCTGGATAGCCTGAAGCATGGACAGCGGTCGTGCCGCGTTGAGCAACAACTCCAGCTGACATTGAGGCATATAATATGCCAGGCGCAGTCTTCCAGAGAAAACAATTCTGTATCGGGAGCGGAGGACCATTCGTTACCGGCTTGTATATTTTTCTCAACGGTTCAGCGACCGGAACGGGCAGAATGTTAACGATCAAAAGAATTCCGCTCACTGCCCCGCCGATGAAAAGAGATGAGACGACCTGCTGTGCGCCGGCGATTTGAGCAATCCCTGTCAGCAGAGAAAAAAACAGACACAGCAGAAGATTCATCAGCGGCCCTGCCAGTGCAATCATCGCCCGGCTGCGTGCGCTGTCCGTGGATCGGCTCACCGGAACCGCGCCCGTTGCCGGAACCGGTTGAACGAATTAAAATTCTGTGTGCTGCTGACATCAGTCGGCCCGTCCCCGGTTACCCGACTTGAGGATGGTTTCAAACGGTCCCATAAGTTCCGGTGCATAGGTTCCGATCAGCTCTTCTGAAATTGCATTTTCCCGAATGATCTGCGAATACAGATGAGCACTCGGACGGGGATAGCGGACCAGATTGTGGTCCCGATGGTCCACTGCAATCAGGCCGAAACGCGGGCCGAATCCTTTGCGCCATTCAAAATTATCGATAAAAGACCAGTAAAAATAGCCTTCCACCGGAATGCCGCTCTGCAAGGCCTGATAAACACAAAATAAATGCTCCAGAATATAGGCCGGACGCTGTTCGTCGGAAATATCCGCAATACCGTTTTCGGTGATGATGACCGGTTTTTTAAAGCGGTTCCAGACATCGTGGATTGCTTTGTAAAGGCCGGATGGATAAATCTGCCAGCCGGTGTCAGTACTGCGAACTCCCGGCGGAACACCCGTCTCGTCAATAAAAAACCGGTCTCGCCGGGAATGGTCGAATCGCAGAGACATACGCAGATAATAATTAATGCCGCAGTAATCAATGCTGCCGCGCAAACCAGGTATCTGCCGGAATCCGTTCAGTAACCGGGCATGCCCCGTATCCACCGCATTATCCCATACATGACAGGCCAGATATTTTCCGAGCCGGGCAATACTCCATTCATAGAATCCCTTCCATCCACGGGATCCCCACGGAACCAGCACAGGATAAGCGTTGGCGATACCGACGCGCGGCGGTTTTTTCAATTCAGCCCGCCGAGCTGCATCATGAATGAATGCATAACATTGGGCATGAACCCGCAAAAGGGACACGGCGGTTTGGCGATAATCCCGAAAGGTGTTCCGGAACGGCGGATGTTCCGCCAGAAGATTTCCGGCTATTGCCGCCACCATCGGCTCATTCACGGTGACCCACAGATCCGGAAATGTTATCAATTCATTGATTACATACCGGGCATACCGCTCAAAATGGCGCAAGGTCTCCGGATTGGTCCAGTCGCCGCGCTCGGCCACCCAGTGCGGCAGAACCCAGTGATAAAGCGTCAGACAGATTTTGATTCCGTGATTTTTCAAGGACTGAAGAATGTCCCGGTAATGGGCAAGCGCCTCCCGGTCGAATTTCCCCGGTTCCGGCTCGATGCGGGCCCATTCAATTCCAATGCGGAAAACCGGATATCCCAGGCTTTCCATCAACGCATGGTCTTCTTCATAGCGGTTCCAGTAATCCACCGCCTGGCCGGAAACAGCGCCGCCGTGCATCCTGCCCTGCTGTTCCCACCGCCACCAGTCGGAGCTTACATTGCCGCCTTCAATTTGGTGTCCGGACGTCGCCGTACCCCATAGAAACCCTTTTGGAAATTTCATCTGTTTCATATCAAGAAGAGAGTGACAGTTTCTGATAAAAACGCAAACCAGGGAAGCCCTCAGCAACACCGGATAAATCCTGAGGGTTTTCGCACTCTGTTTTCTGCATCGCCCCGACAGGAAGGAGACTCAGCCTGCGTTACAGTGGCTCTTACGTGTAGGGTTACATAATTCCGATTAAGGGCACCTGTCCGGTGCCCTTAATCGGAAATACATATCGACGCGAAACGCTTCTCCCAAACCCTGCCGCTGGATTGCCAAAGGCCAAGACCTTCTGGAGAAGATCAACCGGGCCGGAAAGAAGTTAAATAAACCTGTTTACGAACACTGATCGCGCAGGTCCGGCGGCGGCGGCAAGGAGGTTTCTCTGTCCAGGGTTTTCAATCGGGTGGCCATATTCCCCCGGAATCAAGTCTTCTTCATTCTGGCGCGGAGTTGGCGTCAATGGAAGCGCTACGTCCGACAGGCTGCTGACCGCCGGGGAATCTATTTTTTGCCGCTTTTTCCCTGACTGGCTACAGCCTCCATCGCGGCTTTTACTTTTTCAGAATCGCCCAGATAATATTTTTTCAACGGTTTCATCGCATCGTCTAGTTCATAGACGAGCGGCATGCCGGTGGGAATGTTCAGGCCGATAATCTCTTCATCGGAGATTCCGTCAAGGTGTTTCACCAGCGCGCGCAGGCTGTTGCCGTGCGCGACGATAAGCACCTTTTTGCCGCGTTCAATGGAGGGGCGGATCGTTTGGTTCCAATACGGCAGAAAGCGTTCAACGGTGTCTTTCAGACATTCGGTGAGCGGCAGGTCCGCCTCATCCAGATCTTTGTAACGCGGATCACGGCCGGGCCAGCGTTCGTCGCTTTTTTGTAGCGCCGGCGGCGGGACGTCATAGCTTCTGCGCCAGATCAGAACCTGTTCATCTCCGAATTTTTCAGCCGTTTCAGCCTTGTTCAGTCCCTGAAGCGCTCCGTAATGGCGTTCATTCAGCCGCCAGTTTCTCTCCACCGGAAGCCACATGAGATCCATTTTATCGAGAACAATCCAAAGTGTCCGGATGGCCCGCTTCAGCACCGAGGTGTAGGCAATATCAAAGGTGAAACCAGCCGCTTTGAGCTGATCTCCGGCCTCGCCGGCCTCCTGAATTCCTTTTTCAGATAAATCCACATCCGTCCAGCCTGTAAACCGGTTTTCCCGGTTCCACTGACTCTCGCCATGCCGTAAAAGTACAAGTTTATGCATCACATTACCTTTCGATTATAACCTTTATGGAAATTATTTTATTGAATCATGATTTTTTTGAAAGCATAAGAACGATGAAATCGTTCGCCTGATTTGCAGCAGCCTGATCCCCTTCTACGGGCTTTCCTCAAAGACAGAGGGTGCCCCAAAAGGTCTGAATCCTGCGCTTTTCATAGGGTTTGTAACAAATCCACGGCAGGTGACACCGAGATCATTCGTACCTTGTATAAGACAGCGGCCGGGGGTTTTAAAAACCACTTAAGCGGGACAGGCTCTAAATCGATGCCGGGTGGATCCGCGGGGTCGCGAATAAATCGCCTGGTGAGAAGCGCAAGCGCCGCCTGCACCGCAGGACTCAGTACTACAGACAGACCGGCGGAGGTCTGCTCCCGCGGGGAGTTTGGTCACTGGGGACGGCATTGAACGCTCTATGGTCCAAGCGGCATTCCATATCCGGTTTAAAACCGCGAAAGAGATCGCCATTCACGAGGTGGCAGTATGAAATCCGTCGCTCCGAAAAAATGCAGCATTTAAACTTACAATCTGCCGGTCCGTTCTGAAAAACATTCCAATGTTTACCCTTTTTCGGTATCGTTTTTGCATGAGGAGTAACGAAGCCAGACGGTGGGAAAAAAATTTAAAAAGCGTCTTTGACGTCATTGATGCCGAACTTGAAGCGGAATACGGATCGAACTACACCAGAAATCCGGTTCGCCCTGAAAAAGGGACCACTTCCAATCCGGAAAGCGATGGACTCTTCAACGTGGGAGCCGCCTTTTCAGCCGGCTATGGCTCGAAATACGGTCCCGGTTATATTGTTGAAACCCGCCTGTCCACTCTGGAAAAAGTGCCGGAAGATATTCGTTCAGAAATTCGTCGGAAGATTTTCCAACGTCTGGAAGATCTTTTGCCTGGGGCTTTTCCCGGTAAAGAGCTGCACGTCTCAGAAGAGAACGGAATAATACGTATTCACGGCGACTTGAGCCTGGACGATTGATTCCGGCTTCCGGCCCTGCCTGGAAAAATTCCGCCTGACCTTCGGCAGTCCTGCCCGTAGCAGACAAAACTGCTGCCTGACAGAAAATCTGCCTTTAACCCCCGTAACAAACACCGAAGCGCCGACTCCTGAGTTCGTGAATCCGCATCGTTTTAACGGGTGCCGATATACGGACCGACAACAACAGCAACCCGCAGGCGGCTTCTTCCGTAGGAACTCATCTTTTCAAAATCGGCGCGGGCAATGGGAACATCCCGGCATTCCAGTTCTCCCTGCGTTTCGTCCAGCGGATCCGGATCATGGACATAAAGACATTGGTCGTCGATTGCCGTCACAGCCACCCAGTGCGGCGATTTGCTTCCGTTGATCCGATAGGTGCTGACCAGCATCACCACCGCCAGCCCGCTCATCAGCCAGTGCTCAATATCTTTTGCAGAAACCTGCCGGCAGATCACCGGGATCCCGGCCTCTTCTGCCCGTTGACGGAACTGCCGGTCAACGACACTCATAATCTCTTTTTTATGAAGCGAACGAACCCCTTCGATAAAGGGGCCCTTTTTGCGGCTCGTCACCACCTTTACCTGAAATCCGCGTCGGAACGCGGCCAGCGCCAGGCCCAGGGGATGCGCCCCGCCATGACCGGAAGTCATAAAAATTGTTGTGGCCTCTCTCCAGATATCCAGTTCCAGAAACTGATTTAACTCCAGTTCGGGATTCACACCTGCCATTGCCATCATCAATGCCGCCGGACCGCAGGTGAAATCCGTTGTCTGCCGGTACCATGGAATCGGGGGAAAAGAAAGATCGGCGGAAGGGAACCGGATGCGTTTATGCATACGAAGTGCATCAATATGATCCTCGTAATAATCACGATAAAAACCGAAAACACGATATCCTGCCGACTCATACAGCGATATCGCAGGCCGATTATTCCGACTCACTTCGAGCCGCATGTAGAGCCGTCCCCGGCCTGCCGCCTTTTCTTCCAGCTGCTCCAGCAAAGCCCGTCCGATTCCGCTTCCGCGGGCTGTCGAACAAACGGCCAGCGAATACAGCCGGGCCAGCCGGGTTCCCTTATACAGAAGGACCAGTCCGTAACCGATCAGTTCCCCGTCCTGTTCTGCAACAAGAAAAATCCGGTGAGGGACTTTAAGCCAGTGTTGAAAACTCCGCCGGCTCAACCGGTCGATTTCAAAACAGCTCTTTTCTATTTCAATCAGCTGCGGCAGGTCCGACTCATAACCCGGGCGGATAGTATACGCACTCATTCTGTTTTCCTTTACAGCTTTTCCGGAAACTGTCTTTGCATATCAAGCCCTGAACATCTTTCAAAAGCAAAAAAACAGATCGGCATCCCTGCAAATAAGACGCGGTATAAACAGGAAATTCAGGAAACACAAAGATTGAGCCCCTGCATCTCTTCCTTTAACATGTTTTGCTCTATCCAATATAAAGGGGTCTGTACATGGCGGATAATATTCTGACAATTACAATCGGCGCGATTCTGGTTAATAATTTTGTGCTCTCCAAGTTTCTCGGCATCTGCCCGTTTCTCGGAGTTTCAAAAAAACTAAAAACAGCGCTCGGCATGTCCGGCGCGGTCGTATTCGTCATGACACTGGCCTCACTGGTCACCTCGCTGATCTATCAATTTATTCTCTCCAAATCCTTCAGCATCTCCGGAACGGTCGTCAATCTGACCTTCCTCAAAATTCTGGTCTTTATTGTGGTCATCGCCGCACTGGTGCAGCTCGTGGAGATCATCCTCCAGAAATTCAGTCCGCCGCTCTACCAGGCACTCGGCATTTTTCTGCCGCTGATCACCACAAACTGCGCCGTCCTTGGCGCCGCTGAACTGAATGTACAAGCCGGCCGCGGGGTCATTGAATCAACCGTATTCGGTTTCTGTTCCGCGCTGGGTTTTGCGCTCGCACTGATCCTTTTTTCCAGTCTGCGCGAAAAACTCGACCTCGCCAAAGTGCCGGCCCCGCTGCAGGGAACTGCTATCGGCCTGATCACCGCCGGCATTCTGGCAATGGTTTTTATGGGCTTTTCCGGACTTGTTTAAACACCGATTGAGAACGCTATGACAATTATTATCACCTCTCTGCTCTTTGCCGCCATCCTCGGCGCACTGCTCGCCCTGATCATCGGTGCGGCGGCCAAAGCCTTCGCCGTCGAAATCGATCCGCGCATCGAAACCGTCACCGACATGCTGCCCGGCGCCAACTGCGGCGGCTGCGGATATGCCGGTTGTGCCGACTTTGCCAAAGCGATCGTCGGGGAAACCGTTCCGCCGACGCAGTGTCCGGTCTCTTCACCTGAAGACGCCCGGCGAATCGCGGAATACCTGGGAATCACCGCCGAAGAAAAGGAAAAAGCCGTCGCCGTTGTGCGGTGCAGCGGAGGCCGTTCCACAACGCTCCGCTCCCCTTACAACGGGATTACCGACTGCCGCTCCGCTGTCGTTGTCGCCGGGGGAGCCAAAGGCTGCGATTACGGTTGTATCGGTTTCGGAAGCTGCGCGCGCGCCTGCCCGTTCGGTGCCATCGAAATCCGCGACGGCCTCGCCGTCGTCCATCCCGATCTCTGCGTCGGCTGCGGCAAGTGCGTCGACACCTGCCCCAAAAACCTCATCGTTCTCGTCCCCGCTTTCGTCGATGTCCACGTCTACTGCAACTCACCGGAAAAAGGGCCGGTCAAACGCAAAGTCTGCAAAACCGCCTGCATCGCCTGCCGCAAATGCGTCAAAGCCGCCGACAGCGCAGAGCAGATGAACATCAAAGGCTTCCTTGTGGAAACCAACTACAGCAACCCGCCCCTGCCCGATCTCGTTGAAAAAGCCGGCTGTCCTACCACGGCCCTGCGCCAGGCCTCCAGACACGCCGCCGGTGAATACGAAGGAGTTTCCAAATGAGCGACAAACCGCGCAAATTTAAAGGCGGCGTCCACCCGAACGACAGCAAAGCCCTTTCCGCCGGCAAACCGGTCCAGGACGCTCCGCTGCTCGATAAATACACCGTCATTATCCACCAGAACATCGGCGCACCGCCCGAACTGGTCGTTAAGAAAGGCGATGTCGTCAAAAAAGGCGACCTGCTCGCCAAAGCCTCCGGGTTTGTCTCCGTTCCACTGCACGCGCCGACCAGCGGCACCGTCAGTCTGATTGATAAATGCCCCGGGCCGGCCTGCGTCAGCGTTCCCGCCGTCACCATCACGGCCGACGGCGAAGATGCCTGGGGCGACTGCCTGGAGCCGATTCCCGACTGGCCGAATACCGATCCGGCGATCCTGAAACAGCGTGTGGCCGACGCCGGAATTGTCGGTATGGGCGGCGCAGGTTTCCCGTCGCACGTCAAACTCTCGCCGACCAAACCCATCGACACGCTCATCCTCAACGGCGCAGAGTGCGAGCCCTACCTCACCGCCGACCACCGCCTCATGCTCGAACAGGCCGAAGATGTCGTCCTCGGCGCGGCCATCCTGGCCCGCATTCTCGGACTGAAAACCGCTGTCATCGGCGTCGAGGAAAACAAACCGGACGCCATTGCAGAACTCAAAAAACTGGCCGGCAAATACAACGTCACCGTGCAGTCCCTGCACGTCAACTATCCGCAGGGCGCGGAAAAACAGCTCATCTATGCTCTCACCGGCCGCGAAGTTCCGATCGGCGGGCTTCCGATGGACGTCGGCTGTGTCGTGCAGAATGTCGCCTCCGCGGCCGCGGTTGCCGAGGCTGTCCTTAACGGGCACCCCTCCATTGAACGCATCACCACCGTCACCGGAGAACCGCTCGTCAACCCCGGTAACTGGCGCTTCCGCCTCGGCACACCGGTTTCCAAAGCTATTGAGATGGCGGGCGGCGTCAGCGTCCAGCCCGCCAAGCTGCTGCTCGGCGGCCCGATGATGGGCTTCGCGCAGAATACGCTCGACGTCACCGTCATGAAAAATACGTCGGGCATCCTGCTCATTCCGGTGGAGACCGCTTCGCAGTACACCGCCGAACCGTGCATTCGCTGCGGCCGCTGCGTCGAAGCCTGCCCGATGGACATCCTGCCCGCCACCATCAGTCAGGCGGTCGAAAACGAACGGTTTGACTGGGCCGCGCAGCTCAACGTACTCGCCTGCATTGAATGCGGTTCGTGCAGCTACATCTGCCCGTCGCACCGTCCGCTCAACCAGCAGTTTAAACGGGCGAAGGCCGAAATCATGGCGGCCCGACGCAAACAACAGAAAAAATAGAGAAACCTTATGTCAGATACCGAACCCAAAGCTGTTCAACTGCCCGATGCCACCCGGCTGGTCGTCAGCAACTCACCGCATATCCGCGGAAACGACTCCATCTCCAAAGTCATGGCAGAGGTGCTCATTGCCCTGCTTCCGGCTGCACTTGCCGCCGTCTGGTTCTTCGGGCTCCACGCCTTGCGTGTTATGGCGCTCTGCACTCTCGGCTGCATCGCCGTTGAAGAAATCTGGAACAAATGCGCAAAGCGGCCTTCCAGCTGGAAAGACGGCAGCGCGGTCGTCACCGGCCTGCTGCTGGCGATGAATCTCTCTGCCGGCGCGCCGTGGTGGATCTGCATCCTCGGTTCGCTGCTGGCCATCGGCCTCGGCAAACAGATCTTCGGCGGTCTCGGCTATAATCCATTTAATCCTGCGCTCGTCGCACGCGTCGCCCTGCTGATCGGCTTCCCACAGCTTATGACCTCGTGGGTTGCGCCGCAACCCGGCGCATGGACGGCCCTCGACGCAATGACCGGCGCGACGCCTCTGGGAGCATCCGGCGCGGCGGTTGCCACACTGAAAGACCTGTTCATCGGCAATGTCGGCGGATGTCTCGGCGAAACCTCGGCGCTCGCCCTGCTGATCGGCGGTGCATTTCTCATCGTCCGCAAACGAATCAAATGGCAGGTGCCTGCGGCCTTCATCGCCACCGTGGCATTAATTTCCGGCCTGGTTCATCACGTTAATCCCGCGCTGACCCCGCCGGCAATCTACCACGTTTTTGCGGGCGGCCTGATGATCGGGGCCTTCTTCATGGCGACCGATATGGTCACCTCACCGATGACCGTCAATGGCGCGCTGATCTTCGGCGTCGGCTGCGGGCTGATCACCAGTGTCATTCGCATCTGGGGCGGCTACCCCGAAGGCGTCAGCTTCTCCATTCTTTTTATGAATGCACTCACCCCGCTTATTGACCGCTATACCATCGGAAAACCCTTCGGCTACATCCGCATCAAAAAGGAGGCCGCTCAATGAGCAACGGGAACGTCAAAATTACTCCGCTGGTGCTGAGCCTGGGCATTATTTCCTGCGTCGCAGCCGTCCTGCTGGCCTGGGTCTACCTGATTACTGAAGAGCCGATTGCCGCCGCCATGCAGCAGAAAACCAACGCCGCCCTGAACGAAGTGCTGCCCGCCTTCGACAATCAGCCCGCCGAAGAAACCGTTATTGTCGGAGAGGTTAAATTCTATGTCGGCCGCAAAGAGGGACAGATCATCGGCTTCGCCGGCGAAACCGTTTCCCATAAAGGCTACGGCGGCGACGTCACCGTGCTGGCCGGACTCAAGCCGGACGGAACCGTGACGACAGTCCTCGTCACCAAACAGACCGAAACGCCCGGCCTCGGCACGGTCGTTGCCGAGCGCAAACGCGAAAAAACCCTCTCCGGTCTAATCAGCGGTAAAAAAGAAACCGGCCTGCCACCCAACCGCATCCTTGACCAGTTTAACGGGATGAAAGCCGAAGCGGGTCAGGCTCCGTGGGCGGTGAAAAAGGACGGCGGAACTCTCGATGCCGTCACCGGGGCCACGATCACCAGCCGCGCCGTCTGCGGAGCCGTCTTCACCATCGCCGAAACCTTTGCACAGAACCGTGAAACGCTTCTGAAGGAGAAAAACTGATGAATCTGTTTAAGGAGTTTTCAAAGGGGATTTTCAAAGAAAACCCGACGTTTGTCCTGCTGCTCGGCATGTGCCCGACGCTGGCCGTCACCAATAATGCCATCAACGGATGCAGCATGGGACTGGCAACGCTGTTTGTACTGGCCGGCAGCAACGTGGTCATTTCACTCATCCGTAACGTCGTGCCGAAAAAAGTGCGCATTCCCTGCTATATCGTCGTTATCGCCACCTTCGTCACCGTTGTTGATCTGCTGATGCAGGCCTATGCTCCGTCGGCGATCTATGAAGCGCTCGGAATTTTCATTCCGCTCATCGTCGTCAACTGCATCGTGCTCGGCCGCGCCGAAGCCTTCGCCTCCAAAAACGGCATTCTCGCCTCGCTGATTGATGCCCTCGGCATGGGACTCGGTTTCACCCTGTCGCTCACCCTGATCGGTGGACTGCGCGAACTGCTCGCTACCGGATCACTCTTCCAGATCAAACTGATCGAAGGCTGGAAATACAGTTTCATGCTTATGAACCAGGCTCCCGGGGCGTTCATTCTGCTCGGCATCCTGCTCGGCATCATTAACTGGAATAAACTGCGCAAAGCTAAAAAAGACGGCCGCGACTGGACTCCGCCCGGCCTTGATTGCAGCCAGTGCAATCTCTGCGATCTCGGGAAGAGGTAAATTTAGTTGCCGCGAAACACTGAACGGCGCTCCGGAATATCCGGAAAACGGTTTGTTGGCTGGCCGGAGCCGAATGATGGCAGCAGTCTGCCAGAAGACGTCGAACCGACCGGGGCCGTCTTCTTCCCGCGGTAATTCCTGATTCGACAATCCCGGTAACCGATTCAAAATTCAAGGAATTTAAAAATCATCACAACGAGCGTTTGGCGAGATGCTCTTTGACGAGCGCACGGGCCTGCTGAAGTTTTTGAATAAAGTCGGTGAAATAGGTTTCGTCCGGATTTGCCGAAGTCAGCGGAATCTGCACCGGCGGCGGTGTGCGGCTGAGAACCTGCGGAGTGACATAGCAATCCTCTTTCGTCACCATAACGCCGATAAATTCGCCTTTATCGCTCATGAGATAGTCGCCGACCGCCGGCTTGTCCCCGGTTAAAGAGCGCACTTTCAAATAGTCGCTTCCAAACACCGGATTGATTTCGACTTCCCCATAGGCGTTTACGTCATCGGGGCTGAAAAGCAGCGCGCTTTTCAGCCGCTGCTCTTTCAATGCCGCCATGGAAATCGACTCCAGTGCGCCTTCCACAGAACCATCAAATTGGACAAAACAGACCTGCGGTTCCGTCCCGGGAACAATAATTGTGCGAATCGGGAATTGATCTCCGGTTCCGGTCAGGGGAGAAAGCCCGCCGGTTACATCCGAAACGCGGTCAGACAGGCCGCCGAAAAAGGAGGCGTTCAGGCCCAGTTTGCGGAAATCCGCCGGAATTAAAACGGCTTTTCCAACCTTTACCATCGGCATGACCAGCTCCCGGCTGGTTGTGTAAGACCGGTCGCTGTACGAGTTATATTCCGTATAATGAATCGTTAACCGGCGAAGTGCCGCATCCCGCTGAACCCACACTGATTTTTTACTCGCCTCCAGAGCCTGTCTGCGCTCTTTTTCCAATTGTGCAACTTTCCTGGCCTCATTTTCTTTCTGAACCTCAAGGGCCGCCAGTTTTTCGCGCAATTGCGTCAATTTTTCAGCCGTCTGTTCATTTTGAAGTGCCAGTCGCTGACGTTCTTTTAGGACGGCGGAGGCCTGTGCCCGGGCCGCAGCTTCGCGCAGGGCCACTTCCTGAGCCCGCTGTTCCGCAGCCTGTGCCCTGGCCAGAGCGGCCTCTTTTTCAGCCTGGGCCGCGGCTTCGCGGCGGGCCACTTCCTGAACCCGCTGTTCCGCAGCTACTCTGGCCGCTGCTTCGGCAGCCTGCGCCCTGGCCAGTGCGGCATCTTTTTCAGCCTGGGCCTCTGCTGCGCGGCGGGCCATTTCACGGGATTTCTGCTCCGCCGCCGCTGCTCTTTGTGCGGCCAGTTCTGCTTCGCGGGCGGTTAAAGCAATCTGTGAACGGGCTTTTTCTGCAGCCAGTTCCGCCTCACGCAGGCGCGCCTGCAACTGTTCATTTCCGGAACGTTCACGACCGACATTACTCTGAGCTGACTCCGCCTGCTCCAGTGCTTTTTTTGCAACTTCAGTGGCCTGAGCCAGTTGCTCTTCCAGGCGCTTAATCTGATCCTTAAAACTCTGCTCCTTCCGCAAACCCTCCTCAATCATCGACGACCAGCGATAAAGCGGAATCGGCAGGCTGCCCCCGGACCCGCCGGACTGCTTCCCGACAGTCAGCGCCAGGACAGAAAGGACCATTACATCGAGCATAACAATCAGAATTGATCGACGCATGGAAATCTCCTTATTTCACACCCGCGTCACACGCTTTCAGCAGCTCCTGCTTAAACGGGGTATGATATCCCAGACGCAAAATTACGGAAACGATAATTCCCATGGCGGTTGAAGCATACGCAAACATCAGCCCGGCATTGGGAAAAAAGGTAATCACAATGAAACTGCCCACCGAACCCAGCAGGCCGAAATAGAGCGGCAGGTCAAAATAAATATCGATAGCTTCCAGCAGCTGCAGTTTTTTCTCTGCACCGTACTCTGATTTTTTAACCGTCTTCATTTTCGCAGCCGCTGCCACCCAGGCCCCCAGCTGCAGAACGGCAGATAAAATCACCATCACCCACGCCATCCGCCGGCTAATCCGGGCCACCACTTTCTGAGCCTGTGCTATCATCTCCGGACTGATCGCCCCGACTCCCTGCGCCAAGGGTGATCCGCTCGGTTTCAACAGCAACGAAATACCGAAAATCAGAATGGCTGCCAGCGCCAGCACACCCAGAGAAAAGAAAAATGGTCGCACAACCTTCATTCTGCTGTCTCCTGTTCGTTGAGAATCTCTCTGTCAGTTCGATCGTTGAGAACACATAGGCTACCATAGTTCTTTTTATCGCTCAACCGGATATCAGAAAAACAACGTTTTACGACTGAGTCCAAATTCTCAGGTCTCAGGATGTAATTGGAAAACAGTTTACAGACGGAGAGATTCCCTGTTTTTCAATAGGCGCGTGCATCGCTGTTTTCCATGAAGTTGATGAAGGAGCGGTTGACGACCCGGTTGCCGCCGGGCGTGGGATAGTCGCCGGTGAAATACCAGTCTCCCTGATGAGCCGGGCAGGCGGCGTGAAGGCCTTCGATGTTCTGGTAGATTACCTCAAAATCGGCTTTAAGATCGGGCGGTCGCAGGATTTCAGCAATTTTCGCCTCAACTTCGTGTGGTTTAAACGGCTTGTATAGGAGTTTGACCTCGTTTTTCACCTGATCACGCGGCAGATCCATACTCGCTTTACAGGCATCATAAATCTGCGCGAAAACAGCCTCCCGACCTCGATCTTTCGTTAGTCCGACGGCCGCCTGGAAAGCGACGAAGTCCTTGAGCTTGGACATATCGATTCCGTAGCAGTCAGGATAGCGGATTTCCGGCGCGGAAGAAACGATGATAATTCGTTTGGGACTGAGCCGGTCGAGGATGCGCAGGATACTTTCGCGCAGGGTGGTGCCGCGCACGATGGAGTCATCGAGCACCACCAGTGTATCGGTTTTTTTAACGATGCCGTACGTGGTGTCATAGACTTGCGCGACGAGATCGCGCCGGTCGGAATCGGCGGTGATGAAGGTGCGCAGCTTGGCATCCTTGGTCATGATTTTTTCCATGCGCGGCTGATAGTTGATCAGCTCGGCGATGCGTTCCGCTGAAAGATCTTTCTCATGCAGGATATGATACTCCGCGCGCGCGGCGACATAAGCCCGCGTACCTTCCATCAGCCCGTAAAAAGCGGCGTCCGCTGTGTTGGGAATGTAGGAGAATACGGTGTTATCCAAATCGTAATCCACTGCCTTCAGGATCGGTTCGGTGAGCTGCCGACCGAGCTGCTTGCGTTCGGAATAGATATCACGATCGGTTCCGCGGGAAAAATAGATCCGCTCAAAGGAGCACGGCTTCACCGTCTGCACATCCGAGATCTGCTCGTGCAGGATTTCTCCGTTTTTGCGGACAATCAGGGCGTGGCCCGGTTTGATTTCTTCGACGGAATCAATCGGGATGTTAAACGCCGTCTGAATGGCGGGCCGTTCCGAGGCGACCACGACAAATTCATCGTCGCGGTAGAAAAATCCAGGGCGGATGCCGCAGGCATCGCGTATGACAAACAGGTCCCCGTTCCCTATGATCCCCGCCATTGTATAGCCGCCGTCGAAGTTGCGCACCGCGCGGCGCAGTATCGTCGTGAGATCGAGGTTGTCAGCGATTTTTTCGGAAATCGCCGGGCGTTCCAGGCCTTCTTTGCGGAACTCACGAAACAAACGGTCATTTTCTTCATCAAGAAAATGACCGATCTTCTCCAGCACCATCACCGTATCGGTTTCGTTGCGGGGATGCTGGCCGAGTTCCACGAGGGTTTCGAACAGCTGGTCGTTGTTTGTCAAATTAAAATTGCCCGCCAGCACCAGATTGCGGCTGCGCCAGTTGCTTTGCCGCAGGAATGGATGACAGAAGCTGATGCCGCTCTGCCCCCGCGTGCCGTAGCGCAGATGACCGAGAAGCAGTTCCCCGGCAAACTTGGCATTTCGTTTCAACCAGATCGGGTCGTCCGCAAACTGCGGATTCTCGCGCCGGGACTCCGCCAGTGAGGCAAGCATATGCTGATGCACCTGTGCAATTGGGTCTTTATCCGCCGAACGCGACCGGAAAATAAACGGCTTGCCCGGTTCAACATCCATTTTAATGACCGCCGCGCCCGCACCGTCCTGCCCGCGATTGTGCTGCTTTTCCATCAGCAGATAGAGGCAGTTGATCGGGAACGTCGGAGATCCGTATTTTTCGACGTAATATTCAAACGGCTTGAGAAGCCGAATGGCGGCGATACCGCATTCATGGCCAATCCAATCACTCATATCCCATACACTCCATGGTTCCGGATAATTAAGTTTTCGATTCTCGCATTCGAATCGGGTCCGGTCAAACTCAAAGGGTTTAAGAGTTAGGAATCTGTGAGCAGAATATTTTCAGCCTCTACTCCGGTGAAAAAGGCTTTGCGTCAGAAACTCATTGCCTGTTTCATCATGCCGACTGCCATTTGATTCCAAAAAAGCCGATCAGCCGCCCAGCTTCCTGATAAACGCCTTCGGTGGGGAAATGCGCTTTTGACTCTGATAGTCGAAAAGTGATATGGCAGTTTTGGCCAGTGCGATTTCCGCACCGCTCTGCTTGTCAGTAAGACGATAGAAAATATCGCAGCCAAGTCGGCTGAACCCTCCGGCAGCTGCTTCTATCCGGAGAACATCGCCCGCAAAGGCCTGTTTTTTATAAATGACAACCGAATCAAGCATAAGGATTCCATACCCCTCGATGTCGGTTTCACTGTAGCCAAAGGTTTTGAGAAACCGAACACGGGCCTCATGAATAAGGGCAAGCGTGTCGGCATTTCCAAGATGTCCGCCATAGTTGATGTCGGTAATGCGGACAGTCAGTTCGGTTTGAAAAGAATAGACCGCCGGCATTTCAAGCTTTATGCGTTCCATGAAAAGCTCCTTTTTAGGTTGATTCGCCCCCCTTGCCTGTGTAGCTTACACCGCTCACTTTATAAACAATAAGCTTTTGGAGAATAAAAATGAGAATTCGCAGAGCAATGCGCAAAAAAACGCTGCGTCGCCCGATTAAAAAAGCGGGCCCTAAGCGTTACCGTATCTCCCGACAGAAAAAACGTCTGGCGGCAGTCGGTGTACCGGCAGAAACCCTTCGTATGATGAACAATAAAGATATCCGCGAAGCATTGCAAAAACACAACGCCTGACACCGTGTTCAGCGGTTTTGTGTTTGTATAAAGCCCCGGACTTCGGGGCGTTTTTTTTCAGGAACATCGTAAATGTCGAAGCGGAACATTATTCTGGTTGGATTCATGGGCACAGGAAAAACCGTGACAGGCCGCATTCTGGCTGAACGTACCGGAATGGCATTGGTGGATATGGACGCCCTGATTGAAGAACGCCAGAAGCGGACAATCCCGGAGATTTTCGCACAGGAAGGCGAACCCGCGTTCCGCGCCATGGAACGGAAACTGGTTCAGGAACTTGCGCAGCGGGACGGACTTATCATTTCAACCGGCGGCGGGATCGTGCTGAATCCGGAAAATATTTCTGATTTCGAAAAAACAGGCCTTGTCGTCTGCCTGACCGCATCGCCGGAAACTATTCTCCAACGGTTGGAACACGACTCAACACGTCCCCTGCTTTCCGGTGATAAAAAAACGCAGATCCGTGTGCTGCTGGAAAAACGGAAACCGCTTTACAACACGGTTGCACACCAAATTAACGGAGACCTGCTCGGCCCGGAAAAACGCGCGGAGGAGATTCTAAAGCTGTACGCGCTTGAAAATTAAGTCCGGGGCGCTAAAATGCCACTTCGTTTTAAACCCGGAAACAGAAATTATGAATAATCCGCATAAGAAGCAGGAACTCAAACAGCACGAAGTCAATGAAGTCCTTCGCTTTCTAAAACACTATGGAAAACCGCTTGGGGCCGCAGTTCTTGCGCTGATTGTCGTAATAATCGCCGCCACAGGCTATGCCCACTATAAAACATCTGAAATGCTTGAGGCGGAACAATTGCTGGCAACGGCTAAAACCCCTCAGCAGCTCGAAGAAGTGGTTGAGAAATACGGTTCGACACCGGCTGCGTCGATCGCATTATTGAATCTGGCAAAAATAACATTTAATAAAGGCGATTATCCGCAGGCCCGCGTGCGCTATGAACAATTTTTGGAAAAATACAAAAGCCACGAGCTTCGTCCCGTCGCGGAACTGGGTCTGGCCTACTGTACGGAAGCGGACGGTGATTTCGATGCCGCGGCGGAACAGTTCAGATCCTTTGCCGCAAAATACAGCGATCACTATCTGCAACCGGTGGCCACATTAAGTATAGCCCGCTGTATGGAGCAGGCCGGACGTACGGATGATGCGCGCATTCTCCTTGAGGATTTTCTGGCTGAACACGGCGATTCCCTCTGGGCTGGATCTGCCCAAGGCATGTTAAGTTCTCTTGGCGAAGCCTCAGCAAAAAACTGACTCACTCTTCTGCGGCGGATTCTTCCATCAGCGCAGTGCGCGCACTGATGTACGGACCAGGAAAAAGTTCGTCGAACTGATCGGGCGTTTCCCGGTACATTTTCCGGACATTATGATAGGCCTCACGCGGATAGCGCAGGACATCTTCCAGTTCAGAGGTCTTCGAATCCAACACCGCAAAGAGCAGTTCTTCGGGTGTGGAATCCTGCACATTCAACAGCAGCTGTTTTTCGGCCGGCGGCAGCCGGTCCATATTCCGGGCGTAAATAGTGTATTTGATGTATTCCACGACCCGTTCTTCCATGCCTGCTTCGATGATAAAAACCAGCTCGACCAGTTCGGCGCGGGTAAAGACCAACCGTACCCGCGGAGGTGCTATATCCGGCGGCAGTGCCCCGCGCAAATCCTCCATTGTCCGGTCAAACTCATCAAGAACCTCTTCGCGCGACAATACGGTATCCGGCATCCAATGAATAAGGATATTCCGATCGGCATCGTGATAAAGCAGTGGTTTATCAATGCGAAAGGAGGTATCGCAACCGATGCAGCGCACCCGGTTCAGGCGATTTTCATATAATTCATTCTTCAGATTCGGTTCCTGCGCCACATTAATGGAGTCATAAAGCTCCACAGTCTGTTCACACCCGCACTCCGGACAGCGAATCGAGTATGTTTTACTGATACTCATTGACAAAATCCTAAAATAGATTGACTGCAAAGCCGGGCACCATACGGCAACTGGTTACCTGAGTCAACCAGAGACCGGCAACGGCTCAACGGCTCTCCCCCGGATTCTTAACTACCATTGTTCACGATGAATTCTTGATTCATCGTAACGGTATTCCGGGTTCAGTTTTTCCGCCGGAACCCCGATCGGGAAGAGCGCAAAGGGGGTGATCTGCTCAGGAACGCCCAGCACTTTACGGCAACCCGCTATGCGCGGAGGCACGTTGATAATTGCAATCCAGATGGTTCCCAATCCGATATCATGGGCGGCGAGCTGCAGGTTCTGCGCTGCACAGGAACAGTCCTGAGCGCCGAATCCCTCAAATCCCTCGAGGGATGTGTCCAGACAGATCAGAACGGCAGCCTGCGCCTGTTTAAACACGGCATTGCCTTCATCCACTTCATCCGCCAGTGCATCGAGTACTGCCCGATCGGTGGTCACTATAAAATGCCATGGACGGCCGTCGCCGGAACTCGGCGCATTCATTGCCGCTTCCAGCAGAACTTTAATTTGATCCTCCCTGATCGGTGTGTTTTCAAATGCACGGATACTCCGGCGTGTCATGATTGCTTTGATGGTTTCCATAGACTGTCCTTCCGTAAAAATCAAAAGAGGGAGTATGGCCGATAAAATCATTTTCTGCAAGTCTTTCAGCGCGTATCGAGAAGGTTGACGATGCCGAGCGGATATTTTTCACCCCGCCGCAGGTGAATGGCAAAACTGTGGCGCAGCGCACGGATAAATGCGGGAGGCGATTCCCGCCGCGCCATTTTGCCGGACCGCATCCTTTTCCTTGCATTGAGTGCTATCCGACACGCAATGCAGCACCAAAGCGACAAAGACGTTCCCGTTGCAATCTTTCCTGTACGCCTCGACCCTCCGAAAAAATCGCGGTACAGGGAACGGTCAAACAACCTATGAAAAGCCGTGAGCATCTGAGTGAGGCTTCACGAAAGGGGAAGCGCCCCGGCAGGAAGAGGGCATTGAGTGATTTTTACCATGCGGCGAGGTGCGAAGGCACAACGAACCCGAATCCGCCGCCCTTCGGTGTCATTTATTTTTGAGGCAACGCGCCGTTGATTTCCGGGGCGGCAACAACAGTTCACCGGGCGGTGCTTTGCCGCTGAGTCAGGCAGACTGGCGGATGAGCCTGACCCGACGGGATGTCCGGCTGATTCCGGATCCGCGCAACCGAAACATCTCCGAAATACGTTGAGAATTCCGTGAAAACTTTTTTTTGCCGATATTTCGGATGATGGTTTCATAGACGCAGACGAAACGTTCAGCCGGCAACTGGCCAAATCAGCTACCGAAGTGTTTTTGTTTTCGGCACGGGAAAAGACAGTCACCTTTTCGGCCAGTTTGAACAGGCGGCGTTTTTCCAGAGCCTGTTCGGTTGTTTTAAGTGAGCGTTTGATTTGCTTGCCGCCGCGTTTGAGAATCGCATACTATCCTTTTGATTTTTGCGAGCGGTAAAGGCATTCTCCAACGCGTTGCAAGTCAGAGTTGTTTGACGCTTGAAGCATAAATGAAATTTAGCGGGTTACTATTCAGGGTTACCGGCCAAAAATTGACGGAAACAGATAATCCTGCGACTTATAAATTGAAAACAACTTAAGAGATTTACCCCGGTAGCTCAGCTGGATAGAGCATCGGATTTCTAATCCGACGGTCACAGGTTCGAATCCTGTCCGGGGTGCCATTTATACCAAACGGAAACGGAAAGATGGGGAGATGACGCATTCATGGGTGGAAATTGATCTCGGACGACTGAAGGCCAATGTGCGGGCCCTGCGCCGTTCGATCCCCGATGAGGTTTCCATTGTTTTTGTCGTTAAAGCCAATGCGTACGGTCATGGAATTCAGCCGGTGGGCCGGGCGGCATCCGAAGCCGGGATCAACTGGTTCGCCGTCGCCTATCTTGAGGAAGCCCTGCTGCTGCGTGAAGTACTGCCGGATGCCAATATTCTCGTGATCGGGGTACTCGAACCCGGCGACGTGAAAACAGCACATGAAAACCGTATTCTTCCGATCATCGCCAATCGAGAGCATGGAGCACTGCTGGCCGCAGCAGCCGGCACTCTGGGGATTACACTTTCTGCACATCTCAAGGTGGACACCGGGATGGGACGCCTCGGCGTGCAGTGGGACGAAGTTGAATCTGCGGCGACCGAGTTGAAAGCGTATCCTGATCTCCGTCTGTCGGGCGTGTGCAGTCATTTCGCAGCGGTCAATCCCGAGTCACCGGACGGCGCACTGGAACAGGTCCGTAAATTCAATCATGCGCTGAAGTTTCTGCCGGCGGGTATGTTCCGTCATATTTCCAGCAGCCGGGCCGCACTTTATTTCCCGGAGTGGGATTTTGACGGCGTCCGCCAGGGCATTGTCCTTTACGGCTACGGCGCAGACAATCCCGCCGGCCGGTTTCATACCCTGCCGATTCTCCAGTGGAAAACGCGCGTTGTGCAGATTAAAAGGGTTCCGGCCGGTTACAGTGTGGGGTATGTCGGCACGCATATTACCGAGTATCCCACCCGGATCGCCACGCTGGCGGTCGGCTATGCAGACGGCTACAACCGCGCGCTCAGCAATCGCGGCGATGTGCTGATTCGCGGGCGGCGCTGTGCGGTTGTCGGGCGGGTCAGCATGAATTGGCTTACGGTTGATCTTGGACCCGACCTGAACGCGGAGGTTGGCGACGAGGCTGTATTGATCGGGGAACAGGCCGGCGACGCGATCTGGGCCAGCGAGCTGTCCAGAATCTGCCGCACCATTCCTTACGAAATCCTCACCAGCATCAATGCTTCAATTGAACGCCGCTACCATAAATGATCGGCTCATTCATGACATCGAGTAAACCAAAACCGGGAAACCCGCTGGTCGGCGTTCTGATCAATATCGCTATTCCCGTCGTTATTCTGACGGTTCTGAGCAAAGAAAAATATCTCGGGCCGGTGCGGGGAATGATTGCGGCCCTTCTTTTTCCGATAATATACGGAACACATACGCTGATCAGGGAGCGACGCGTTGATTTTATTGCCGCTCTCGGAATCGTCAGTGTGCTTCTCACGGGCATTTTCAGCATCCTGCAGCTCCCGCCGGAGTGGATCGCCTGCAAAGAGGCGTCTGTTCCGCTGCTGATCGGGCTGGCCATTGTGATTTCGCTGAAAACGCCCTGCCCGCTCATCAGAAAAATCCTGATGAGCAGATCACTGTTCGATGTGGATCTGCTGCACGCGCGCCTGCATGAAAAAGGCAATGAACAGGTTTTTGAAAAACAGCTGACAGGCCTGACCTGGGGTTTTGCTTCCTCGCTGTTTCTGTCCGCCGGACTCAATTACGGGTTGGCGAAGGCTGTTCTGCGGAGTCCGCCGGGAACGGAAGCGTTCGCCGCCGAGGTCGGCAGGATGACCGGACTGAGTTACATCGTCGTGACGTTGCCCTGCATGACGGTGATGATTCTCGTTCTTGTTGCGCTGGTCAGAACGCTCACCGGCCTGACCGGCCTGAAGCTCGATGATATGCTCGCAGAAGAGCTTCGGGAGAAGGCGGCACCCAAGGGACCGTCTTCCATGGAATGACCGGGTTATCCAAGCCTTGGAAAACCGGCGAACGGCAGGTTACGCAGAAGTCCCGGTTTCCGAAAAGACCCCCATTGCACGGAATTTATCGTAGCGACTGTTCATAAGCTCCTCGGGGGACTGCCCGTTGAGTTCTTCAAGATGACGCAGCAGCACTTTTTTAAGATTCTCTGCCGCTGCCTTATGATCGGTGTGTGCCCCGCCACGCGGCTCGGGCACAATTTCATCGGCCAGTTTGTACTCGAGGAGATGCTGGGCGGTGATTTTGAGCGCTTCGGCCGACCGGTCAGCATAAGCACGGTCTTTAAAAAGAATCGCTGCACAGCCTTCGGGAGAAATGACGGAATAATAGGCGTGTTCCAGAAGCAGAATACGGTTCCCGACGCCGATACCAAGCGCCCCGCCGGAGCCGCCTTCGCCGATCACCGTAACGATGATCGGCACGCGTAAAGTAAACATTTCGCGCAGGTTGACGGCTATGGCTTCGGCAATATGGCGTTCTTCCGATTCGAGACCGGGAAAAGCGCCCGGGGTATCTATGAGTGTAAGAATGGGCACGTTGAATTTGTCGGCGAGCCGCATCAGGCGCAGCGCCTTGCGGTACCCTTCCGGATACGCGCACCCGAAATTACATCCCAGATTACTCTTGGTATCACGCCCCTTCTGCGAACCGATAATCATCACTTTCCGCCCGTCGATTTTGGCAAACCCGCCGATAATCGCCCGGTCGTCGGCATGGATGCGGTCTCCATGCAGTTCAATAAAATCGGACGTCATATTGTTAATGTAATCCATCGTGAAGGGGCGGTCAGGATGACGGGCCACCTGGACTTTCTGCCAGGCAGAGAGGTGGGCGTAAATCTGTGCACGAGTCGCTTCAATCTTTTCTTTCATGCGCTCGATTTCGTGTGAAACATCAATATCCTGCGCTTTGCTGAAACTCTCCAGCTCATGAAGTTTGTTTTCCAGCTCAAGAACAGGTTTTTCAAATGAAAGAGTGAAAGAAGACATAAAAACTTTCGGGTTGTTATTCGCTGATAATGACTTCTGTCCCGCGCGGAATCAGCATGAAAAGCTCTTCGACATCTTCATTCAGCATGCGGATGCAGCCATTGCTGGTTTCACCACCGATGCTGTCGCGTTGTGAGGTCCCGTGAATGCCGAAACCCCGGATGTCAGGACGCGCCTCGTCTTGAATGGAGATCCAGCGGGTGCCGAGTACATTGCGCGGATCACCAAACGGGATAATACCGCCGCTGGGAGGGCTCCAGTCCGGATTGGTCTGATGCACCACCGTTTTAAATGTTCCGAGAGGAGTTTTTCCGTAGCGGCCTAATCCGACCGCATAGCGCTTAAACAGCTTGCCGTTCATCATCAGATCCAGTGTTTTTTCCGACTTGTCTACACGAATAACAAATGGAGCCGCCGGAAGCTGAATGGTGGTTCCGGCATAAATCAGATTGCCTTCAATATGATTCAGTCTGCGAATCAGCTCAATCGTGGTTTTATTCTTCCTGGCAATCTTATCGAGCGAATCGCCGGGCTGGATCACATAACTCTTTTTTTCCGGAGTCGGCACCTCGGAAAAAAACAGCTGAATATTAATGCGTCCCTGTAGACGCAGTGCATTGTTTTTCAGACTTTCATCCGTCGTTGAAGAAATCACCTCGCTGAGCTGCGTGCTGGCTTGCCGGAGCTTTCCGGACGCAGCCAGACTCTGAGCACGGGAAAAAAGCTGCTGCGCATTGAGGTTGGAACCGGACGCTGATTCGGCCGGTGCGGCTTCTTTTGTTTCCAGACGCAGCGGACTCTCAGGCATCTCTTTCTTTGCGACAGCATTTGTGTCAGCAGGTTCTGACCGGGGCAGACGGTGCTCCAACCACCACCAGATTCCACCAACCAGCAATACAATCACCACCGCAATCAGAATGATCTTCCACGGGGTTTTGTTGTGTTCGCCGTAGGGTCTTACATAAATGTCTGCCATGATTCTCTTCCGTATGTGCTTAACTGAAACGAAAGATTAATCCAATCGACATGTTTTTGCAATCCATTAAAAATCAGCTATGGTCTCCACCATGCGAACTGCAACTCAAGATCCTTACGGAAATCCGATGGCCATGACTTTCGGCGTGCAAATGCTGCTGATTGCCAACATTGCCGCTTACGTTATCGAATATGTTTTCCACATTCCCCTCAGCCGTTTCTGCGCGCTGCGGGCCAACTGGTGGACAACATTCAGCGTTTGGCAGCTGGTCAGTTACCAGTTTATCCATCAGGGCTTCGGGCACCTTTTATCCAACATGCTGGGCCTTTATTTTCTCGGTCCTGAAACGGAACGTACACTTGGCACCAACCGGTTTTTTGTCCTCTATTTCCTCAGCGGCGTTCTCGGCGGGCTGGGCTGGTCGCTTCTTTCGTCGCCTGTCTACACCTGTGTCGGGGCCTCTGCGGCGGTTTTCGGTATTCTGGGAGCCTATGCTGCGCTCTATCCGAATCGTGAGCTGATTCTGATTTTCCTGCCGTTCGTTCCGATCAAGGCATGGATCTTCGTCCTGTTTCTCGGCGCCTATGAATTCATGCACACCCTCGGGGGCGCGGGTGGGCATATCGCGAACACGGCCCACCTCGGCGGGGGGATCGCAGGCTATATCTATGCGACCATGATCGGGCGTCCCGATATCCTGCGCAAAATCCGGACGAAACTCGGACCGCGGGAAAAACCGCCGGTAAGCCGCACGGAAATCGACCGCATTCTGGACAAAGCCGCAAAGCACGGCATGCACACGCTCACCCGCCGCGAACGCGATCTGCTCAAACAAGCCGGAAAGCAGTAAAGAACCGGGATTGCAAGCCTGGAGGAATTATCCCCCATTCGAGATTTTTTCTTATTTTGCACCGCCCTCGTGAGAACGGGCGATTGCTTTAAAAGATCACGGATGGACCATATTCAGAACCGCTTTTTCCGCCGCTTTTTTTTCGGCTTCCCGGCGGCTGGATCCCTCTCCCCGAAACGCATAGGTCGAAACCGTCACTTCGACGCAATACCGGCGGGCGTGATCCGGTCCGCTTTCTTCAATTACCTGATAATCCGGAATCGGAAAACCCTGTTTCTGAGCATATTCCTGAAGCATTCCTTTTGGATTCAGCAAAGCGGGTTCAGTCTGTTTCAATATCTGTACGATATTCCGCTCAAAAAAACGGATTGCCGCCTTGAGACCCCCGTCGAGCCAAACTGCCCCCAGCAGGGCCTCGAGAGCATCCTCCAGATTTGAATCCCGATCCGCACCGCCGCTGGCCGCTTCACCTTTTCCCATTTTCAGATGTTCCCCCAGGCCGAGAATGCGGGCCGCGGATGCCAAAGCCTCTCCGGAGGTCATTGCGCTTTTGCGCCGGGTCAGTTCCCCTTCCGCATCCGTCGGATAGTGCTTCATCAGCACGTCTGCAGCCAGCAGGCCAAGCACCGCATCCCCGAGGAATTCAAGTCGTTGATTGTCCTCCGAAGCCGCTTCGTTTTCGTAGCGGAACGACGGATGCGTCAGTGCCGACTCCAGCAGTGTTTTCTTTTTGAACCGATAACCGATCTGTTTTTCCAATGTCCGGAACTTTTTCATAATCTGGATGACGGGAAAAAACACTTTTTTCAGCCGGAAATCCCGTATTGTACCGTCTGTTTTTATATAATAAAAGCGACCGCTTTTTTAAGAGCGGGATCATCCGGTTAACTGACCATTCCACTACCGGGAGCGCAAGACTATTCCGGCATGATTTCCTTTCAGGATTCCATCTTATTCGCTTACCGTTTTAAAGCGGATAACATTCCGGAGAAAGACTGCAGCAGGCCGCCGGAGAACTGTCCATTTCGAGGGAAACGGGTTTCACCGCTTCCGGACGGGCAAAGCTGCTTATCGCCTGTAAATCAGGTCCGGACAACACCGTGCGGAAAATCATCTGCACCGAACCGGAAGAACGCAGAGCGAGAGCCAGTTCTGCCTTTTCATCAATCCATGCGGAGATTTCGGGCAGATTCCATTGAAGACGGCGAGTTTTTCAAGAACCAGATCGTTGGCGGCGGCATCGAAGCCGCGATCGGTGGTGCCGCTTTCGGGCGAATCGTATTTTCCGCGGATGCGTTCAAGGCTGGACTCGACGAGAATGAAGAAAGGTTCATTCCGGCATGGAACACTCTGTTTCCGGATGCCGCATTTAACCTTTTGCCGGATCGACGAATTAACGGTGGACGACACAGGTTCTTTTCCGTATAGTCCACCGCTCTTATTCGAAAAAAGGAAGGTTTTGTACAACATGAAGAAAGTGATTATAGGATTACCGAAAGGCAGTCTGCAGGATTCGACCTACGACCTGTTCTCAAAAGCCGGTTTTAATATCAAAGGCGGTTCCCGTTCCTATTTTCCATCTATTGATGACGATGAGATCGAACTGCGGCTGCTCCGCGCTCAGGAAATGAGCCGCTATGTCGAACACGGCATGCTGGACGCAGGCATCTCCGGATTGGATTGGATTGAAGCCAACGGTTCAAATGTTCAGGATATCTGCGATATGGTTTATTCTAAACAGACCAAACGTCCGGTGCGCTGGGTTCTGGCCGTTCCTGAAAACTCTCCGATTCAGTCGGTGAAGGACCTGGAAGGCAAGCGGATCGCCACCGAAGGAGTCGGCCTGGTCGAACGCTGGCTCGCTAAAAACGGCGTCACCGCCGAAGTGGAATTTTCCTGGGGCGCTACAGAGGTCAAAGTCCCTGAGTTTGTGGATGCGATTGTTGACATCACCGAAACCGGATCTTCACTCCGGGCACATAATCTGCGTATTGTGGATACGTTGATGGAATCCTACACCAAATTTTTTGCCAGCAAGTCCGCCTGGGCCGATGACTGGAAACGCGAAAAGCTTGAGAAAATCGGACTGCTGCTTAGAGCAGCGCTTGATGCCGCCGACAAGGTGCTTCTCAAGATGAACGTGAACGAAAAGAATCTTCCACAGGTTAAGGCGCTGCTGCCGGCACTGCAGGCCCCGACGATCAGCACGCTTTCCGCTGACGGATGGTATGCGGTCGAAACCGTCGTGGAAGAATCTGTTGTACGGGAAATCATTCCCTCACTTAAAACCGCCGGTGCTGAAGGCATTATTGAAATCGGCTTGAATAAAGTGGTAGCATAAGAAGCGCACAAAAGGAAATAAAAGTATGGGCACCATTAAAAAGTGGCGTAAGAAAAAAATGTCGAACCACAAACGGCGCAAACGCCGTCGTGCAGATCGCCATAAAAAGAAATAATTTCAGATTGAAGAGAGGGACTGTCATGCGTACATCCCACAATATCAAAGCTGCCGCGGTTATGCTGATCGGTATTTTGTTTTGGTTAAGTGGATGCGCGACGCCTGCGGAGTCTCAGTTGAGTGCGAACGCACAGGCTGAGGCCCTGTCTCATTTCAGTATGGGGCTGCTCGCCGAAGCCAACGGTGATTCCAGCGGTGCGCTGGAGCATCTTGAGAAAGCGATTCAGCTGGATCCTTCCGAAGAAAAGCTCAGTGCCACGGCGATTACGATTGCACTCCGGCTCAAACAGAATGAAAAAGCCGCCCGGCTGGCAGAATCTTTTTCAAAGGCCGCCCCGGGGACCGAGGCGGCTCTGCTGTTTCCCGCCAAAGTCTATGCGCTGACCAATGCCCCGGAACGCGCCGAGCCGCTGTTCAAACAGGCTGTTGCGGAATTCCCGAATTCCGCTGAAAGCGCATCCGCCCTGGCACAGTTCTATCTGTCGCAAAAGCAGAGAGAGAAAGCCATTGAGACACTTCGCACCGCAATAGAAAATCAGCCTGAAAACGCACTGCTGCTGCAACTTCTAGGGGCACTTTATGTGGATTCCGCACGGGATCTGGGAGACTCTCCCCAGGCAGTCACACTCGTTGAAAAGGGGATTGATTGCCTCCGTAAATCACTCGCTATTGAACCGGAAAATCCGGCAGGATTGCAGCAGCTGGGCTACGCACTGCTGGCAATAAAAAAGACCGATGAGGCCTTGGATGTTTTCAGAAAAGTTCGCACATACGCTCCCGAAGAGCTGCTGCCGGCCCAGCAGTTCCTTAATCTGCTGCTGCAAACCGACCGCGTTGAAGAAGCCTTGTCCATATACCCCCGGCTGGCTGCTGATACCGGAACTGAACCTGAAATCTGGATACAGTATTTAGCGGAACAGATCCCGGCAGAAAAACGGTACCTGTTGACGGATCATCTCGAGAAACTTCTGCTCGAACCGGACCCGGCGGTCTTTTATTACGCGCAGCTTGGTTCGCTGTATGTCGAGGAAGGAACCCCGGAAAAAGCAGAAGCCGTTCTGCGGAAAGCACTGGTTTCTCATCCCGGTGACAGTCGCCTGTATATCGTTCTTGGACATCTTCATCTGCTGGAAGGTCGGTATGAAGAGGCTTATCAGGACCTGAAACGGGTCCGGACCGGATCCCCTGAAAATGAATGGTGGAAAAATCCTTTCGTGATGTTTAATTCCCTGGTCTCCGCACAGAAAAGCGGGCATCTGGATGAGGCGGCGTCACTGCTGGCAGACTCCTACGACAAAAACCGGGAAATCCTGAGTCAGTATATCCATATTCTGCTCACAGGAAAAACCCCCGCCTCCAATGAAGACGCCATTGAACTGCTGAATGCATTTGTTTCCCGGCGGCCCGAAACCGCCGAAGCATTTTATTATCTGATAATGCTTCAGGCGGATCAGCATCAATATACGGATGCGCTTCAGGCAGCCCGGCAGTTTGAAAAACTCGCAGTGGACAGCGGAAACACCAATCTGCTCAACGGACAGTTTTACTATCAGTATGCGTCGATCTATGAACGAACCGGTCAGCTTGAAGAGGCAGAAAAACAATTTCAGAAAGCCATTAAACTGGGGGATGCAGAAATTACGGCTGCTGCTCAGAATTACATCGCCTATATGTGGGCGGAACGCGGAGAAAAGCTGGATGCCGGCCTTGATTTGATTCAGAAAGCCCTGAGTTTTGATCCGGATAACCCGGCCTTCCTGGACACGCTGGGATGGATTTACTATAAGCAGGGACGTTATGACGAGGCGCTGCGGGAGCTGCAGAAAGCCCTGTCTTTTTCACCCCAGGAAAATCCGGAAATTCTGGAACATCTGGGAGAGGTCTATTTTAAACTGGGAAACAGGGAGGCTGCCATTGAGCAATGGCAAAAAGCGTTGGAACTGAAACCGGATTCTCCATCTGTCATTGAACGCCTCAAGCAGAACGGCATCACGCCAGCCGGGTGCCCCGGCTCAGCGGACGGCCCCGCAGCCACGACGCCCCGTCCATAACGCGTTTACCGGACGGCTGCACTTCAAGCAGCCGCAGCGCATCTTTTCCGGTTGCGACCAGCGGTCCTTCACCGGCGGTATCCAGCACCTCGCCGGGCAGTCCGCAGCCAGGCTCCACTGCCGCTCGTAAAATCTTCAGCCGCTGCAGGCCGGCGTCTACGGGTACCTTGCAGAAACAGCCCGGCCACGGCAGGAATCCACGAATCCGGTTCCGCAGAATTTCCGCCGGCAGTGTCCAGTCGATCACCCCGTCTTCTTTAACCAGTTTACGCACCTGGATCATCGCCGTTTCATCCTGCGGACGGGATGAAACCGTTCCTCTGCGGATCTGTTCAACGGCCTCGGTCATCAGCTGTGCTCCCGCTTCCGCCAATACCGATTCGAGGGTTACAGAAGTGTCTTCTGAACCGATCGGCACTTCCTTCTGAAGAAGAATATCACCCGCATCCATTTTTTCACTGACGTAGAGAATCGTCACACCCGTTACCGTATCCCCGTTCGCCACCGCCCACTGAATCGGCGATGAGCCGCGGTATTTCGGCAGCAGCGACGGATGTAGATTAATTGCCCCGTATTTCGGAAGCGCCAGCACGGAACGCGGGAGGTACTGTCCGTAGGCAACAACCACAAAGAGATCCGCCCGCAATGCGGACAGTTCCTCCTGAATTTCACCGATTTTTTCCGGCGAAAGCACGTTGAGGCCCCGCTTCTGCTGTGAAAAAGCTTTAATCGGGCAAGGCGTAAGCCGCATCTGCCGGCCGGCCGGCCGGTCCGGCTGAGTTACAACCGCAACCACTTCATCCTGAGAATTTGCCAGTAATGCGTCCAGAACAGGAAACCCGATCGGTGCCGAACCAAAAAAAACAATACGCATCGCGTCCCCTTCTACTGCCTGCCCGGCGGTTCGTCTTTCTGATCCGCATTGCTCCAGCGAACATGGTCTGTCAAAAAGATCTGATCCTGCTTGTTCAAAGAAAAACCCTGCTGCAGCGGGAAGCCTTTAGGCAGGTGACCCATCGTGACGGGAAACCATGTTTCTTCGGATCCCTGGAGCAGAGAAGACACAAACGGTCGATCTTTGGTCAGCGTGGTAATATAAAGTCCACTGATGTACTTGCGGTAATCATTGATTTCATAATAGTCATCGATTGTTTGAGGGAGCAGGATCGAAGTGCGTTTCCCGTACCAGGCGGTCGCCCACGGCATATCGGTGCAGATCACTTCATCCGGACGGAGCAATTCGCTCACGCGCATAATAAACGGCGGATAATAGGGAGGATACGGCAGGCCCGGAGGGGGAGAGAAGAAGATTGTCACCATCAGCGGCAACGCCGTGAGTCCGATCACCAGCCCCGTCACTCCCAGTTTGTACAACTGAATGCTGAGATCGAGGCGATCCAGCAGAATTAAAAAGAAAGCCAACCCGTAGAGAATCACAAACGGCCGGAACACATGGCATAATTGCAGCGCTTCCTTACCGAAAAAACCGGCGCCGATAAAAAAAAGAACAATCGACAGCCCGAGACCCCACCGCAGGGTATTCACCGGCACACTCACAAACCGGTAAAAAAAAGTCACTATGAAAAATGCAGTCAGCAGACCCCCGCCCAGCGCAGTAAAACCGGATCCATACAGTTCGTTGAAATTTGCCGCCCATTTGGCCCGGACAGCCCGGATATCGGACATCAGATGGAATTCCGGATTCAGTGTGCGCATCAGCGCATCGCCCGGATATTCTCCCGAGCCGGTCAATGCCGTGTGAGTCGCAAGTCCGAGCGGCAGACCGGAAACGTGATCGTTGCGCAGCAGCCATGGGGAGACGACCAGTAAGACCAGAACCAGATATAAAAAAGCCAGATAACCGCCGCGTTTTGTATGTGTACCCATCATCCAGATGAACAAAGCAATTCCCGGGATTGCAGCTGCCGCCGAGTAATGCGTCAGAAAAGCGGCAGCGGAAAAAAGAACCGACAGCAGCAGCAGAAAGATCCAGTTTCCTCGGGAACGTCCTTCCTGCCGGTGGGTCATGGAAACCAATGCAAAGTAAACAGATCCCAGTACAAAAAAAACAAGAACAGGAATTCCCGTCCCGAGAATACTGTCTTTCCAAACCATATCGGTCAGGAAATAGGTCGTCACACCGAGCAATCCGATTTTATCCGAAAACAGTCTTCGTCCGAGCAAATACAGCAGCAGACCGGAAAGCGCGGTAAAGAAATGGTGCAGCGGCACAATAACCCACTGCTCGGCAGGATAAATCCGCATCTCCTTAAAAGCTTCGCTTCCGGGAAACAGGTTGATCCCGACCAGATCAAAAAACTTAAAATCAGCAGCAAGAAGTGCGGGATAAAGCGGCGGGCGAATCAATTCCGGATGGTGCTCAATCAGCGCATCGCCGTTCGGTGTATGCGCGGAAACCTGAGCAATACTCAGCGGACGAACATACTGGGTAACATACTGACCGGACTGCGCCAGATTACGTCCCAGCTGCGCATAATCCATTGCCGCCGGATTGTTGAGTCCACGGAATTCACGCGCCGAGAAAACAACGACAATGCAGAGGAAGACCAGACAAAACAAAAGGGTTCTGATGAATTTATGTCCTGCTCCGGCATCTACACTGTAAACCAGATCCTGCAAAGTTGCTTCAAAGGGTTGCTGCGGTTGTTTCGCCATGCTTTTCTCCAGTCAGTCCATGAGGGGCTAAAGCATCCTTGAACCCTCTAAGCGGTTCAATCTTAAAGTTATTTAACTTCGGTGAAGCCGTATTCCGCAATCTTCCGATGCAGTGTACGGCGGCTGATTCCCAGATCCTCGGCCGCACGGGTCCGGTTGCCGGATGCTTTTTTAAGTGCCTGGAGAATCGCGGTTTTCTCCAGCTCGGCCAGGGTTCCTCCGCCTGCTGAATTGAACCGCTCGGAGGAGGCCGTCTCACGAATCTGAGCCGGCAGCTCCCGCACGCCGATCCTCTGCGCACGGGACAATACCACCGTCTGCTCCACCACATTGCGCAGCTCCCGAACATTTCCCGGCCAGTGATACGCCGTCAGCAGATCGAGTGCTTCCGGAGAAAACCCCTCGATGGAACGATTATTTTCGCGGTTAAACACATCCAGGAAATGTTTCAGGAGCAATGGAATATCACCTGTACGCTCCCGCAGCGGCGGCAGATTAATAACCACCACATAAAGCCGGTAATAGAGATCTTCTCTGAAAGAACCGTCCTTCACCATCTGTTTGAGATCCCGATTGGTTGCCGCGATCAGGCGGGTATCCACATCGATAGACTCCTGCCCGCCGACACGCTCAAACCTGCGCTCCTCCAGTGCACGGAGAATCTTAACCTGAACGCTGGCGTCAATCTCCCCGATTTCATCCAGGAACAGCGAGCCGCCGTCGGCCAGCTCAAAACGTCCCTTGCGCCGCTCTGCCGCTCCGGTGAAAGAGCCTTTTTCATGCCCGAACAGCTCACTCTCCAGCAACGTCGAGGAAAGAGCCGCGCAATGTACCGGAACAAAAGCCCCGTGCTTGCGCGGACTCAACCGATGAATCGCTTTGGCAATCAACTCTTTTCCGGTACCGCTCTCTCCCTGAACCAGCACGGTTGCGCGGGAAGCCGCCACCTGCCGGACCGTCTCAAAAATCTGATGCATTTCCGGGGAATTACCGATGATGTTCTCCAGACCGAACTTGCTGTCCAACTGCTCCCGAAGCTGCCGGTTTTCCGTTTCAGCATGCCGGGAACGGAGAACACGTTTCAGTACCATTTCCAACTGATCCAGATTCACCGGTTTGGTCAGAAAATCGGTCGCCCCGTGGCGCATGGCTTCAACAGCGATCTCAATATTTCCATAAGCCGTCAGCAGAATACAGCTTAGATGAGGACACTTGGCCAGCGCGCGCTGCATCAGCAGGATTCCGTCCATTCCCGGCATACGCAGGTCGCTCAACATCACATCCACCGTATTCTCACTCAGAATATCCAGCGCCGTCGAACCGCCTTCCGCCGTCAGCACATCATATGAACGGCGGAGTGCCCGCGCCAATCCTTCCCGCGTGTTTTTTTCATCGTCGACAATCAGGACTACCGGTTTCGAATTCATCGTTTATTCCTCTTTTTTCGGGGCTTCCAGCAGCGACAACCGCATGTCATCGCGCGGAAAATTCAACGTAAAGGACGTGCCGCGCTGCGGCGTACTGCTGATTTCAATCTCTCCGCCGTGATCGCGCAGAATCCGCTGCACAATCATCAGTCCCAAGCCCGATCCGGTTGCCTTTGTTGTATGATATGCCTCATAAATTGAGCCGAGGTTTTCCGGGGAAATTCCCGGCCCGTTATCGGTAAAACAAATGCTGATAAACCGCGGCGACACCTCGATACTGATTTTCAGGATACCCCCGTCCTCCATCGCCTGCATCGCATTTTTTATAATATTGAAAAAAGCCTGCTTTACCTGCGTCTCATCCGCCGGAACAGACGGGAGCTGTTCCGGCTGCTCCCGTTCCACCAGAATCCGGCGGTTCTTAATTTCATGACGCATCAGTTCGAGAATTTCATCCAGCAACCGTTCCATCTGCACCGGTCGGCGATCGGGCAGTGAAGGTCGGATCGCGCGCAGAAACTGGGTAATAATCCGATCCAGACGGCGCACTTCGCGCTGCGAAACCTCCACCAGCTCCATCAGGCTCTGCCGCATCTCCGAATCCTCGAGATCTGCCAGCTCGCGCTCCATCAGCTGCAAATGAATCGTCACCGCATTCAGCGGATTGCCGATCTCGTGGGCGACTCCGGCCGCCAGCAGGGTCAGCGCCTTCAGTCGTTCAGATTCAATCGACTCCGCCGTCGTTTCCCGATCACGCGTCACATCCCGGAAAATCA
>JASKKX010000007.1 GCA_030153935.1 Verrucomicrobiota bacterium | reverse complement strand
GAACAAAAACAATTCCTGCAACAATTTTTTGAAAACACGGCAGACATCCGTTTTCTGGATGAGCATCCCGAAGAGGAGAAAAACAGTCTCATTTCATCGTCTGAAATTCTACTGTCGTGGAATCCGGAGAAAGAAGGACTTTACAGTCCGGAAATCTCATACGGGGAAACTGAATTTATTCAACTGCTTTCAGCCGGATATGATCATGTGAAACGGGATGAATTCCCTTCGGATCTCATCATCGCTTCCAATCAGGGGGCTTATGCCTCGCCCATGGCAGAACATGCAGTCGCCATGATCCTGGCTTTATCAAAAAGGCTGATGATCTACCATCAGGAGCTGTCCAACGGAAATTTTAATCAGCTGAGCAGCGTAACCAAAGTCATCGACGGTTCCGTTCTCGGGGTCATCGGGTTTGGATCAATCGGGAAGGCAACTGCTAAACTGCTGAAACCGTTTGGAGTTAACGTGATGGCCCTGAATACCAGCGGAAAAACGGAAGAAAAAGTTGAATTTATCGGAACATTAAATGATCTGGACTATGTTCTGGAAAATTCCGATTTCCTATTACTTTCTGCTCCCCTGAACAAAGAAACAGAAGGACTGATTAACAGGCAGAAGCTGGAGCGGATGAAAGAGGATGCGATTCTGATCAATGTGGCCCGGGGTCCGATCATCAATGAACAGGACCTTTTTAACCATCTGAAAACTCATCCTGATTTCTACGCCGGCATCGATGCCTGGTGGATAGAACCTTTCAGATACGGTAAGTTCGAGATTCACTATCCATTTTTCGAATTGCCCAACCTGCTGGGTTCTCCCCATAACTCGGCCATGGTCGAAAACGTCCTCCTGATGGGAATTGAAAAGGCAGCAGCCAATATAGCACGGTTTATTCGTAATGAACCTGTCAAGGGACTGATTCCTGCATCATAAATCAGATTTTCATCCGCGAAGCTGCGCGGCTGTCGCTGGAGCTCTTACCGCGCGTATGCGGGCTATGAGTCACATCAGGGGTGGCTAACCTGCGCGACGCTTCGGGAGCGCTGTTGCCCCGCGGACGGGGACCTGCTCAACTGCGCCATCGCCCCGTTGACACCCAGGCCGTTGCCGTGTACCTGCGCTGCGAGGTGAAACTCTCCTGCCGCGACGTCGGGAAGGTGTTTCCCGGGCTTTTCGGCATGCCCTTCGTCTCGGCGTCGGCGATGCCCTTCAGCCACCGTGCCACGGACGTGACCCGCTCGAACTGAAAAAACCGTCCTGCTCAAGGCCGGCAACACCCCGCTCGACGCGCTCGACGACCCCGATTGGCTGCCCAAAACCGATTCCTCGTAGGACGCCGAAATCTGCTGAACGGTTACGCGTTACAGCAACGAAACAAAAAAAGTAAAAATTAGAATTGTCGGCATTCTAGACACTCTGCGCCGGTTCTGCTATGTTCTCCTCCCATGAATGCAATGTTCCCTACCGGCTTCATGCGGGTCTGTGCCCGTCTCGGCCAGAAAGCGATTTCTTATCAATGAGAGTGGCAGACGTATTAGCGAAGACGGCCGGGAAATTCGGCGAAAAACCGGCGATCGTCTACCGGGAGAACGTCATCACCTTTGCCCGGCTTCAGGAGATGACGGCTCGCCTCGGCAATGCCTTCGCCGGGCTGGGCATTGAGAAAGGCGACCGGGTCGCCATCTGGCTGCCCAACTGCCCGGAATATGTGTTGGCATATCTGGGCGCGCTTTCCATCGGCGCCGTTGTGGTGCCTCTCGATCTGGGACTCAAAGACGAACTGGCGAATTGCCTGACGCACGCGGAAGCGAAGCTTCTGCTCACGAACCGGTTCGACGGCGTGGACTTCGGGAAGTTGTCCGACCGCGCGCCAAGCCTGCGGCACATCGTTTTTTGCGAAGAGATGCTTCCCGGACTCATCCGAAACGCTTCAGATCGGCCACGGCAAGTCATTCAGGCCGAGAGTGATCCGGCGATTATCTTCTACACCACGGGGACAACGGGAAGGCCCAAAGGCGTGCTTTGGAACCTGCGCCACCTGGACAACGCCCCCCGAACGATGAAACACTTTCTTCGGCTGGACGAGAACGATGTGAAACTGTGCGCGGTGCCATTTTCCCACTCCGGCGGATTGGTTTACATCCAGAACTGCATCACGTTCGGAATCACCATGGTTCTGATGCGCCGGTTCGCCCCCGCCGATTTCGTGGATAACATCCAGCGCTGTCAGGTCACCTGTTTTCACATTGTGCCCGCCATGTTTCAAGCCATATTGTCTCTAAAGCGAATCGAGACATTGACTCTGCCGAGCATCCGGTGGGTGGCGGTGTTCGGCGCGCCCAGCGCCCCGGAGCTCATCGAGCGGTTCGGGCGGCTCTGCCCCCGCGGAAAGGCGCTGAACGGCTACGGGCTGACCGAAACCTCTCCGCCCACGACCCTGCCGCCCCTGGACGGAATCCGCCGCGGCAGCGTCGGCCAGGCGCCTCCCTGGGTTGAGATGGCGATCCTTGACGGGGAGGGCCGGCCGCTTCCCGCCGGCGAGGTGGGGGAAGTCGCCTTCAGAGGCTGGATCGTCGCGGACGGCTACTACAAGGCGCCGGAACTCACGCGCGCCGCCCTGAAGGACGGCTGGTTTTGCACGGGGGACCTGGGCCGGACCGACGGGGACGGTTACCTCTTTCTCGCAGGGCGGAAAAAGGGGGTCATCATCGTGGGCGGGCTGAACGTGCATGCCGATGAAGTGGAGTTCGTGCTGCACGAGCATCCGGGCGTGAAGGACGCCGCCGTCGTCGGCGTCCGTCAGGGCCTCCGGGGAGAACAGGTCAAGGCGGTAATTGTCCCGAAAGACGGCGTTACGCTTACCGCCGGCGATATCATCGCGCACTGCCGTCGGCGTCTCGCGCCATTCAAGGTTCCAAAGATCGTCGATTTTGTCGCGGAACTGCCCAGGGTCGGCATCGGAAAGGTCGCCAAGGAGCAGCTCCGATGAGACCCCGACGGAAGAGGCTCAGGAGAACCATCAGGGACATTCTGTTTTCGCCCCTGGTCAGGGGGCTGGCCTGGAGTTTTTCTCACGCATCGCCAGATGTCATGAAGCGGATGGGGGCACGGTTTGGAACGGTCGCTTTCGCGCTGGCCCGCAAGCAAAGACAGCGATCCATCGAGAATCTATCCCTTGTTTTCAGCGCGACGAAAACGCCGCGCGAAATCCGGGACATCGCGCGCGCCTCCTTCCGCAATTTCGGCATGGCGGGTGCGGAATGCGCCGCCTACGCGACGATGACTCCCGAACAAAAGCGCGCTTTCGTGAGCGTGGAGGGCATGCAATCTCTTCGTCAGGCATTGGCCATGGAACGTGGAGTGATCGCTCTCACCGCGCATTTCGGGAATTTCATGATCCTCGGCCCAAGATTGGCGGCCGAGGGGATCAGGGTCAGCCTGGTCGCCAAGCGCATGCACGGACGCAGGATGGAACAGTTTTTTCAGGAATTGCGGACGGACATGGGAATCCGCACGATCTACCTGGATCCAGCGATGGAATGCGCCAGGGAATGCCTGAAAGCGCTGAAGAGAAACGAAGTGCTCATCCTGTTGAGCGATCAGCATTTCAGACGGGGAGGGGTCGAGGTGGATTTCTTCGGCCATCCTGTGGTCAGTGCCCCCGGCGCCGCCGCGCTGGCTCTGGCCAATGATTCGCCGGTGTTGCCGATGTTCATGACGCGAAACGACGACGGCTCGAACAGGCTTTTGATTGAGGAACGTGTGCCGGTTGTACGTTCCGGTCGTAAGTCTGAGGATGTCGTGACCAATACGCAGAACTTCACCAGAATCATCGAATCGCAGATTGTGCAGTATCCCGATCACTGGTCATGGATGCATCGCCGATGGCGTCATCGGGCAGATCTGCCGTGAAGTGTCTTTGATCGGCAACAGCAATTTGACTAAGAGCTTATCCGTAAATAACTGCCACCTTACTGGGGGCAATTATGCCCTCAGCCGGATCCATCAACCCGCAATATGAAAGGTCGGTCGTCTCGTACCGCGGAACGATGCGCACTCTGAATGCTGCTGCGCGGCGCAACGCACACACTCCCCAATGCCATCAGCCTCATCCGCAAGCGCGGCCTCAAGCACCGTATCCAGAACATCCTCGAGCAGCTTCCGCAGGCCGTATTCCAGGCACACGAACGCCTCATCGGGGAACGCCGCGTGGCCCGTGGAGACAAAATCCTCAGTCTTTATGACCCGGCCATCCACGTTCTCGTCCGCGGCAAAGCCGGCGCCGAGGTTGAATTCGGCAACGGGCTTTATCTTGCCGAACAAACCGACGGCCTGATCGTCGACTGGGACTTTATGGAAAAACAGCCGCCCGCCGACAGCCAGCTTGTCGAGCCAGCCTTGAACGCATCTGCGGAAAATACGGTTCACCCGAAAGTTGCACCACCGACCACGGCTTCGACCGTCCGACCAACGCAGTTGAACCTGAAGAACCCGGGATCGAGAATGCCATGCCGCCGGGGAAAACCCGCCTTTTTGGGAGAGGCTCTAAATAAGCCGGAGCTCCGGAAAGTTTTTAGAGACAGGAAACGTTATTTCAGCTGGGAGGGCATTTCGAGATCGCTGCCATCCGGTATCTGTTCCGGTCCGCGGGCGGATTTTTTCTGCACGGCAGCTTCCTGTTCGACAGGGGCTTGGTCCGCTTTAAAGAATTTTTTGAGTTTGGCAGATGCTGCGCGGGCCTTCTCTTTATCACCTTTCATCCGGTATGCCTGAAAGAGATTCATCCAGATCCGACCGCTCTGCGGCGTGATATCTGCTGCTTTTTCCATGTATCCGATGCCTTTGGAAAGCTGTTTCTGCAGGATCATGCTCTGGCCAAGACCCAGCCAGCCGCCCGCCATATAAGGGTTGCCTGTGGTCAGGGCGCTGTAGATCGTTTCAGCTTCCTTCGGACGGTTGAGCACGAGATAAATACCGCCTGCGCCGATCAGGCGCGAAGGGTTGCCGGCTTTGATAATCCCTTTATTTTTCCTGATGTAGTCGCGGCGGGACTGTTCGAGTACACGGACTCCGTATTTCTGAATCGCCGGGTCGTTAATGAGCGTGGAATATTCCGGTATATCCCGCACCAGAATCACCGTTGATCCGTCAAAGTAAACCAGCTTCCAGACTTTGGAGGCGATCAGCCGGTTGACGAATGCCCCGGCATCCGGCCAACATGCGTTCAGTACAACAGCATGCGGATTCCATGTGGAAAGAATGGTTTTCCATGCGTCTCGCTGCCCGAGCAGCGCATGGTCCAATGTCTGATAAAAATCCGTGCCGTAAAAGGAAATCCGGGTATCGCAGAACACCTTGCGATCCGGGACCAGCAGTGCAATGTAGCCGCCGTCGTGCGCAATGTTAATCATGTGCTTCGGAAAGTCATCGCGAGCAAGGATTCCGGCTGCCGCAACAGGAAACGCATCTTTCTGCACACCCAGTCCGAATTGCGAAGCGCTGCCGATGCGGGCATAGGCCCGGTTGGTCACCAGGGAACCGATAGATGCAACGACAAGAATCAGCGTGACCGCAGATAAAAGAGTATGCAGGAAGGAGTTACTCGTTTTGAGAACAGCTGTCAGGGGGCGGGAAAGATATTCGCTGATTGCATTAAAACTGAGAATCAAGAAAGGGAAGGCAAGGAAGGCAAAGAGATGCAGGGAGCCGATCGATCGAACGGTCAGAAATGCGCCGATCAGAGCCAACAGGGTAATCATTGACGGCAGGCGTCTTTGCAGAGTAATGAGTCCGCCCGCCCCGAGAAGTAAAGAAAAGAGGGTAAGCCCGCTGATGAATTTCTGCGAAAAGTAACTGTTGAAAAGAGAAATCCACTCAAGGCCCTCAGTGCCGGTCAGCAGAGCCCAGTTGGCGATAATATGCCGGTGCAGATTGATCAGATTCGGGTTGATCAGTGTTACGAGCAGAGAGGCGGCGAAAAGTCCGAACAGCCGGGCGGTCAGCGGAGTTATTACTGCGGTTCGGGATGTCTTTCTGGTCTCCCGCCAGTTTTCAACGGCAAAGAATAGAATCAGGAGCGGACCGAGCAGAAAGGAGGGGTGAATGTTTGTCCAGAGTACCTGCAGAACCAGCAGAACGGCGGCCAGCAGGACAAAATTTTTGACACGGTAAAGAAGGGTTACAAACAGGGCGGTAAAGAGCATGAAAAAAGCGTCAGGGCCGGGGTTGAAGAGGGGGATCATCAGCCTCGCACAAAGCAGCAGCGCCAAGGTCTGAGACAGCGGTCCACCCCATTCTCTGCCGAAGCGGAACATCATGATAAACGAAGCCAGTACAATCAGGACATGCACCAGCGTGATCAGGCCGGCTCCACCCAGCGACCAGAGAACATAAACAATCTGATTGTAGAGCGGATGCATGTTGATCCATTTTTCGTTTCCCATGGTGTAGGAAAGGGGATCTGCCTTAACGCTTCCAGCCTGTCCCAAAGCAATATGCGTGAAAATCTCAGGGTTGCTTATGGTTCGGATTCCCGTGAGCGTAAGAAGGGTAAATCCGAGGATCACCAGAACAAGACCGAGTAATTTTTTATTACGCATAAAGAAAAGCTCCCTGTTTGCACTAATGGGCCGAAGTGTAGTGCTTCAAGCCATTTTTACAAGAAGGAACACATCGGAAGAAAGAGTCATTGTGTTTGTATAGTGTTAGAAAAGATACAGTTGCGAATCGTTTGTTTTTTTGCGATGTGAACGGTGCTGAGCGATTTTCGGCGATCCTTCCACCTCGAATTCACCTTCTTCCAGGTTATGGAGAATTTCCTGAGCCCGTTCGAGTACAGATGCCGGCAGGCCGGCCAGCCGGGCAACGTGGATTCCGTAGCTCTTGTCTGCTGATCCCGGCACGATTCTGCGCAGGAAAGTGATCCGGTCTCCGTGTTCCTTCACCAGCACATTGGCGTTCTTTACACCCGGCATTGTCAGGCTCAGATCGGTCAGCTCGTGGTAATGTGTGGCAAACAGCGTTTTTGCCCGCACCGCCGGATTGGTGCAGAGAAATTCCGCCACAGACCAGGCAATGCTGATGCCGTCGAACGTGCTGGTTCCCCGTCCGATTTCATCGAGAATGATCAGGCTCTTCGGGGTTGCATTGTTCAGAATATTGGCAGTTTCCTGCATTTCCACCATAAATGTGCTTCGCCCGCGGGCGAGATCATCGCTGGCGCCTACACGCGTGAAGACGCGGTCCACCAGCCCGATTTCCGCTTTTGCCGCCGGGACGAACGAGCCGATGTGCGCCATGATGGTGATCAGCGCCACCTGCCGGATATAGGTCGATTTCCCCGCCATATTCGGACCGGTTATCACAATCAGCTGATGATCGGAACAGTTGAGTGTGGTGTCGTTGGGAACAAACCGTTCGGCGTCGGGCATCTGCTCGACCACTGCGTGCCGTCCTTCACAGAGAATCAGCTCATCGCCGTCGCTCATCAGCGGGCGCACATACCGGCGGGTGAGGGCGTTTTCCGCGAACGCGGCCAGTACATCAACCTCGGCGACCGCCCGCGCATTGCGCTGGATTTCATCAATCGATCGAACAACTTCACCTCTGATTTGTGCAAACAGTTCATATTCAAGAGCTACAGACCGTTCCTGTGCACCGAGAATCTTGTTTTCATACTCTTTCAGTTCCGGCGTGATAAACCGCTCCGCATTCGTCATCGTCTGCTTGCGGATATAGCTCTCCGGCACCATCGACAGATTACTCTTCGTGATCTCGATAAAATAGCCGAACACCTTGTTATAACGTACTTTCAGCGATCGGATACCCGTACGTTCCTGTTCCGCTGCCTGAAACTCCGCCAGCCATTGTTTTCCTTTGCCGGCCGCATCCCGCAACTCATCGAGTTCAGCTGAAAAGCCGCGGCGGATCATTCCGCCTTCTTTAGTTGAAACCGCCGGCTCGTCATCGATCGCCTCGTCGATCATTTTCCCAAGGGTTGGAAGTTCGGTGATCGATTCTTCCAAGGGTTGGAAACATTCGTTTCCCGCCAGCAGTTTTTTTAGATTGGGCAGCTGATCCAGCGATTCGCCGACCGCGCGCAGGTCGCGTGCGTTTCCGCCGCCTGATCCGAGGCGCGACATCATCCGCTCCAGGTCGCGCATTTCACTGAGCAGTGTGCGCAGTTCAGCCAGACGGGTGCGGTTTTCAGTAAACGCCTGTACCGCATCAAGCCGGGCATTGATTGCTGCCAGATCGCGAAGCGGACGCACAATCCAGTCGCGCAGCATCCGTGCCCCCATTGCGGTGCAGGTAGAGTCAAGTACGCTCAGGAGAGTGGACTTCGGCCCCTGGCGTGCCGGATTAAGCGGCGCGACCAGTTCGAGATTCATCACGGTCGTTTCGTCGAGCAGAACATAATCGTCCGGATTTTTCACCTGGATACGGCGGACGTGCGCCAGATTGCGGTGAAGCTCGGTACGGACATAATAGAGCACTGCCCCGGCCGCACGCAGGCCGAGCGGGCAGTTTTCACAGCCGAAGCCCTTCAGTGAATGAACGTTAAAATGACGCAGGAGAAAATCTTCTGCGCAGTCGGCCTCGAACGTCCAGTCCTCACAGATCGTTCTGAGGACCTGTCCGGTAATATGTGCAATTTCTTCATCATCCGCCGCCGCTTCAGCAACAATGCATTCCTGCGGCGCATAACGGGCGAGGTTGCCGGAAAGCGAATCCGCACTGGACGACTCCTCGATCCAGAACGCACCGGTGGAGAGGTCAAGCATTGCCAGGCCGAATCGTCCGCCTTCACGGACGAGGCCTGCCAGATAATTGTTTTTTGACCGGTCGAGCGTTGTTTCATCGAGAATCGTTCCGGGTGTCACCACGCGTGTCACTTCGCGTTTTACAATCCCCTTCGCGAGAGCGGGATCTTCGACCTGTTCACAGATGGCAACCTTTTTGCCCGCTTCGATCAGCTGAGCCAGGTACCCTTCCGCGGCATGGTAGGGCACTCCGCACATCGGGATGTCGTGGCGTTTGGTCAGTGTGATATCGAGAATCCGCGCCGCCTCTCTGGCATCTTCCATGAACATTTCATAGAAATCGCCGAGCCGGAAGAAAAGCAGCGTGTTTTCCGGCAGCTCGCGGCGGATCTGCCGGTACTGATCCATCATTGGTGTGCTCTTTATTGCCATAGACCGTACAGGTTAACAGAGCCCTTTTCCAAAGTCTGGAGATTTTTTTCCAATGATTGGGAAAATCCGGCAAAAGCCGGGGTTCTGTGTGTGGCTTTACCGCGTTTCGCGCAATTACCGTTTCCGGCGGAGCCGACCTTGATATCCGACACCGCTTAATTGTTTTTTTATCGACTCCTTTAAGGCGATACCGATTCGTTGGCGGAAGCGGCTCATCACGGGTGGCTCAATCGGCTTTTCGTGTTCGAAGTGCTGCCGGCCATTCCCGGTCCACTTCGGGACCCCGACAAACCAGGGAATGATAAGGTTGCGGCATGAGTCACTCTGACGAAAACGGCTTTAAAAAATTATTTCCGCTTGCGGCGTTTCGGCAGTTTGCCGCCTTGCGGACGTCCTCCGGTCATCGACACGTTCACTTTTTTCTTTTTACTGCGCGGCGGACCGCCTTTTTTGCCGGTCGTGAATGACGCCGCCGCTTTTTGTCCTGCGATTTGAAAATCGATGAATTTGCGGGCCATATCGACGTTAACCAGCTCGACCTCGATTGGATCGCCGACGGTAAACGTTTTGTGGTTTCGCTGCCCGGTTGCGCGGGTTTTTGAACTGTTCAGCTCGTAGCGGTCGTCGGTGATGGACGCGAAGGGTACCAGTCCGCGCTGGATCGTATCGGTCAGTTCCACAATGAAGCCTTTGCCGAGAATTTTAATGATGCATCCGGAATAGGGACCGGTTTCGCCTTTTTGCAGCAGCTTGCTGTAATACTCGCAGCGGCGCAGGTCGATACTCTCTTTTTCGGCTGCATCGGCTTCGGTTTCCGTGCGGGTGCATTGCGCGGCAATCGCTTCAATATCGTTTTCACGATAGGGCTTTTTCTTTTTTTCTTCCAGCGCGCCGAGCAGGCGGTGAATAACGAGATCGGGATAGCGGCGGATCGGCGAGGTAAAGTGAACGTAGTCCTCAAAGGCGAGGCCGAAATGCCCGGAGGCTTCGGCGGAATAGCCGGCCCGTTTAAGGTTGCGCAGGACAGCGAGGCTGCCGGTGTATTCCAGCGGGGTGCCGGCGATCTTGTCCATCACGGCATTGATGTCATTGCGGTTTTTCGGCAGGGCATTGATGCCGAGCGCCTGGAGTTCCATGCCCATCTGCGCCCACTGGTCTTCATCCGGCTCTTCATGAATGCGATGGATTGCCGGCCATTCGGCTTCCTTGAGTTTGCGTGCAACGGCAACGTTTGCCAGCAGCATGCATTCTTCGATCAAATGATATGCCTCTTTGGCCTCCCCTTTTTTAATGGAGGCAACCTGTCCATCGGGTCCGAGCAGGCATTTGATCTGCGGAGTATTGATTTCAAGCGACCCGGCAGCCATCCGCCGCGCGCGGATCATCCGAGTGAGAGGCAGCAGATCGCTGAGTACAGCGACGACCTGCGGCGGAACGCCGTGGTCCGGTTTGCCCTCAAACACGGCGTGAGCCTGTTCATAGGTCAGCCGTGCATCGGAATGGATGATAGAGCGGAAGCTTTCGGCTCCGGTCATTTCCCCCTTCTCATCCAGAAAAATTTCAACGGTGTGCGCGAGGCGGTCCACGTGCGGATTGAGACTGCAGATCCGGGTGGTCAGTTCCGTCGGCAGCATCATCACAACGCGGTCCACGAGATAAATACTGTTGCCGCGGTGCAGTGCTTCTTTATCGATCACTGAGTTTTTCCGCACAAAGTGCGCCACGTCCGCAATGTGCACAGAAAGTTTCCAGCCATTGGAAATTTTTTCCAGCGACACCGCGTCGTCGAAATCGCGGGCGGTCTCCGGGTCGATGGTGAAGGTGAAATGGCTTTCACGCAGATCGCGGCGGTTTTCATAATCTTCCGGGCGCAGTTCGTGCGGCATTTTTTCCGCCGCGGCGAGCACTGCTTCCGGAAAATTCTGGCGGAACCCGTGGGTTCGCAGAATACATTGCATTTCAACGTTCGGGTCGTCGCGATCCCCGAGATCTTCGATGACCATTCCGAAAAGCGGCTTAAAGGGATCGGTCCAGTCATTCAGCTTGACGACCACTTTATGGTTTTCAGCAGTCTCTTCAAGACCGGGCTCCCATTCGGCAATGCGAATGTCCTGTCCGAGACGCAGATTGTCGGGAACGACATAGGCGTAGTAAGGGCTGCGGCGCAGCAGGCCGACCACTTCGCTGTTTTTTCGCTCGATCACCTCAACCACACGTCCTTCGGTCAGCTGATGTTCAAATCTTTTTCCCGGGGCCGCGCGTCTGGCCGTGGGGAGCAGTTCAATTGAGACGCGGTCTTCGTGAAGTGCGCATTTCAGATTGTCACGGGCGATGTACGCCTCCTGCTTCCCGTCGTCTGATTTAAAGATCGCGAAGCCTTTTTCCATTACACGCACAATGCCGCTGATCACCGGTAATGAGCGTTTGCCGTCTGCCGGAGCCCAGCGGTTTTTGCGCAGGCAGACAACCTTTCCCTGCTTTTCGAGGTCAAGAAGCGCCGCCCGCAGTTTGTTGCGTTCGGTATCGTGCAGGTGGAGCACTTTGGCGAGTTCGGGACGGCGGAGCGGTTGATACTTGGGTTTATTCAGATGGTCTAAAATGCGCTGTTCAAGCGTTGGTTTTGTCATGTAAAGAGCTTAACCGCTCTGTGCAATGAAGCAATCCTAATCAGGCCCCGTCCCCGCAGCAAAGAAAGGAAAGCACGCGGTCATCATCCACTTTCAACCCGAGTTTCGTCCAGCACTTCCCTGCGTTTCGGTGCAAAAGATGATCCGGAGGTTCGCGCAGTTCTCATTGAAGCCGATCGCATCCTGACCAAAACCGGACTCGCCGCCGCCGCGTAACCCGACCCGGACGACCCCCTCAAAGACAGAAGTGTGTCCGTAAAGGGCACCAAACGGCAGGATTCGTTTTCCACCGGTCCGATCACCTCGCCCGTGCCCACTGAGGACACTGCGGAAAGGTCCGAATCGAGGCCGCCGGAGAAAACCCGTCTTTTGGGGACAGGCTCTAATTTCTGATTATGGAGTCTCTTTCCCCGGAAGATCTGATCAATCGGGGCCTGTGCGTCCCAAAAAGGGATGTTACTGTTTTCTAATGATGTCATCTTATTTGTAGACGTGGAGAAAAGAACGCGCAAAAAATAAGGGCAGACAGTCTGATCGGTTTTACAGTTCATGATCAATTTCGAGAGAGGGAATTTGTATAGAAATATTCTGATTGTGCAGCTTGAAAAAAACGGGAACCGGGGTTCCCTTGGAGTTGACCCGCCATATCCGGAACGGTGGGCAATATATTAAAAAAATATGCTTAATGGATCGAAACAGTCGTTTGGAAAGAAGAAGGGGACCTTGATGAAAAGAAAAGCACACGAAATCATGGCAACGGAAATCGTCGGTGTTCCTTTGGAAAACCCGTTTGTTCTGGCATCGGCACCTCCGACAGCCAGTATTTCCATGATAGAACGAGCCTTGCAGCAGGGATGGGCCGGTGTGGTTACCAAAACGATTGTTCCCGATGAGATGGAAATACACGATGTAAGTCCTCGTTTTAATGCGATTCGTTCCGGGCGTTCCAAACACAATCTTGTCGGATTCGAAAATATCGAATTGACCAGCAGACGTCCAGTCAGCTACTGGGAACAAGGGATTGGAATGCTTCGCCGGATATTTCCCGACAAAGTATTGATTGCCAGCATTATGGGAGATAGAAACAGGTCTGCCTGGCAGGATCTCGCTGTTAAGATGGAAGCCTGCGGGGCGCAGGCTCTGGAGCTCAATTTCTCCTGCCCGCATGGTATGCCGGAAAAAGGGGGCGGGGCATCGATTGGTCAGCATCCGGACATCACCCGGGAAATCACCCAATGGGTAAAAGAGGTAACATCTATCCCGGTGATTGTGAAGCTTACTCCAAACGTAACGGATATTGCGGTAATCGCCAAAGCGGCGGTTGCCGGCGGGGCGGATGCGTTGGCTGCTATCAACACCGTTGAATCTCTTACAGGGATTGATTTGGAAACACTGACCCCTCTTCCTGCTGTAAAAGGTTTCTCAACTTTCGGTGGCTATTCCGGACCGGCGGTGAAACCGATCGGGCTTCGGGCTGTGGCTCAGATCTGCAAAGCCGTAGAGGTTCCTGTCATGGGAATGGGCGGTATCGCAAAATGGTCGGATGCGGTGGAATATCTGGCTGTAGGAGCCTGTTCGGTTCAGGTATGCACTGAAGTCATGCTGAGAGGATTCGATATCATTACCGGTTTATTAAAAAACACTCGGCATTACCTGACAACACACCAGAGAACCGTTGCCGGCGTGATCGGCAAGGCCCTTGAACGCATTACCACGTACGAAGCGCTGGATAAAAAATATTTCATGATTCCCGTTATCAACGGGGAAACCTGCATTGGCTGCGGAGCCTGCTTTGTTGCATGCAGAGATGGAGGATATCAGTCCATCATTAAAACCGGAAAGACGGTTGCGTGTGATGTCAATTTATGTGATGGATGTTCTCTTTGCAGTCATGTCTGTCCTGTCGGAGCCATTACGATGGAAGAATTGCCGGCCGGCACAAAATTATAAGCTATGGAATGTTAGCAGTTTCAGTTAATTATATTAAAATATCCCCGAGTCAAAAGGGCCAATACAGTATAAAAATCATGTGTTGAGATGGCCGTTGATATAATGCGGGCGCGGAAGAATTGTTTATGAAAACATTAATACAACATGGGTTTATTATTACAGCAGGTGAATCATATTATGCAGATCTGCGGATAGATGACGGAACGATCACTCTGATCGGCAAGGATCTCCCTGCGGGAAGTGCTGATGAAATAATCGATGCGTCTGGATTATATATTATGCCGGGCGGCATCGATCCGCATACACATCTTGAGATGCCCTTCGGCGGAACAGTTTCATCCGATGACTTTTTTACGGGTCAGCGGGCGGCAGCTTTTGGCGGAACCACTTTCCATATTGATTTTTCGCTTCAATCGAAGGGGAATACTCTTTTGAATGGAATAAAAACCTGGAAGCAAAAAGCGGCTGATAAAGCCTGTATTGACTATGGCTTTCATATTGCAGTGACTGATCCAAGTGATAAAACCATTGAAGAAATTCCCTTACTGCTCGAAGAAGGCGTTTCCAGTCTGAAGCTGTTCATGGCGTATAAAAATGTCTATCAGGTGGATGATACAGGTTTTCTGAAGGTGATGGACAAGGCGAAAAGCCAGGGAATGCTGACCCTGGTGCATGCTGAAAACGGCGATGCCATTTCTTATCTTACTGAACGACTGATGTCAGAAGGGAAAACCGGCATGAAGTATCACAGCATTGCGCATTCTGCAGCTGTTGAGTCAGAAGCAACCAATCGTGCGGTTTCCTTCTGTGACGTGACAGGGGCGCCTCTGTACATTGTTCATATATCCGCCGAAGGAGCTGTAAAAGCGCTCCGGGAAGGGAGACGAAAAGGGCTGCCGGTAATGGGAGAAACCTGCACGCAATATATGTTCTGTACAGAAGATGACATTGCCCGCGGCGGATTTGAAGGGGCGAAATATATCTGTTCCCCTCCGCCGAAAACAGAAACAGACAAAGCCGCCGTATGGGAAGCTGTCTGTGACGGGACTCTGCAGACCATTGCAACGGACCACTGTCCTTTTTGGTTTGAAGGAGGAAAAAACGGACGTCCTGCAGGAAAAGAACTCGGTAAGGGCAATTGGAGTAAAGTTCCCAATGGAATGCCCGGCATTGAAGACAGGTTCCCTGTTGTGTGGCATCATGGCGTCAACAGCGGAAAAATTTCCCCGGAACGATTTGTTGAGATCATTTCAACAAATCCCGCCAGAATATTCGGGTTGTATCCGCAAAAAGGAAGCATTTCCATTGGTGCGGATGCGGATCTTGTCTTGTTTGATCCGAATCAGAAACATGTTATCTCTGCCGGAACACATCATATGAATGTCGATTACAATATCTACGAGGAGATGGAGGTAACCGGCTGGCCCAAACGGGTTATGGTGCGCGGCCGGACCCTTGTTATGGATGATGTGTGGTTGGGTGAAGCGGGGTATGGCAAGTTCGTCGAACGGAATGCCGGGACTGTAATATAATTCGGGGTTCTCACCCTTTTGCAAATCAGAGATGAGAAAAGACCCCGTGATCACGCCCGGTGTTTTACCGGTCGCGATCTTGGTTTTTCATAACGGTCTGCTGCGCCGGGCAATGCCGGGAGGAAGCAAATAAATATATATAATATATAATGCCTCTGTTTAAATAAGTGGGAATTTACGGTGTATTATTTATAATCCCGCCAGACAGCCGAAAAGATATAATGAAAAAAATCACTCTCCCGAATGAAATCAGTCTGGTGCGGATTATTCTTTCCCCGGCCTTGGTACTGATTGGTTTTCTCAATCGACCGACCGGGTTCCTCATTTTGTTCGGCGTGTTGCTGATCAGCGATTTCCTCGACGGCCTGCTTGCGCGCAAACTGCATCAGCAGACCCGGCTGGGGACGCAGCTCGATACCCTCGGCGATGTGCTGATGGCCCTCTGCGCCATCGCCGGCGCGTGGCTGATCTGGACGGACGTGCTGAACGCCGAAGCCCCGTTCTTCATTGCGGTGCCGGTGCTTCTCGGCCTGTCCGGAATTATCAGTTTTCTGAAATTCCGGAAATTTCCTTCTTATCACGCCTGGACCGCTAAAATCTCTACCTCCTTCCTGGGAATCGGGGCCTGGCTTCTGTTCGCCGGCATCACGCCCTGGCTCTTCCGCATCGCGCTCGGCCTGCTGGCGCTCTCGGCGCTTGAAGGCATTCTGATCACCCTGGCGCTTCCGGAATGGTATCCGGACATCCCCACAGTCTTTCATGCGATACGCAAACGGCGGCGTTAACCGGCAAAATAACCGCCGACTCCATCCATTGGGAAAAATTATGCCGTGCCGGTGTCTGCGGTTCCAGACCTCGGAAACCGATATCGGGGCAGATTCAGCGGGCGATTTTTAAATTATCCAGTCGACGGTGATGCGCCGCGATCCAGTGGTGCCTTCACTTTGGGGGCAGAGACTCCCTGAATGGACTTCTCGGCCAGCGTGCTCACACACGCCTTCGCTGCGCCGGCAGCGCTCGAAAATCTCTGTGCTGAACGATCCCTGCCTGTCTTGAGGCACCCGCAGTTTCAGCTTTCCGATCAAACGACTTAAACGATATCGAACGACAAAAATCTGCTCGGAGTCAGTCGTTTCCGTCTTTTTCAGTCATTTCCCTCGTCTCCGCTGTTCGTCACGCGCATCCAGCCGCGCGCGCGTCATACGTTCGCGCAGCCCGCCTTCTTTAAAGAAATCCTGCCCCAGCCTGCGAATCTGCTGATCCAGCAGATAGTTCGTCACCTTGATCAATCCCGCAATCGAATCCACCCGGATCGCAACCTCTTCGTTTTCAACCGCCGCACAAAAGGTTTCATAGTCCTCGTCCGGATTCCGGTTCAACTCGCTCAACCGCCGGGCATAGCGGTGATTCCTGTCCCACTCCGCACTATCCCGATCGCGCATAAAATCGCGGTAATCTTCCAGCAGTTCCTCCAGACTGGCCCGCGCCACATTGGTCAGCTTGATCTCCGTTTCCTTGGACGTTCCAGAAGCCTTGCTGCCTTCAATGATATTTTGTTTACCGCTCCGGGCCGCCGCACCACCTGATCAATCGTGCGGTCATATTTGTTGAAAAACTCGCGGCAGAATTTGCGCGTCGCCTGATACACCACCAGCGAGCGGCGGTACAACTGCAACTGCTGATACCCGCCATGCGGAGGAATGAACCCGCCTGCGCCCATTTATTTCGCCTCACGTTTCATCGAAAGACTCTGACTCTTCCATGCATTCCAAACCCTGGAAACAACCGTTGCGCTTTTTTCCAACCATTGGAAAAATCTGCTCCAGTCCTCTGTCCACCATAAGTTTTCATTCAAATTATTTGCCACAAGAAGCACGAACCCCACAAAAACAGCAGCCCCTTTTTTGCAGCCGTCCTTTCTCTGCGTTCCCTGCCATCTTTCGCGGTGAAAAAATCTACTGCTCTTGCACAACGAGGCGGGTAATTGCGCCGAATCGAAGCAATTTCGGATCTACTTTAACTTTCCCCGTCACGGCGGCGGGGTGATGAGGGCCGTCGTCCACACTGTTCTGCTCACTGAGATTTTCACTAGGAATGTCCGTCGTTGCCCATATGCACCCACTGCTGTCCGGTAAAAGTTTCAGAGGATAAATACCTCTCCGGGCGGCATCCTGCCCATCGGGCGGATGAATGGGTTTGTCCGGACTTAAACAGAGCTGTTCCATTAAAAACGGGGTTAAAACCGCAGTTCTAAACCCCGAAAAAGTGGAGCGCGTGACCTGATGTGCGAAGCACCGAAAGTGCCTGCGGGGCCTCCGCAGGACAACGGAACCTGAACCTGCGGAGTTGAACGAAGTGAATGGAGCGGGTGAAGGGAATCGAACCCTCACAACCAGCTTGGAAGGCTGGGGCTCTACCATTGAGCTACACCCGCATCAAAAAGGGGCGAGAAAGGTAGCTGTCTGGCCGGATTTCGTCAAGACTTCTTCGCTCCATATCTGCTGTAATCTGCGAATTTCTTTTTCCGGATCAGGACTCTGCATGACGGCGCGCACCGCGCAGAAGTTGACTGCGCCTGCCCGCAGGACATCGGCGAGATTGGTTTCATCCAGGCCGCCGAGTACGACACAGGTCAGGGGGGAGTTTGCGGCAATCGATCCCGCACGTTCGATTCCGAGATCCGGATCGGCGACCGCTTTGGTCGGCGTCGGAAAGACGGGGCCGACGCCGATATAGTCGGGGTGGAGTGCGACGGCTGCTGCGGCCTGCTCTTCGCTGTGCGTGGAAAGGCCGAAAATTTTTCCTTCGACCGGCCAGATTCTGCGCGCTTCGTTGAGCGGCATATCACTCTGGCCGAGGTGTACGCCGTCGGCGTCAACCTCTTTGGCGATTCCGACATCATCGTTGACGATGAACAGGGTTTCTGTTCCGCGCGTTATTTCGCGGACTTTCCAGGCCTTGGAGACCTCCTTTGCGCGCGGTGCGTTTTTCATTCTCAACTGCACGTAACGCAGGCCGCAATTCACGGCGGCCTGCGTGCAGGCCTCGTAACCGGCAACCGGGTCGGTCATGACCATATAGAATCCAAAGTGCTCTTTCATGCGGTATCTCCGAAATGCGGTCAGGCTGTCAGGCGGTAGAGCTTTTCCCAGTTTTTAAAAACAGGCTCGAGATTTTTGCCGTGCAGCATGGCCTGGAATGTCTCAAGGCTGCGTCCGTCGTTTATGTCAAACTGACCTTCTTCAGGGGCGTTTCCACTATAGCCGCCGACGGTCGTCCGGCTGGCGATGCTCATTTTGTTGATGCCGATCCCGGCGATGCCGTCGCGGAACGGTGCGCCTTCGCGGGTGGAGAGCGTCAGCGGGACATCCGGCAGACAGATCCGGAAGGCAAAAATAATCTGAGCCAGCATTTTTTCATCGACCGGGTGCGGCGCAGTAAATCCTCCGGCTTCGTGACGGATCCGCGGGAAGGAAAGACTCACCCCGGCCTGCCAGTATGTTTTCTGCAGATGGCGTGTATGGCGGTAAAGGGCGATCATGTCATGGTATGGATCAGCGAGGCCGAGCAGGGCTCCGAGTCCGGCGAAGCGCAGTCCGCCCGCCAATGCGCGCGCCGGGGCATCCAGCCGGTTGAAGAAATCTTTTTTCGGGCCCCAGCGGTGCATCCGGTCGTAGGGTTCCGGATCGTAGGTTTCCTGATACATCGTCACACTCACGCAGCCGGCTTCCGCCAGCATATGATATTCATCCTGCTCCATCGGAAAGACTTCAATGGCGACGGTGTGGAAACGGTCGGCGGCCAACCGAACGCAGGTGCGCAGGTAGTCGATGTCGGCCCGGGACGAACGTTCTCCGGTCAGCAGCAGGATTTCTTCAAATCCCATGGTTTTGATGGAATCGAGTTCTTTTTCAACCGCGTCAAAGGGCAGGGTATGCCGGTCCGTATGGCGGTCGGAAGCAAAACCGCAGTAGGCGCAGCCGTTGGAGCAGTAGCTGGACAGGTACAGCGGAATGTAGAGCTGGATGGTCTGTCCGAAATGACGGCGGGTGATTGCCTGCGCCCGCGCGGCCATCGGCTCCAGAAATTCCGCAGCGGCGGGAGAGAGCAGCGCGGCGAGGGTGGACTCGTCCGGCGATTCTGTGCCGATGGCGTGTTCCACGTCGACGACACGATACTCCCTGGCGAGCCAGGGAGCGGGATCAATCCATTCAGGAAGCGTTGTTTTCATGATAAAAATGAGGTTAAAGGACTGGTGGCGACGGCGAATTCCGATTGAAGCATGAGGCCCGCCTGGCGGGCCTCAAAACCGGTCTGCACGCCGAGGGCGAAGGCTTCGGCCATTGCAACAGGATCTTGGGCGGCGGCAATGGCGGAGTTGACGAGGACGGCCGCGCAGCCCATTTCCATTGCGCAGGCCGCTTCGGACGGAGCACGCAGCCCGGCGTCGACGATGACCGGGATATTGCTGTCGCGAATGATCAGTTTGATCATTTCCAGCGTAGACAGCCCTCCGCCGCTGCCAATGGCTGCGCCGAGCGGCATGACGGCGGCACAGCCGACGTCTTCAAGTTTTTTGGCGAGAACCGGATCGGCGGGAATATAGGGCAGGACAAGGAATCCGTCGGCGGCCAGTTCCTTGGCGGCAAAGTAGGTTTCCACCGGATCGGGCATCAGATGGTGCGGATTCGGGTGGATTTCCACTTTGACGAACGGACTGCCGCTCAGTTCGCGCCCGAGCTGTGCGGCGCGCACGGCCTCTTTGGCATTGATCGCCCCGGACGTGTTGGGCATCAGTCTGACGGCGCTGAGTTTTGCAAGCGGCGCGCAGAGGTCGTCGTTGGGTTTATCCCGGTTAAAGCGGCGCAAGGCAACGGTGACCAGTTCAGTTCCGGACGCTTCAACGGCCCGGATCATGGTCTCGGTGTCGGAAAATTTTCCGGTTCCGAGGATCAGCCGCGACCCGAATGTGTGGGATCCCAGTTTCAACAATTCATCGTTCATAGTTCATCTTTCAGGTTATCCTCCTCCTACGAATGTCAGCACTTCAACGGTGTCGCCGTCGCTGAATTTGAAAATTTCCCAGTCTTTGGAAAAAACAAGATTCCCATTTACGGTGAGAGCCGTGTGTGCGGGTTCGGTGCCGAGTTCGGCCAGCAGGGCGGAGACCGTCCCGTCGCCGCGGTGTTCATGCGGCTCGCCGTTTACTGTCAGATACATAAAAAGCTCCCGTTTATGAGGGAGCTTCCGGAATACGTCACTCCCTTTCGCCGGTACTAACCGGATCAGGTTCTGCGGGTATTATCTCAGCGCGGCCGCCTCATGCGTCCGGCACCCCGGGAACAGTTGTGATCATCTCAGGGACTGGAGACGAAGTAAAGGTATAGAGACAAAATATTTTGAAAGAGGAGCGTGTGCCGCGTATCATGACGCATGGACTATTACAGCGGTTATTCAGCATTATGCGGACTCTTTCAACTGATTTGATGGATAGAAATAAAAAAACCATTTGTTTTTTATTGCCCCGCAGCAGGAGTCTGCTATCTTACGCCCTCGCTTTTTGAACGACCCCTTCGTTCAGCGGTTAGGACTCCAGGTTTTCATCCTGGCAACACGGGTTCGAGTCCCGTAGGGGTCGCCACTTTTCTTCGGACTCTGCACTTTTTAAAAGCCGCCTTTCCGGACAGCGTTTTTTATCTTTCCATAACAACGGAGTTAAACGGCTGCCTATGATTTCCCGGCAGATTGCTGAATGAAAACCTCCGTATTTCTGTTCTATGCGACGAATAAAAAGCGGCGATACGGTTTTCACCGGTATCGCCGCACTCCACGGTTTGAATTAACCGGATTTATTTTTTTGCAGGGCTCTCATGCGGGCCAGCCGTGCTTTGGCTTCCGCTTTGCGTTTGGCCGGCATGGTTTTGATCGGCCTTTCGTGCGGCAGCAGTTCGCCGCCGACGGAAGAGGCGCCGCCGTCCACATAGATCGTCTGGCCGGTGATTTTTTTGGAGTATTCCCCCAGCAGGAAGACAACGGCATTGGCCACTTCCTGTTTATCGCGAATCACATCCCACGGCAGCGGACTGATTTTCTTCCAGGTGCGGGCCAGATGTGCAAAGTGCGGAATGGATTTGGCCGCCTTGGTGGCCAGTGGACCGGCGGATATGGCATTGACGCGAACATGCTCACGGCCGTATTCACGTGCCAGTGCCCGCACGAGTGCTTCGAGCGCCGCCTTGTTGACTCCCATCCAGTTGTAATAGGGGAATGCCAGCTGAGAGGCGAAGGACAGTGTTACAATCGAACCGCCTTTGGACATGTGTTCCTGTGCGAATTCGGCGACGGTTGCCAGTGATGCACAGCTGATGTGAAAACCCTGTTTGATATCATCAAAATGATTGGTGTAGACCTTGTCACCCAGACAGGTTTTCGGATTGGCGAATCCTATGGAATGGACTACTCCGTTGATTTCGCCGATGTCTTTGAACAGATTCCGAACTTCATTTTCGACGGTGACATCGCAATAGCGAATATCCATCGCATCCTTTTCTTCCTGCGAGAGATCGGTGCACCCGCGGTCAAAAAAGATTTTTTTGAGGCGCTCGTTCTGCACTGTGTAAATCACCTGGCCGCCGAAGCTTTCAATCATCTTTCCGGCCGCGTAAGCGATGGAATCCGTATTAAGCAGGCCCATTACAACATAAGTTCCGCCTTTTTTAATCATTTTTGCATCCTTTCTGAAAGCGGGTTGATACGCACGAGACGCAGGACAATGCCAGACCATCTCCTGAAGAAAAGCCTTTATTAACTAAAAATCAAAACGCAGCAACGGAGCGGCCGGGAAGGAGCTCTCCCTGACAATGTTCACCAGGCCGATTTGCAGACCGTCAAGGCGTTCGCAGTAATTGAAGAGGCCGATCTGCACCCCATGCACAGACCGGGCGTGATTGTAGACCAGGGCGGCCTGTGCGCCATTGACATCTTCAAACGCATAATTCCAGATTCCGGCGATTTCGGTGCCGTGAACAGATGCGGCCATTGTGCTGATGACGCTGATCTGCACGCCGCGCGATTCCCCGATCACATTGGACGCAATGCCGGAGAGCTGCAGTCCGCCTTCCATTTCCCCGGCCCTTGCCAGCACCAGGCCGGCCTGCACGATTCCGTGAGCGTTGATTTCCGAACGGGCCATCAGTCCGCCGATCTGAATTCCCGAAGCTTCCTGCGAGGTGGCGGTCAGGCAGCCGAGCTGAATGCCGCGGGTATAGCGCGATTCGGCGAACAGCACGGCAGCCTGCAGGCCGTTGGCATTCCATTCTGTCTCGCTGAAAATTCCGCCGAGCTGGATTCCGGTAAGATTCTCGGCGCGGGCTTCGTACAGTCCCGCCTGAAATCCCGAGGTCCGGGCATCGTCATTTTCCGATTCGGACACAGCGGAGAGTCCGCCGATCTGAATGCCGTGAACGGCACGGGCCTTGCCGAGCAGCCCGGTGAGCTGAAGGCCGTATAGATCGCCTGCATCTGTAGTAACCGTTGCAAACTGAAGTCCCCGGACATCTTCGGTTTCCGCATTCCACAGGGCCAGTTGAATTCCGCCGAAGTTGTGTGTCTCATTACGGTAAACGGCGATCTGCAGCCCCCCGGCATCTCCCGATACATTCCAGAACCCGATGTCCAGGCCATACATAAAGCGGTTTTCCACAAAGAACGAATTCAAACGCAGGCCGTGCACTCCGTATTCTTTAGGATAAAGGGAATGCTTTTCATCAAAGCCCAATTGAAAGGGGGTGCTTACGTGAGTGAGGGTCTGTTCAGCCGGCATTGCCGCATACATTGTACAAGCCGTCAGAACGAAGAGAAAGAAAACCGCTCTTTTCATAGTCCCGTCTTTCTATCATGCAGCTCTTTAAAGATAAAGGGAAACCTTCGGTGAAGCACTTTAGATTTCAGTTGCTGCGGTGCGATCAAACATTCACCCGGTTGTGCGTTGGAAGTTCCGAATACGCGCGTTGAGCCTTCCTTTCTGCCTGAGTTCGAACGTTTAGCGCAGATTTTTTCCACTGTCCGGTTATTAGTCAGACTTCAGCAGCAGCAGAGGAATGCTGATTTTGTGTTTCAGGCTTTCGGAAACACTGCCGAAGAGAAGGTCCCCTGCAAAGGTGTGCCCGTGGGTTGCCATGGCGACGAGGTCATAGCCGCCGCCCTCGATTTCTTTGAGAATCTGTTCATTGGGTTCCCCGTAGGGCATGATCTTTCCGGTTTCAATATTCTGTGCCCGAAGTTTTTCGCAGTGTTTTTCAAGGCAGGCTTCGGCCTGAGCGCGCAGGGTCCGGCGCTGGTCGATAGTGTGGGCATGCACGACGTGAAGCAGATGAACCTCCGCATGGTTCTGGGCGGCCAGTAATGCAATGTGTTCGACGATGGCATCGTCTACCGGTGAACAATCGATGGTAACGAGAATCTTTTTGTACAGTTGCATGTCAGTTTGCTCCTGCGAAGGTTGAGTAGAGCAGGTAGATGTTGAGCACAATGACTACCGCGGAAATAAGTGCCGCGATAATGAATTCACTCAGGTTGCTCCGGAAAGCGCCCATTACTTTATGTTTGCGACAGAGAATGAGCAGTGGAATCAGTGTGAAAGGCAGCTGAATACTCAGCATGACCTGGCTGAAGATCAATATTTTAAAGGTATCCATGCCGAGCAGAATGATGACAAAGGAAGGAATGGCGGTGATGAATACCGACGTGCGGTAGAGCAGTGTGCGCGGATCTTCCGGTTTTCCAAGAAAACCGGTGATGACATTGACTTCGGCCATTGAAGAGGTGATTGAGGATCCGACCCCGGCGAAAACCAGTGCGATGGAGAAGAGCAGGCCGGCCAGCGGTCCGGCCAGCGGACGCAGCGTTTCCGATGCCTGTTCGATGCTGGTGACGATGATGTGATGGCGTGAGAAGACGGCTGCCGCGACAATGATCATTGCGGAATTAACAATCCATCCCAGCAGCATCGCGGTGAGCGTGTCGAGTTTTTCGTACCGGAGAAGTTCCATTTTTTCATTTTCGGAAACTCCCCATTTCCGGCTGTGAATGACGTTGGAATGCAGAAAAATATTGTGCGGCATCACGACGGCGCCGAGAATCGCCATGGCGACGTAGATACTGCTTCGGTTCACATGCGGAATAATGATGGACGGCGCCAGTGCGACCCAGTCCGGTTTCACAATCACCAGTTCAATAATGTAGCAGCAGGCGATGATTCCGAGAAATCCGATAATGATGGTTTCAAGCCGGTGATAGCGCTGGCTGACGATCAGGAAAATTTCCAGCAAGACGGTGAGCAGTGCACCGATCCACAGCGGCAGTCCGAAAAGCAGGTTGAAGCCGATGGCCCCGCCGATCAGTTCCGCCACATCCGTTGCGATGCAGGCGAGCACAATGGTTATCCCCAGAAACGCCGAAACCGGCAGCGAAAAATTCTCACGGATATTGACTGCCAGCGATTTGCCGGTGGCAATGCCCAGTTTGGCGGCCATGTGCTGAATGACGACCAGCATCAGGGTGCTGAGCGTAATCACCCACAGCAGCTGATAGGCAAACTGCGCGCCCCCTTCCATGTTGGTGGCCCAGTTCCCGGGGTCAATAAACCCGACGGTTACAAGAAAACCGGGGCCGAGAAAACTGAGGAATTGCTTAAATGTAACCCCTTTTTTGACACTTGCAACGGTCATAATGAATCCTTAATGAGCTGGTTATAACAGATAACAGGTTTCTTTTATGACGCTTTTTTTATTTTTCCGGAAGATCAGAGAAGAAGAAAAATGAAGTTTGCAGCGGACCTCCGTTTTTCAGATAAATTACAGGAACTTCCTGCCTCTTTATGGTAGCCTGCTTGCGGATTTCAGTTGGTTTGAGTGTGTTAAGGCGGCTTGATGGCACTTCTGTTCTAATTGACAGGAGAGTTCGTTACCTTGGGAACCGTATGGATTTTGACCGACTTATTATTGACGGCTATAACCTGATGTATCAGGACAGTGCGCTGGACGGTCGGCGGAGCGATCTGCAGACCGCCCGCCAGCGGCTTGTGCGCCGCATTGAACAGACGGCCCTGGGGATGGCAGAGAAAGTCATGGTAGTATTCGATGGCCGTGAAGGTGGCCGCGATGCCTCGCTCGATACCCCGCAATTAGAAGTGCTTTTTTCGCCCTCCAACCGTACCGCGGACGGACTGATTGAGCAGATGGTGCATGACGCACCTAACCCGGATCGGATTCTTGTGGTGACCTCGGACTGGATCGAGCAGCGCCTGGTTTCTGTATTCGGTGCCACGGTGATTTCCTGCCGCGAATTTTTATTGCGCTGTGAAGCGGAAGAACGATTGTCCCCGCCTAAATTACATGGGAAACCAGGCTCCGCAGGACTGACACTGGGCGATTTTTTCCCCGAATGACCTTGTTCGGTATAGGCCTTTTTGATTGATCCGCAGACTTTTCTGCGTCATAAACACCGACCTTATGCGAATTCTTATTATGGGTGCAGGGAATGCCGGGCTGCAACTTGCACAGCGGCTCTGTCTCTGTGAAGAGAAACACAGCGTGGTGATGATGGATACTGATCCAAAGGTGCTGATCCAGGCTGAAGCGAAGCTGGATGTTCTGACCCTGTGCGGGCCGGGATCGAGCCCGCAGTTACTTGCCGAAGCACAAGTGAAGAACTGCCATCTTGTCAGTGCGGTGACGAACCGCAATGGGGTCAATATTCTTGCCTGTCTGTATGCTCCCGCCGCCGGGGTTCCGCGCAAGGTGGCCCATGTTTCGAGCCCTGAGTGTATTCATATGGATGATCTCTATGATCTGTCAGCAAGGGGAGTCGACCTGGTGATCAACCAGAAGCGGGAGAGTGCGCATGAAATTTTCAATACGCTTCAAATGCCCGGCAATACCGGTCCAGGGCTTTCTGCTGTGGAGGCCGCGCAGAATTATGCTGCGGTTCCGATGACCGGACCGATCATCCTGCCGCTTTGCATGCTGCTCGGCCGTCTGAACTGTATCCCGTCTTGATCTTTTTCATCCCCGGCTTCTGGAAACGGTAAACCTAATGAATAAACAAATTCCTGTCGTCAGTCTGATCAGTCTTGGCTGTGCCAAGAATACCGTGGATTCCGAACTTATTCTCGGCCGCTTCGCGGAGAGCGGCTGGATGATTGCCGAAGATCCGGCTGATGCCGATGCCTGTCTCGTCAACACCTGCGGATTCATTCAGGCTGCGCGTGAAGAGGCGGCGGGGGTTCTGCATGAATTGCGCGAACTCAAAAAAGGAGGCGGCCCGCGGGTTGTCATTGCGCTCGGTTGTCTGGTCAAGCGTGTTGCAGACAGTCCGGAGCTGGAATTGTTTCTGAAAGCCGCGGACGCACGCGTTTCATTTCATGACTACAGCCGTCTGCCGGAAATCTGTGCAAAGCTGCTTGGAGAAGAAAGTGAAAAAACTGAACCTGAAAGCTACAGCGATTTTCTGATTCATCCCCGCCTGCGGGTCGGTTCGCCGCACACCGCCTATTTGAAAATTTCCGAAGGCTGTTCCAATCCCTGCTCTTTTTGTTCCATCCCGAAAATCCGCGGGAGACAGATCAGCCGTCCGATGGACGACATTCTCACCGAGGCCCGGTCGCTGATTGAGACGGGCGCAGTGGAAATCAATCTGATCGCCCAGGATACCACGGCCTATGGCAAGGAGTGGGACGGCAAACTGCATCTTAAAACACTGCTGGGCCGTCTGCGCGATGAAATCAGCGAGGATGTCTGGTTCCGGCTGATGTATGCCTGTCCGCAGCATCTCACGCGGGAGCTGCTGGACGTGCCGGCTTCCGATCCCCGTTTTTGTCCGTACATCGACCTGCCGCTCCAGCATATTTCCGACCGGATGCTCAATGTAATGGGTCGCCGGCTCACAAAGATCCAGACTCTGGAAAAACTCGATTTGATCAGGGACGTCCTTCCGGGATGCGCGGTCCGCACAACGTTTATCGCCGGTCATCCCGGCGAAACGGAGGACGACTTCCATGAACTGCTGGACTTCGTAAAAGAAGGGCGCTTCACGCACGCCGGTGTTTTCATCTATTCTCCCGAACCGGATACACGGTCCGCCGATATGGAAGATACTGTTATCGAAGAGGTGAAGGAAGAACGCCGGGCACTCCTGATGGAAGCGCAGCGCGTGGTCTCTGCCGCGCACTGTGCTGCGCGGGTCGGAGAAACCGTTGAGGTGATGATTGACGGTGCCGGTGAAGAGGGATTGATCGCCCGCTCTCAATGCGAAGCTCCGGAAGTTGACGGCGTATTTTTTCTCCCTGAATTCGCTGCGGTGCCGGGCGACCGGTTTGATGTGAAAATTTCTGATTCTCTCGATTATGATTTTATCGCCGCGCCGGTCCGATAATCTATATTTACAGAGGTCTGGAGAAGGGAGCTGCAGCCTAAAAAGTACAGACTTATATTACCTGAGAAGAGCCACTTATTCGTAAAAAAAGGGCAAAAAACGCCTCGTTTGTCCGGAACTTCCCCGCCGTTTCATCCTGCGATACAGACCAAATGCGTATTTTGGACAGGTTCTAGTTTAAGCCCCTGTTGAAGTTGCTTAAAGAGTGCCTGTCGGGGTAGGTTCCTGTGTTTATGGTTTAAATCGATGCTGAATTAAATGTGTTTCCGGGGAGCCTTGCCGATGGAATAGACATTGAACCCAATGTCGTGGAGAGTCTGGTGGTCGAGATGATTGCGCCCGTCAAAGAGAAATGCGGGCTGCACCATGCCATCGAAAATCTTTTGGTAATCGAGCGCCTTGTATTCTTTCCATTCGGTTAATAAAGCCACGGCGTGAGTACCTGCGGCGGCTTTATAAGGATCAGGCTCATATGTGATATGACCGGACACATCCGCCAGATCGTCTTTGGCGTGTTCCAGCGCCTGCGGATCGGTGATGACTACGTCCGCTTTTTCCGCCAGCAGTTCGCGCGCGATCAGGATCGCCGGACTTTCCCGGGTATCTCCGGTGTCAGCCTTGAATGCGAATCCGAAGAGCGCAATGCGTTTGCCGGCGATAGTGTTAAACATTTCAGTGAGCATGCGCGTGACAAAGCGGCGCTCCTGATATTCATTCATTTTAACCACCTGTCGCCAGTATTCGGCCACTTCATGCAGGCCGTAGCTTTCGCAGAGGTAAACGAGATTCAGAATATCCTTTTTAAAGCAGGATCCGCCGAAGCCGATACTTGCCTTTAGAAATTTCGATCCAATTCGGCTGTCTTTCCCAATCGCGTAAGCTACTTCCCCGATATCTGCTTCAGTTGCTTCGCAGAGAGCGGAAATACTGTTGATCGAGCTGACTCGCTGAGCAAGAAAGGCGTTGGCCGTCAGTTTTGAAAGCTCACTTGACCAGAGGTTGGTGGTAATGATTTTTTCTTTCGGAACCCACGCAGCGTAGACATCGACCAGCGTCTGGACGGCCTTTTGCCCCTCGGGAGTGGGGTGTCCGCCGATCAGAATGCGGTCGGGATTGTCGAGATCGGAAATGGCGGTTCCTTCGGCGAGAAATTCCGGATTCGAGAGGACTTCGAAATGAACTCCGTTTTTTCCGCTGTTGAGAATTCGTTCCATTGCGGCGGCCGTACGGACGGGAAGAGTGCTTTTTTCGACAACGATTTTCCTGGAAGTGGACACTTCGAGAATCTGGCGTGCACATTTCTCCCAGTATTGCAGATCAGCGGCATATCCTGCACCATGACCAAAGGTTTTGGTTGGAGTATTTACACTGACAAAAATAATGTCTGCTTCGGCGATTCCCTTATTCACATCGGTGGAGAAGAACAAATTACGACCGCGAGCTTCCCTGACGACCTTATCGAGTCCCGGCTCGTAGATCGGAAGATGGTCGGAATTCCATGCTGCAATGCGCTCAGGATTAATGTCGACAACCGTTACCTGAACCGCCGGATTCTTTTTGGCGATCATCGCCATGGTGGGCCCCCCGACATAACCTGCTCCGATGCAAAGAATTTTAATCATAAAAGCTCTCCGGATTTACAAATATCAGAAAAAACCTAGCCGTTTTTTACCATTCCTTCCAGTCATTGCTTCTGAAAATATCAAAAGCCTTTTTCCACTCCGTTTCGAATCCGGACCTGGAAAGGGTTTTATCCCTCAAAAAAGGTCTGATTTTCTTCCCCGGCACTTTAAAAGTGCGGGGATAACTGATTTGTGGTAGAAACCTTGAATCAAAATGAGGACAGACCATGTTCAATGAACTTTTATGGATTGCGATGCTGCTGGTGAATTTCCTGGCAGTTCTGTTGGGGTTCCGGTTTTTCGGGAAAACCGGACTTTATTTATGGTGCGGGCTCTCCGTGGTTATCGCCAATATCCAGGTGCTCAAAACGGTCGAATTGTTCGGAATGGTTTGCACACTGGGAAATATCACTTATGCCTCCAGTTTTTTTGCGACGGATATTCTTTCCGAACTGTACGGAAAAAAAGCAGCAGTCAAAGGAGTTGCGACCGGATTTTTTTCATTGATTATAATGACTCTCCTGATGCAGTTTGCCGTTCGGTTTGTTCCGCATGAAAGCGATTTTTCGCAGCCGGCACTGCAGGCTCTTTTTTCTCTGCTGCCGCGCGTTGCCGCCGCCAGTCTGCTGGCTTATCTGCTTTCACAGACACACGATATCTGGGCGTACGACTTCTGGAAGCGGAAATTTCCTTCGACTCGATGGCTCTGGCTGCGTAACAATGCCAGTACGATTATCTCGCAGGTGATCGATTCGGCGGTTTTCACTTTTGCCGCTTTTTCCGGTGTATTTGAAATGTCAGTGGTAATTGATATCTGGATAACCACCTGTCTGTTTAAATGGATGGTGGCGCTGGCCGACACTCCCTTTATTTATGCCGCCGTCCGGATGCGCCGGTTCGTTCCCGATGACGATTAACAGTTCATAACAGCCATTGACGCAGGCCTCTTCTTTTTTCATACTCTCCCTATGAACACCAATTCGCGGAGTCGCAGCCGTTTGCCGAGTTATGTATTCGATCTGCCCGTACAGGAACTGCGTCGGGGCTATCGAAGTGATGTTTATTTCTGGCGCGCAAAGGTCGCCCTGGAAAAAAAAGGATTGCATCCGGCGGTCACCATGCAGGTCTTTCAGAAAAAAGACGCGGTCCTCTGCGGGATTGATGAAGCTCTGGCAATCCTGCGGCTGGCCGCCGGCCGCTATCGTAATGCCGAAAAAGCTTTCGGCCTGTTCGACCAGTTGATTGAGCTCAAACAGCGAATACGCCGCAGTTTTCTTGAGGACAGCCAACAGTATGTCGATTGCATTCAGCGCCGGACGGAAATTACCAGGCAGCTCGATGATTTATGGGAAAGCGGATACGACAGTCTGTCGGTTGAAGCGCTTCATGATGGCGATCAGGTGACCCCGTGGGAATCCGTTATGCACATTCGCGGTGACTACAGTCTGTTTGCCCATCTTGAAACGCTGTATCTCGGGGCATTGGCCCGCCGCACCCGCATTGCCACCAATGTGAGCCGTGTGGTCCATGCGGCCGCCGGGAAGCCGGTTCTCTATTTCCCGGCCCGGTTCGACCATTGGGCTGTACAGGGCGGCGACGGCTATGCCGCCCACATCGGCGGAGCCTCCGGAGTCAGCACGGATGCCCAGGGAGAGTGGTGGGGTGTTTCCGGAGCCGGTACTGTACCGCATGCCTTGATTGCCGCCATGAAAGGAAGCACGGTGGATGCGACCAGACTTTTTTATGAAGCATATCCCGATGTGAATCTGATCGCGCTGGTCGACTTTGAGAACGACGTGGTCAAAACCTCGCTGGAATGCGCCCGGGCAATGGGAGAACGGCTCTGGGGTGTTCGGGTGGATACCTCGGAAACGATGGTCGACCGATCGATGATTCCGGAAATGGGCATGTTCCGGCCGAATGGTGTATCGCCCCGGTTGATTGAAAAACTGAGAACAGAATTGGATAAAAATGGTTTTCAGCATGTTAAAGTCGTTGTGTCCGGCGGCTTTACTGCCGAGCGCATTCGTGCGTTTGAACAACAGGGAGTCCCGGCGGACGTATATGGGGTCGGCACGGCACTGATCCAGGGCCAATGGGATTTTACCGCGGATGTCGTCGAAACGGAAGGAATCCCCTGTGCCAAAACCGGTCGCCGCTTCCAGGCGAACCCGCGTTTCTGCCGTGTAACGGATGAAGATTTCAGATCATAATCCGGAGATTGAGTCATGAGTGCAGAACTTCCGATTCCGGCACACTTCAACCCTGTGGAAGCGGGGATCCTCCGGCGCATTCCCTATCAGCAGCTTGCTGCCGATTCGGAGACCTGGGCGAAAAAATATGATCTTCAGCCGGCCCAGGACGACGAGTTTCGCGTTGCACTGCTCGGTGTGGATATTCAGAATACCTTCTGCCTTCCCGGATTCGAACTGTTTGTTGCCGGACGGTCCGGAAAGGGCGCTGTGGAGGATAACTGCCGTCTGGCTGAATTCATCTACCGCAACCTGCACCGGATCACCGGTATCATTCCGACCATGGATACACATCAGGCGCTGCAGATTTTTCATTCGGTTTTTCTGGTCAATCCGGCCGGTCGGCATCCTGAACCGTTAACGGTGATTCATCGGGCTGACATTGAAAAAGGCGCATGGCACGTCCATCCCCAGGCCGCCCGGGCATTGGGGATGGCACCGGAACAGGCGGATCGTTATCTGCAGCATTATGTAAAAACTTTGGATGAAGGAGGGAAATTCGCACTGAATATCTGGCCCTATCACGCCATGCTCGGCGGAGTCGGTCATGCGCTGGCACCTGTATTTGAAGAGGCGGTTTTTTTCCACACCCTTGCCCGTTTCAGTCCGCCTGATTTCGTCATCAAAGGACGGCATGCCCTCACTGAAAGTTATTCCGCGTCCCGACCCGAAGTCCAGACCGATGCGCAGGGTCGCCCGCTGGACACCCACAGCGAAAACCTTTTCGAAAAGCTGTTGCAGTACGATGCAGTCCTGGTTGCCGGACAGGCTAAAAGTCACTGTGTTGCGTGGACAGTTGAAAATCTGTTCAGCGATCTTCTTGAAAAACGGCCGGATTTTGTAAAACAGATTTATCTGCTGGAAGATTGCACCTCACCCGTCGTCGTTCCCGGAGTTATTGATTTTACTGAACAGGCGGATGAAGCCTTCCAGAGGTTTTCTGAGGCCGGTATGCACCTCGTGCGTTCTGCCGACCCGATGGATTCCTGGCTGGAAATGCGATGATGGATCACCCGCGGTAGCGATTGGTAATCGGCATGCGGCGATCACGCCCGAATGCCTTGGGTGTAATCTTGATCCCCGGCGGACCCTGTCGGCGTTTATATTCGCTCAGATCAACCAGCCGGACGGCGTTCCGCACGGTGGCTTCATCAAAGCCGGCCGCCAGCATGGCGTCGATTCCCATATCTTTTTCCACATACGCTTCGAGGATCGGGTCAAGTACTTCATAAGGCGGGAGAGAGTCTGTGTCCTGCTGGTCCGGCCGCAGTTCGGCAGACGGCGGGCGTTCAACAGTTGTCGGCGGAATGACAACCCCCTGTTTGTTGCGCCAGCGGCAGAGATTGAATACCAGCGTTTTCGGTACATCCTTAATGACGGCGAAGCCGCCGGCCATATCGCCGTAGAGCGTGCAGTAGCCGGTGGCAAACTCGCTTTTGTTGCCGGTGGTCAGCACCAGCCAGCCGAATTTGTTTGAGAGCGCCATGATCAGCGTGCCGCGGATGCGCGCCTGAAGATTCTCTTCGGCCAGATCCGGGGCGGTATTTCCCCAGACCTTGGAAAGTTCTTCCGTGAATTTTCCAAAGATTGGAAAAATCGGAATCGTGTGGAACTCAACCCCCAGATTAGCGGCGATCTGCTCGGCATCAGAAAGCGTTTCGCTGGATGAATACTGCGAGGGCATCGTGACAGCCGCGACGCGGTCTGCACCGAGCGCATCCACCGCCAGCGTCACCACCAGCGCGGAATCGATTCCGCCGCTGACGGCCACCACCGTTTTTTTGAACCCGTTTTTTTCGACGTAATCGCGCAGTCCAAGCTTGAGCGCCTCGTAGACCTCTTCGAGTGGATCGATATTTTTCCGATCGTCGGAGGAAAAATTTTCAGGATTTGGAAAGTCGGTGACGAGTTTGTGCTCTTCAAAAAGCGGCGCCTGCGCAACGGTTTCTCCGGCAGCCGTGAAAATTGTGCTTCCGCCGTCAAACACGAGATCGTCCTGTCCCCCGACAAGGTTGCAGAAGAGCAGAGGAGCGTTGAGTTTTTTCGCGGCCGCGGAAAAAACATTTTCGCGGTCCCGCCGTTTACCATGATGATAGGGAGAGGCGGAGAGATTGACGACGAGGTCGGGCTGTTTCATTGCCAGTGCCGCGCAGGCGGCTTCTTCAGGAAACCAGGAGTCTTCACAGATTTGGATGCCCACCTTGATGCCGAATGCATCAAAAGTGAACGCATCGTTTCCTTCGCGGAAAACACGCTTTTCATCAAAAACGCCGTAATTCGGCAGAAGCATTTTACGATACGTGCCGATCACGTTTCCTCCGTGGAACACTACAGCGGCATTGTATCGACCGGTCTCGTCTCTGATCGGGGCCCCGACAACCGTGAATACCTTCGACGGCAGCCTGTTTTCCAGCTGTCTGAGCTGTTCGCCGCAGTCCCGAATAAAATTCGGACGCAGGATAAGGTCTTCAGGCGGATATCCACAGAGCACGAGTTCAGGGAAAACGAGCAGTTGCGCACCGGCCTCGACGGCCCGCCCGGCTTCGACGATGATTCGTTCGGCATTTTCTTCCAGCGCGCCGACCGTAGGATTGATCTGGATCAGGGCTGTTTTCAAACTGTTCATTCAGCAACAGGTTCAGGTTCCGGTTTTTCTTCTTCTTTTTCTTTGGACGGGAAAGTCAGTTCTACTGCACCAACTGCAGTTTTTCCGGTCATTTCATCTCCCTGTCCAGCGGCATCAACCGGCACGACGACCATTTTTGCGGTTTCGCATCCTGAAATCAGGGCGGTTAAAATCAAAAATAAAAATAATGGTTTTATCATTAGCATCAGCCTCGGTAATTGGGAGCCTCTTTCGTGATCTTGATATCGTGTGCATGGGCTTCAAGGGTGCCGGCGTGTGAAACCCGCACAAAGCATCCTCTTTGCTGCAGTTCAGGAACTGTACGGCATCCGCAGTATCCGAGACTGGCCTGCAGGCCGCCGCTGTACTGTTTCAGCACCTTGCCGACTTCCCCGGCGTATGGCACAACGCCTTCAATTCCCTGCGGGACCAAATCATCTTCCGCGCCGTCTTTCAGGCCGTACCGCTGACGGGAACCCTCGCGCGATTTCATCGCATCAAGGCTGCCCATTCCGCGGTAAACGACAAACTGCCGGCCTTCATAAAGTATCTTTTCTCCGGGACTTTCGTCGGTGCCCGCGAGTACTGAACCCATCATCACACTGGAGGCGCCGGCGACGAGCGCTTTGGCAATATCGCCGGAGTGGCGGACGCCGCCGTCGGCGATGACCGGAATAGAGCCTTCCAATGCGGAGGCGCAGTGATAGATGGCGCTGATCTGCGGAATGCCGACACCGGTAACAACCCGGGTGGTGCAGATAGACCCCGGACCGATTCCGACCTTAACGGCGTCAGCGCCCGCATCGCGCAGGGCGATGGCGGCTTCGGCTGTGGCGATATTGCCTGCAATAACATCAATATGGGGGAAATTCTTCTTAACCCATGCAATCATTTTGATGACCCCCTGACTGTGGCCGTGGGCTGTATCAACAACCAGTACGTCAACTTCGGCAGCAGCCAGGGCTTCCGCCCGGACGTAATCACCCGGGCCGATGGCGGCACCGGCGCGGAGCCGGTACTGTTCATCCCGGTTGTAGAGAGGCTGGGCATTTTCAACAAGATCGGTGACATCCGTATAACTGTAAAGCCCGATGAGCTTTCCGTTTTTTACGAGCGGCAGTTTGCCGATTTTATTCTGCTGCATGATTTCGTAAGCCTGCTGCAGATCCGTTGTCTCATCCGCGGTGATGACCTCCCGGGTCATGATCTCTTCGGCACGGGCATCCGGATTCCGCACAAACTTAATGTCTTTCGACGTCAGAATGCCGACGAGCGCACCCTGATCATCAAGAATAGGAAATCCGCTGAACGTATATCCCTTTTTCGCACGATGTGCCTGAATCTGTGCGATCGTCTGGTTGACGTTAAAGGTGATCGGTTTACTGATCAGCCCGTTAAGATAATGCTTCACGTGATCAACGTCGTCGGCCTGCCGTTTCGGATCGAGGTTTTTATGAATAATGCCGATTCCTCCGTGCAGAGCCATGGCAATAGCCATGTCCGCTTCCGTGACGGTGTCCATCGCAGCGCTCAGGAAGGGAATATTCAGTTTGATATTTGTCGTGAGGCGGCTGGCAACATCCGTATCACCAGGTAGAAAGTCGGCATACTGGGTAATCAGAGAGACGTCGTCAAAGGTGAGTCCTTCAAAAGGAAAGGTACTCATGAATTTATCGAGATATTTATTGTGGCTCATGGAATGTGTCCTTTTGCCGATACAGATTGGGGACTGCGACGGATGGAGTCAATCCTGTTTTATTCTTCTCATCGACCGGGGAACTCCGGTAATCTGTACAAAATCGAAAGGGGGTACTTTATGTTGGCGGTTCATGTAGCGATTCAAGTGAAGCCGGAGTGTGTAGAACCATTTATTGAAGCGACTCGGATGAATGCGGAAAACAGTCTCAAAGAAGCGGGAATTGCACGGTTTGATTTTGTTCAGCAGCAGGATGACCCGACCCGTTTTATGCTGGTGGAAATCTATCGCGATGAAGAAGCGGCACTGCGGCATAAAGAAACCGCTCACTACGCCCGCTGGCGGGACACGGTCGCTGATATGATGGCCGTCCCGCGCAGCAGTATAAAATATACAACGCTTTACCCTGATGAAGCCGAATGGAGATGCTCATGACTTTTGAATTTGCCACTGCCGGTCGGATTGTTTTCGGTTGCGGAAAACTGGCGCAAGCGGCTCCGGCCGCCGCCGGATTCGGTCGCAGCGCTCTCGTTGTGACGGGGCGCCATGTGGAGCGCGCCCGTCCATTGCTCGATGCACTCAGTAAAGAAGGGGTGGACAGCAAACCGTTCCCTGTTTCCGGCGAGCCATCGGTTGAAACGGCCCGCCAGGCGGCGCAATGTGCCCGCGAAACAGACTGTGATCTGGTTATCGGTTTCGGCGGCGGCAGTGTGATTGATCTCGCCAAAGCCGCCGCTGCACTGATGACGAATCCCGGCGATCCGCTGGATTACCTCGAAGTGATCGGCAAAGGCCGATCGCTGACAGAACGACCGGCACCCTCCATTGCAATTCCGACAACTGCAGGAACCGGTGCTGAGGTGACGAAAAACGCGGTGCTGGCTTCGCCGGAACACCGCGTGAAAGTCAGTATGCGCAATCCTTTAATGATCCCTGATCTTGCCATAATCGACCCGGAAAACATGCTTTCCATGCCCCCCGCTGTCACCGCATCGACCGGGCTCGATGCGCTGACCCAGCTGCTTGAAGCATTCATTTCGAAAAAAGCCAATCCGCTGACCGACGGCTTCTGCCGGGAAGGCCTGCCGCGGGCCGTGCGCGCGTTGCGCCGGGCGTTTGAAAACGGATCGGATATCAAAGCGCGTGAAGAGATGGCGCTGGCGAGCCTTTTCGGCGGACTGGCGCTGGCTAATGCAGGGCTGGGTGCGGTTCATGGATTTGCCGGACCGCTCGGCGGAATGTTTGCGGCGCCGCACGGCATCGTTTGCGCCGCATTGCTGCCGCACGTCATGAAAATCAATTTGATGGCTCTTCGGGAGCGTGCCCCGGAGTCATATTCGCTCAACCGGCTGACAGAATTTGCCCGGCTCACCGGCGGGTCGTCTGCGGAAGAGGGCATTGAATGGCTTAGCGGACTTTGCCGTGACCTGCAGGTGCCGCCGCTTAGCGGACTCGGCGTGACCGAAAAGGACTTCCGGGAACTGGTTGAAAAATCTCAGAACGCCAGCAGTATGAAAGGCAACCCGGTCGAACTGACCGACCAGGAGTTGATGAGAATTCTCCAGGAGTCGGCCTGACGTGCTGGTTGTCTCTACAGCAAAAGGCGATGTGTACCGCAACCTCGCACTTGAAGAGTGGCTGCTCGACCATGCGGGAAATCACACCTCGATTCTGTTTCTTTATGTGGATTCACCCTGTGTTGTGATCGGCAAAAATCAGAATCCATGGCGCGAATGCCGCCTGTCACTGATGGAAAAAGAACGTGTTCCGCTGGCGCGGCGCATTTCCGGCGGCGGTGCAGTTTATCATGATGAGGGCAACCTCAACATAGGAGTGATTGTTCCGCGCACGCAATATCGTGAGGAAAAGCAATACGAGTTGATTTTCCGAACCCTGGAAAAATTCGGCATTCAGGGTTCCAGAGTTCGGAAAAACTCTTTGGCGGTGAATGGGAATAAATTTTCCGGACAGGCCTTTTGTTTCCGCAGGCAGCATGTCCTGCATCACGGCACACTGCTGGTCAGCAGCGACCTCAACCGACTTGGACGTTATCTGGGCCCCGAGTTCGACACAATCGAAACCAAAGCCATTGCTTCTGTTCCTGCACAGGTGATGAATCTGGCGGATACTGCACCCGGCTTAACAATTGACACACTTTCCGCCGCGCTAATCGAAACGTTTCGGGAAATGTACGACGACGATGAAGGTGTGGAGCATTGGGACGACAACAGCATTCCCGAGGGAGCGCTTTTTCCCATCATCGGGAAAATTTCGTCCAGGGATTGGAAGCTCGACCGCACTCCGCGCTTTCGGGTGACGATCTCCGGCAGAGCTCTTCAGGTGGAAAACGGCCGCATCACAAATCTTGAAGGTGTTCCCTGTTTTTCAGAGTGGCTGAAAGCCGATCAGACTTGACCCGCTAATCGTGTTTTTCATCCGGCAATCTTCTTCGTTCGGTCTGATACCAAAATATCGCAGAGCCTGTCCCCAAAAGGCGGGTTTTCTCCGGCGGCCTCGATTTGGATTTTTCCACAGTGTCCGCACACGGGCGAGGTGATAACCCGTCTTTCGCTGTTCGCGGGTTGAACCGCCTTTTTTCTTCGATTTTACCTCAAAGGTCTTCACTGCATTTCTTTTTCAGCTCTTCCCGTCGAGGGGGCGGTTGACGGGACGCCTCAGGTTGAGCTGATGCAACAGCAGCTGAAGTTCTTTCTCCGGCTGCGTGTAGCGCGGCAGGATCAGATTGCGTTCGTCGTAGGTTCCTTCGCCTCGGCGCGCTTTGCAAAACTTTTTGCGGTTGAGGCCGAACGTGAAGGTTTCGGCATGAATGGGTTCGTCTTCCCCGGGAACGGTGATGTCCACTTTGCGCAGGAACTCCGGCAGGGTTGTTTGATCCGACGTGTTGCCGGACATCCCCCCTCGCAGGTGACCGGGAAGCTTTCGGGTGTGATGATCAGCGCAACCACCACCTGTACGCGGTCGGATCGTTTGTCGCGACTGTAGCCGAAGCGGCGCAGGCCGTCGGTCTCTTCAGCCATATCGCACTCGAAGTACGTGCTGATTAAATTGTAGAGCAGCACATCGTACGATGCATCGAACAACTCGCTCCAGCGCTCCTTCAGAAAAGAGGACCAGTCGGTTTTATGCTCGCAAAGCTTATCCAGACAGCGATACAGCGTGTCTTTGGCGGCAATGGATTCATCCTTGGCCGGGGATTTTAAGAAACTGCTCAAGCGGGACAGGCTCTATCTATGTCGACTGCCGATTGGAATTGCGCAAGCGAGGCTCTATGCCGATGGCAAGGATCCGGCCAGGGAAGAGCGGCAAAACCGATTGTTCCGGATGCGGAAACCCTCGCAGCCTCTCCGACCGGCTTGAAGAACGCCGGGTCGACTGTCCGGAATGCGGAGTGAAAGTTGAAAAAATCCCGTGGACCGATGGGAAATCTCATACCACGAAAACCTTCCATCTGTTCCTTGTCCGCCGGGCCCGGAAGCCTTCCTGGAAGGAAACCGCTGAAGCGTTCTGCACAAGCCGGGACACGGTGTTTCGGTCGGTGAAGGCCATCGTGGCTTTACGGACACCGGCACGCCGCCGACTTGATGGCCTCATCGAAGCGGTTGGAGGGGGCGAAATCCAATATGGAAAAGGACATCAATACCTGACCGTGGTTTATCAGATTGATGCGGGCATGCGCCGACTGCTGTTTATCGGGCGGGACCGCACCGCAAAAACACTTCTGACGGCCTTTCGGGAGTTTGGCAGGGAACGGTGCAGTCGGCTGAAGTTGGTCTGTTCCGACATGTGGAAGGCCTGTCTCAAGGTGATCGGCAAGAAGGCTCCGCAGGCGTTGCACGTGCCCGACCGCTATCACATTGTCCAGCACCTGAACAGGGCATGAATCACGGTTCGGATCGATGAAGTGATGAAGTCAGGCAGCTCAAGCAGGATGGCTGCAAAAGCCTTCGGCTTTCGGAGCTGCGACGTGCTTGAAATTGTTCTGTTTCGCACCATGAGCGAGCTTCCGGAGCCGGAACTAACCCTCAGATTTTGCTGGAGAGACATTTGAACAATTCAAGACGTGGCAGGATTAATTTTTTTCATGAGGTGACGCATCGAATGCTCATAAGAAAAAGTCATCAGAAAGTTACGACTTTTCCGAGAACAGCAGGTCCGACTCAATATCCTGAAATTAATTGCAAAATGTTAGCGATAAACCCGATAAATAAAAGTATTATTTGACAAACAAACGGGAAAGGAAATACTATTTTATCATCGGTGTCCGGCAGTTCATTACAGGTACGACCGGAGTGCCGCACCAAATTCCGGCAGGTAGACCTGTGGCGGTGATTTCCCGAAAAAATGTTTTCGGAAGCAGCGAATATATTGCAGCGAAAGTTTTGCCATCCGTCGCCCCGCATCCATGACTGAAGAGAGGCTGCGGCCTTTCTTTTGTGCGGTGACATCTCTTTTCCCAAGCTGCCGACGATACTTCTCAATGACTTTCTCATCCCGAAGACCATGGTGCCGGTCGAGTATTTGCTCAATATAGCGCAGGAAGTTTCCGGCCATGCAGATGAAACAGGCCTGCTGGAGCTGGGCGGTATTTCCGGTAGCCCACGCTTTGTTCTCCTCCAGATCGCTTTCAAAGGTGTCAAAGGTTTTTTCGATCCGCCAGCGGCAGAAGTACAGCCAGGCGATTTCCCCGGGCTGCAGCTGGGCGGAGGTCGTAATGAACTTGTACTCCGTCCGGGTTTCAGGATCGATGTATTCAATCAGATAGGCCGTTCCGCCGCTTTCAAAGCTGATGAGGAAGCACCCTGAAACTCCTTTGTTACGCGGATCGGTTCGATCAAAAGGAACCGGCTCTTTCACCACCGGCTTCATATTTTCCTTGAAGCGCGAAACCATGAAGACGTTCTTTTTTCGCATGGCATCCCAAAAAGAGGTATCGATATAGGCGCGGTCGAGCACGTAGAACAAGGGGGTATGGCGCTTACGCTCTTTAATCTGAGCAGCAAGCTTGCGTTTAAACTCCGGCCACTCGTGCGCCTTGAGCCCATCCTTTCCTGCCCGGGCAAAGGGAAGGGAGAAGCCGGTGTGCAAATCCATTGGGTAGATCATGGCCATGGTCGTGAAGCTCCCTTTTTTGTTTTTATTGGCATGTTGCGGGTGCTCGATTTCATGGCCGTCAACGGCAAGAACCTCTACGTCTGCGAGCTTGGGTATATCCGCGAGGAAATCGATTCCGTCCGCTTTTATGATTTCGGTCAGATCGGCGGTAAAGCGTCGGGCCAGATGATCCATCACGTCGCGCCTGCGGGTGGATTGAAGCGCGTCGAAGAAGGTGCTTCGGCAGATCCCGAAGAGTGTATCGCACTGGAGCCATTCGCGACCGGAGCGGGATTTTGACAAGACCCTGCAAATGCCGGCCAAAGCAAAATCTAAATCAGACAGGCTTGCGTTACTCCGCTTGCCGCGCACACGTTGCGCAGCCTCGGCCAGTCTTTGCGATAAAATATCCATCAGGGTTTTTTCGAGCACGGCGTCCTCCTTTTTTGTTTCACATCCTTTTCTATGGTAACAGGTTGCGGAACTGGCGTCACGGAAATAACAGGAGGGATTATGCTTTATTCTTTTAAAGACGACCGCTCTTTTAAAGACATTATATAAATGGATTCATTGCTTCACGATGCACATGTGGAGGGATGGGCAGAAACGAAAACCAGCCGCTTTAGCGAGATATCGGGCAATATGGGCGCATATGAGCCACATTTTCATACACAGACAGATCAATTTCCCGGACACCGATGTTTGAGCCCCATGTCATCAATGATGAGCAGGTCGGGCTTGAGGTATTTGCTCATCAACCGGCCCGAGGCGAGTGCGTCTTCGTCCATGAGTTCGCGGACCAGCTCAAAGATGGAGATGTAGCGCACGGTGTGGCCGCGTTTGATCGCTTCGTAACCCAGGGCTTGAGCCAGGTGGGTTTTGCCGGTGCCCGGCGGGCCGATCATGAGCAGGTCGGTATGCTGACGAATGAACGCACAGGTGGCCAGTTCGAGGATCTGCCGACGATCGATATTGGGGTTGAACTGCCAGTCGAAGCGGTCAAGCGGCTTCAGGTTGACGAATCGGGCCGCTTTGAGGGCGCGGGCGGTTTTACGGTCGGTGCGCAGAGCGAGTTCGTCCTGTATGAGCAGTTCAAGGAACTGTTCGTGGCCGAGCTGGGCGGCCTGGGCTTCCTGCAGC
>JASKKX010000060.1 GCA_030153935.1 Verrucomicrobiota bacterium | reverse complement strand
GGTTTGAAGGGAATTTTAATTACGATACAGGTGTTCGGGCTATTGAGTATTTTATCGAAAAAGGTTTTGAGTTTGATGGCGTCTGGGGCCAAAACGATTCAATTGCTACGGGTGTAATCTCAACACTATTACGAAAAGGCGTAAGGGTTCCGGATGATGTCTCCGTGATCGGTATGGATGACGTCCTGTTTGCGAGAATGTATTACCCGTCAATTACCACCATCGCTCAGCCCTATCAGCAAATGTGCGAGAAAGCCCTGGAATTCATCGACTTGCTTTCAAACGAGAAAACGGTCTCCAATTATCAGATTGTGCTGGAACCCTCGCTGGTTATCCGTGAATCAGCTCCCTGAAAAGACGTTTCAACGTTTAACTGGATTCACTGCCGGCAAATAAATCAAGAAATATATGAAAAGAGAAGAACTTAAACTCGGTCTTTATGAAAAAGCTCTTTCCAATGATTTACGCTGGCGGGAACGACTTGAGACCGCCCGTCGGCTTGGATTTGATTTTGTTGAGATGTCAATAGACGAAACCGATGATCGACTTGCTCGCCTGGACTGGACCGCGGGGGAGAGATCTGGGCTGCATAGGAATATCATTTCAACCGGCGTTGGAATACCCAGCATCTGTCTGAGCTGCCATCGCAGGTTTCCTCTGGGCAGTCATGATCCGGACGTGCGGAAAACGGCTTTGGAAATTATGAGAAAGGCCATTCTCTTGGCATCTGATATCGGGGTCCGTGTAATTCAGGTTGCCGGATATGATGTCTATTACGAGAAACCGGATCAGGATACAGATCGGTGGTTTCTGGAAAACTTTGCGTTGTGTGAGGACATGGCAAAGCAATCTCAGGTCATGCTTGCGTTTGAAATAATGGACACTCCGTATATCAATTCTATTTCGCGTTTTATGAATCTCAAACGAACCTTTCCATCCTGCTGGACAGCCGTATATCCCGATGTAGGAAACCTTTCAGCCTGGGGCAATGACATAGAGTATGAATTGAAACTCGGTGCCGACTGGACTGTAGCGATTCACCTTAAAGATACCCTGGCGGTTTTTTCCGGCTTTGAAGGAAAATTCAAAGAGGTCCCTTTCGGTACCGGTTGCGTGGATTTCATCAAAGTATTCCAGGTACTGAACAGCCTCAGATACAAAGGTCCGTTTTTAATTGAAATGTGGTCTGAGAAGTCCGGGAACCCCGAACAGGAAATTATTATCGCGCGCGATTTTATCCTTAAAAAGATGAAAGAATCGGGTTATTTGAATTGAATCCCGCCGACTGATACGAATGAAAGGATAGTTCGTATCGCCGCATCTCTTTTTCCCTGTGCTGTTTTTTGCCGGGATACGTGGTTCGCGAAAGGCAAAGAACATCCATGGACTTCATTCCCGAAAAAAGATCGTTTAATAAGTGCAGTTTGGGTCTGATTGTCTTCTGTGGTTAAAAAACTTCGTCCCTGCCCCCGTCTTTGGGGAAGAACCTTGAAGTGGTGGGCCCGGCAGGACTTGAACCTGCGACCAAGAGATTATGAGTCTCCTGCTCTGACCAACTGAGCTACGGGCCCGGCAGAGAAAGATACAAGATAATCAGCATGGTTTTCCATGGCAAGACCATATCGGCAATCCATAGATTCTTTTACTGCTTTTGCGACGAAGAACCTGGATTAGTTCGACTGTAAAGGCCTTCATGCCGAAACAGAGGCCGAAGAAAATGCAGATCAAACTGAAGAGTTCGGAGGCAGCCAGAGCTGGGGAATCTCTCCGACAAGCTGTGACAGACAGCTCTTCGGTTAAAGCGGCGCCAATGCTAATGCAATTTTACATAGAATACGGAAGGCGGAACGATACAGCAACCGATTGCATTCAGAACGAGCATCTGCGACATTGAAACTTTTTTCTCACTGTCCGTAAATTTTCAGGTATGCTCGCCGGCATGAAAATTCTTTTTACAGGCGATATGGTCGGCAGTGCGGGTCGGCAGGTTTTTCAGCGCATTACACAGCATCTGCGCGATGAAGGCCGGATTGACTTCGTCATCGCCAATGCTGAAAACGCCGTCGGAGGACGCGGACCTTCGCCCGAAATCGTCGAAGCGCTTTTTGCCGCCGGGGCCGGGGCGCTGACGCTTGGCGATCATACCTGGGACAACAAAACTCTCGCCGGCTTGCTCGATACCGAACCGCGCATCGTCCGTCCTGCCAATTTTCCGCCGGCCGCCAACGGCCGCGGCATGACCGTCATTGAGACCGATGAAGGTCCGGTTTGTGTGATCTCTCTGATCGGCCGCATCTTTATGAATCCGGCGGACTGTCCGTTTCGCACTGCTGACAAATTGATCGGCATCGCTCAGGCCAAAACGATTCTCGTCGATTTTCATGCCGAAGCCACCTCGGAAAAAATCGCCATGGGACGTTACCTCGACGGACGGGTTACCGCTCTGCTGGGTACACATACCCACGTCCAGACCTCGGACGAAACGATCTTGCCGAACGGCACTGCCTATATTACCGACCTCGGCATGACCGGTCCGAAAGACTCCGTCATTGGGCGCGAAGTCGAACCGGTTATTCAGCGTTTTATCACCGGAATGCCGCAAAAGTTTGATACATCGAAAAAAGATCCGGTGCTCGAAGGCGTCATTCTGGATATCGACATCAACTGCGGGAAAGCCCGCTCAATTGAACGCATTCGCGAAAGAGCCTGATGGAAGTGAAACGCAAAATTTACAGCGTTGCGGAACTGAACCGCGCGGCGCGCTTCACGCTTGAAAACAGTATCGGTGAGGTGTGGGTTGAAGGAGAAATCTCGCGCCTCACGCGCCATTCCAGCGGCCATTGGTATTTCACACTTAAAGATGCCGCGGCAGCGGTTTCCTGCGCCATGTTCCGGCAGAATAATGCATCGATAACTTTTTTGCCGAAAGACGGCCTCAAAGTGCGCGCCTTCGGACAGGTCAGTCTTTATGAAGCACGCGGAAACTATCAGCTGATTATCCGACAGATGGAAGAAGCGGGTAAAGGCTCGCTGCAGGAGCAGTTTGAAAAACTGAAAGCCAAGCTGGCTGCGGAAGGTCTGTTCGATGAAGCGCGCAAAAAACCGCTGCCGATGCTCCCGCAGAGAATCGGCGTGATCACTTCCCCCACCGGCGCGGCAATCCGCGATATTCTCAATGTGCTGAGGCGCCGTTTTCCAAACCTCGAAATCCTGCTCGCCCCTGTCACCGTGCAGGGGGATACCGCGGCAAAAAGTATTGCATCAGCAATCGACTACCTCAACACCCGCGATGATATTGACGTACTGATCGTCGGACGCGGCGGCGGAAGTCTCGAAGATCTCTGGGCATTCAACGAAGAAGTCGTCGCCCGCGCCATCGCCGCATCGCGGATTCCGGTTATCTCGGCGGTAGGACACGAAATTGATTTCACCATCAGCGATTTTGCTGCCGATGTTCGCGCCCCGACTCCTTCGGCAGCAGCCGAGCTGGCGGTTTGCGAAAAAGCAAAACTCGAAGAACAAATCGCGCGATTGGGTTCAAGGCTCGGCGGGTCGCTGCAAAACCGCGTGCTGGTTCTGCGTGAGCGGATTCCCGGATTCCGCCAGTCAATGGTGCACGCTCTGCGCGGTGGCCTGCAGCAGCGGCAGCAGCGAATCGATGAAGCCGCTCTTACTCTTTCGCATTGCCTGCAACGTGCCGTTGCTGAACAGCGCCGGCGTCTGCCCTTGCTGGAACAGAAGCTGATCTACATTCTCAAAAACACTGTCTCGGCGAAGCGGCAGTGTTTGCCGGGGTTGCAGCAGACCATGACCTATTGCCTGCAGAACTCCGCAGCAGAACGAAAACAGAATCTGCATCGGCTTGAAGTGCAGTTACGTGCGCTGAGTCCGCTGGCCGTGCTGAACCGCGGCTACAGCCTGACACAAACCAAAACCGGCACCGTTGTTCGCGATGTCCGGCAGATTAAACCCGGCGAATTATTGAGAACGCGACTCGCGAAAGGAACTGTACTTTCAGAAGTTAAAGATAAGGAGGCGTAGCTATGGCTGAAAAACCGGTCGATTTTGAAAAAGCTCTGGAACGGCTTGAAACGATTGTAGAAGAGATGGAAAGCGGAGAGTTGTCGCTCGAACAGATGATCAGGCATTTCGAGGAAGGCTCCAGGTTAGTCACCCTCTGTTCCGAAAAACTCAATGAGGTCGAACAGAAGATCGAAAAGCTGGTAAAGAAAGATGGAGAATTGACAGTTGAACCCTTCGAATCAGAGGAATAAAAAAGGTTTCCCGGCAGCGGAAACCTTTTGGTCCAATTCCAGAAGGAAAAAACTACATGCCGGGGCCGACAATATAGTTTTCCAGATTTTTGATGACGAATTCTTTTTCCTGCACCATATATTTGACGATGTCACCTATGGAGACCACTCCGACAACCTGATCCCCATCGAGTACCGGCAGATGACGGATGCGTCTATCGGTCATCAGGTTCATGCAATGCTCGAGCGTCGTGTCCGGAGTGACCGTCGTTAGATTGGTGGACATGATTTCACTCACCTTAACGCCGGTCCCGCATTTGTCTTTGAGATAGATTTTGCGCAGAAAATCGCGTTCCGAAAAAATGCCCAGCAGTTTGGGGCCATCCATCACCAGCGCGGTACCTGCTGATTTTTCAGCCATCTTCGCGATTGCATCACGTATAATGGTATCCGGACTGACAGAAACCAGTTCTTTGTCTTTTTTTTCGAGCAGCTTACTGACGGTAGCCATGAACATATCCTTTCTGTTATACAACCTTCTTCTTTCGCAGAAGATTGTAGTCAGAAAGCTGTATTTCAACAAGCCTGCAGTAAAGTTTAGATAAAATACAAGCAGTCCTGAAACCGATGGAATTCAGGTTCTCTGCGCCATTGCAAACATACAGATAGATCCGGCAACGGCAGCGTTAAGGGAGTCTACTTCAGTGGAAACAGGAATGGAAAGACTCCGCGCTGCGCGGGTCTGAATCGCTTCGGAAACGCCGCGTGCCTCGTTGCCGATTATCAGCACATTTTTCGGACCAAACTGCATGTCACGCAGGTTTTCTCCGCCGTGAATGACGGTCGAAATCAGCTCGTAGCCGGTTTTTTCCAAACAGTGAAAAATTTCAGCCCCGGTTTTCCAATGGTTGGAAAACGGTAATGCCCCCATTGTCGCGCGAACGGTTTTCGGGTTGAATACCTCCACGGTGTCACCATGAAGAAAGATCCCCTTGAAACCGAAGGCAACCGCTGTGCGGATCAGTGTACCGAGATTCCCGGGGTCCATCAGGTTGTCAACCAGCAGATAGTTTCCCTGGTCCGGATTAATGATCAAAGGGGGTTCTTGGTACTCTACAACTCCAAGAATACCCTGCGAGGTACGGCAGTCGGAAAGCTGCTCCATAACCTCATGCGGAATTTGCAGTACCGGTATTCCTGCAACGTTAAACCGCGCCAAGGAGATATCGGTTTTATTGGACAGCCAGATTTCCTTCAGCCTGTACTGAGGCAACGCAGAACCATCCATCAGAGCATTCAGTGCGCGGACCCCTTCCATCACAAAACAGGACTGCTCCAGTCGACTTTTTTTGGAACGAATCAGTGTACGAACAGCCTTCAGTTTCGGATTATTTTTCGAGCGGACCGTCTGCATTGTGAGTTTTTCCGTCAAGCCACTCAAATCCTCCGGCTTCGCGCTTCATCTGCCGGAGTTGTATTGTCGATCGGCTTTTCATGCCGACACTCATGACATCAATAATGTGGTACGAATCCGCATCGGCACGGTGATAGGTCCCTCTACGTACACCCAGATACGCGGAAAGTTTATCAAGCGAATGGCTGGTCGCATCCGGGAACCACGCCCGGAAAAGCGGCAGTGTGTCCAGTACCGGGAACGCCGGCGCATCAATTCCTGCGCGTTCCATCTCGGCTCTTACAAAGTTGATGTCAAAAGGCGCATTATGCGCCAGTAAAACGGTGTTTTTGCAGAATTCTTCAAATTCAGGATAAATTTCTTTGAATAACGGGGCGTCTTTTACCATCTGATCGGTAATCTTGTGAACACGGGTCGTCGCCGGCGGAATCGACATTTCCGGGTTAACCAGCCAGTTTTTCTCCGCCAGAATTTCACCATTTCCGCGGAATTTGACCGCCCCGATCTCGACCAGCCGTTGATTCTTCGGGCTGAATCCAGTCGTTTCAGTATCAAATGCGACAAAAACGACATTAGCAACCAACGTTGAAGAAGACGGTATTTTGGCGGACAGAGATCCGGCCAAAAACAGAACAGCAATTGCAATCCGGGCTTTTTTATTCATTTGAATCTAACCATACTCAACGACATATGAAATTGCTATCAGAAATCAAAAGTCTTTCCTCTGCGATCACCATCAGCGAAAACAAGCCGTTGAGTGAGTGTACCAGCTTCCGGCTTGGCGGGCTCTGCCCGCTTTTTATTGATAATCCCTCTGCTGAAGTTTTTCCGGAGATCATCCGCCTGCTTAACAAAAGCCGAATGCCGTTTCTCGTCATCGGACAGGGCTCCAATCTTGTCGTCTCCGACTCCGGTCTCGATTGCGCTGTTATTCGATTTTTATCTGAAACACCGCTTATTCAATCCGATAAGAATCGTGTAACTGTTTCCGGCAATACACTGCTCGAGAGTCTTGCCCGTTTCACTAGCGAAAACGCAGTCGGCGACCTCTCAACCTGTTCCGGAATTCCCGGAACGGTCGGCGGTGGCATCGCTGGCAATGCGGGTGCCTTTGGGCGGCAGATTGGCGATTACCTGGTCTCGGCAGAAATACTCTGTCCGGATGGTCATGTCCAGACGGTCAATCACGAGGAACTCGACTTCTCCTATCGCCATTCAAGACTGAAAGAGACCGGAGAGATTGTTCTGTCGGCCGTTTTTGAACTTCCGGCGGCAAACAGAGAAATCCTGCAGACCGAACGCAAACGGATCCTTGAATTCCGGCGGAAGCATCACCCCGACTGGCACGCAATCCCCTGTGCAGGGAGCATCTTCCGCAATATTGAGCCGACTTCGGCAGCCGAACGGCGCAAGGCTGCCGGCTACTTTCTGGAAGAGGCCGGTGCCCGGAAGCTGAGTGTCGGCGGGGCGCGGATCTACGAAAAACATGCCAATGTCATCATCGCCGATAAAGGCTGTACCGCGCAGGATGTCTGGGAACTTTCCAAACAGATGATTCATGCCGTCAAAGTTAAATTTGATATCGAACTGACCCGGGAGGTCCAGTTCCTGGGAAAGTTCGAAAAGAATGAATCTGGCGAATTGTAAATCAAAGTGTCCGGTTTCTCCACTTCGATCTGCTTGCGGGGCAACTTCGAGAGGCCGCTTCCCTTGGGAATGAAACGTCGGATGATGCCGCCAGATCAATCTCCCAGTGGTGGTTTCGATTCTCTGCTCGACCTCGACCGGTCGGTTCTCAATACTCTTCCCCGGTCTGCTGGCCCGTCTCCGCTTGCAATGCCGTCTCCTGTGGCTCTTGCACCGCCTGCGTTCTTCCCCGTTCAAATGTTTGTTCCTCCGCCCGGGGGATTCCCATGGTCTTTCTATATAAACTCAGAATCGCCTCATCAACATTGAAAACGGCGCGTTTTTTATTCGCAGTAATTGCCTCGATAAAGCCCGGCAGGGTTGCTATTGCCGCAAAATCCGGTTGCCTTTCTTGTAGCTTCCTATCGTTAAGATACTTACAACAAGCATCTTGATGACTGGCTATGTATAGTCTGTGTGGTTTGGGCTGATCAAGTTCTTTTCGAACGCTATTTCCCGCATGTTTAATGAATGCAGTTGGTGCAAATCTGTTTTCCGTGACGCAGTATAGTTTAAAATTTAGACATGAGAACTATACACCGCCAAACAGGGAGGCCGACATGGGACGCGACAAATCAGAAGCCCGTGAGGAGTCGAGTGTTCTGCGTAAAAAGAAGGTGATGAGGCTGGAGGAACTGCAGTCTGTTCTGCAATGCTCGCGACGCACGGCACAGAGGCGTCTGGCCGATTGGAATGCGATCAGAAGCTGCAACCGAAACGGCGGTTGCTATACGTTGCCGGATATTCCGACGTTCGATGCCAATGGACTGTGGCGCTATCGGGGGCGTTTTCTTTTCCAGATTCGGCAGTCTGCCCGAGACGTTCGTTCATCTGGTGGCTCAGTCCCCAACAGGGTTCACCGCCGCGGAAGCCGGCGGGCTTTTAGGACTCCGGCCCGGTTCTTTTCTCTGGTCGCTGCGCGAACATCCGGCGCTGAAGCGACTGCGGTACAGGGAGGGGGCGTTACTTGTATGTGTCGTCCGATCCGACCCGTTACCAGGCGCAAAGACAGCAGCGAGATCTGATGTGCGCCACCGCCGGACTGCCTACAGATTCCGAAGCGGTGGCGATCCTCATTGAGACGATCAGGCATACCGGCCTCAGCCACGAAGAACTCAGCCGGCGGCTTGAGAAGCAGAATGTCTTTGTCGAACCGGAGCTTATCCGCAACTTTTTCGTTCGCCACAATCTGCCGGTAAAAAAAACGTCACATTCGATCTGATCCGCTGTCTATCGAACGATCAAAACGGCCTGCTCGATGCGATGAGTATCCCTCGGCTGTTGGCCGCGCCGCCGACGGTGGAGTTCCGGCCCGCGCGGACGCACTGTCCCGGCTGCGGAAGACGGGTTAACCGTCCAGAAAACACGCACACGTATCGTCAGCACGTTGCATGTGGGTCGCTTTCCGGCGCGGGAAGTGTTCCTGCTTTGCAACGGTTGCGGCCGTACGCCGCGTTCTGAAGAGCTCTGCGCTCTGGTGCCTCCCGGGCGAACTTTGGTTATGATGTGATGGTCTATGCGGGAAAGGCGCTCTGGCGGCGGCATCGCACCGAAGCCGAAGGGGTCGCCGAACTGGCGGAAAAAAACGTACGGATCAGTCCGCGGGAGGTGTTCGTATCCGGCGCTGCGATTCGTCGTATATCCGGCGATTGCCCATCAGCGTTGCGCCCCGGATATCCAAACCGGCATGCAGTCCCGTGGAGGCTATATCTGTCATCTGGATGCCACCTGCGAGGGTCGCGATCCGTTCCTGATGAGTTCCATCGACTCGCTCTCAGAGATTGTGCTGGGTACCGTCAAGCTTCCCGCCGAATACGACATCATTCGCAAGTGGCTGCGAATGCACGGCGTCCGCGCCGTCTTGCGCCCGGACTGTTCGCGTCCGCCCCTGTCGTCGCGGCCTGCACGCTGATCGAGTGGGCGCTCAAAGGTCAAACCGAAGGCGACGGATACGGCTTCCCTTTTGACCGACCGCATCTGATCTTTGCGCAAGACCCCGATTCCCGGAACATGATCAAGCAGATCGACAAGTACCGGGAGAAACTCTTTGCCGACCCTATCACCGCGCAGGCTCCTTTCGGCCCCGTTCTTATCCAGCCCCAACGCACCAACAACATCCTTGAACTGTTCTTCCGCAGCCTGAAACGCAACAACCGGCGCAAAACCGGAAATGCATCCTCAAGCCGCCTGTTGCGCACCATGCTCGCCAAAACCCCGCTGGTTCGAAATCTGCAAAACGCCGCCTACGTGAAGATACTGCTCAACGGGAAAAACACCCTCGAGGAACTCTTCGCCGGAATCGACATCGATACGCGGCGTACCGCCTTGCGCGAAGCCCGGAACTCTCCTGAGAAAATCCCCGCCGCACTCAAGCCGCTCATCGCCATGCCCGACTTCCCCGAAAAACTGGTCAGCACAGTCGAAAAGGCAGTAGCATAGACGAAATCCAACCGGATTTTGCGGCAATCGCATTTTCTCGTTTCTTTTCTGGGTGGCAGCCGTCCCTTACACCATTCCATCATTCCAATCTTTTCCGCGCTTCTCAGCGCGTGTACTCGGATTCGTAGAAGGTGCCGGTGGTGTCGGTGGAAGATGGCGCGTCGTCGGGCGGGGGGGCGTCGTCCTCGTCCTTCGGCTTCGGCTTGATCCGCGAGGCCAGGAGGATGCCGAGCTCGAAGAGCAGCCAAGTCGGTGCGGCGAGCATGCCCTGGCTGAGGATGTCCGGGGGGGTCAGCAGAGCCGAGACGAGCAGAATGACGATGAGCACGTAGGGCCGCGAATTGCGGATCGCATCAAGGCCGACGAGTCCGAACCGCACGAGGATGCAGACGGCGATGGGCATTTGGAACATGATCCCGAAGGCGAGGACGAGCTTCCCGGCAAGCGAGATGAATTGCGAGAGCCCGATCAGGGGCGTGATGGTGTCGGAGGCGAACGACGCCGCGAACTTCATGATGAGCGGAAGCACCGCTGCCACGCAGAATGCGCCTCCTGCGAAGAAGAGGAACGAGGAACCGACCAGCCAGTGCCTCCAGGCCTTTCGCTCTTCATCGTAGAGCGCGGGGAGCAGGAAGTGCCACAGTCGATACGCGACGTAGGGGTAGCAGAGAATGGCCGCGAGGATGCACCCCATGCGCAGATTCACCATGAACACTTCGAGGGGCGAAAAGTAATGAAGCTGGGAGAGCGATTCCGGGCAGCACCATCGTGTCAGGGCGCTAATGACAACCGGAGCGCCGGCCCAGCCGAAGGGAAGTGCGACAGCCCAAGATGCAACGCAGGCCAGGAGAGTCATGCGCAGCGCTTCGAGATGGGCCAAAAACGAGTCGTTGTCCAGCTCAGGCATTGTCGTCTTTTTTCTTCACATCCTTTTTTGTGTACTGATTCGAATCCTTGTCGGCATACTTGCCGGAATCCTTTTCGGCCAGTTTTTCGCTTTCGTTGATCAGCGAATCCGTTTCCTTTTGGATTTCGGTTTTCGCCTTCCTGAATTCGTAGGAAGCCCGTCCCAGGGCCTTGGCGATTTCGGGAATGCGCTTGGCGCCGAAGACCAGCAGCACGACCAAGAGAATCAGTAGAATTTCGGGAAGTCCAACGGACATGAGATCATCTCCTTCGCTTATGTTTTTAAAGAAGCCAGTCGTCCGTTTCGGGCGCGAGAGGCGCGGCTTGCTTTTTGAAGTAGGTCTGCGGATCCTCCGCCTCGACCTGGATGGGAATCGGTGAAATGGTCATGGCCGTCACGGGGGTTACGGGGCAGGGGTGGCTGCAGTTTCCGCATCCGATGCACAGGTCTTCGTTCAGTACCGGTGCGGGACAAGGATCTCCGGGCTCCTGCACCATGCGCAAGGCGCCCGTCGGGCAGTGCTCGGCACAGGCGCCGCAGGCAGTCCCTTCGACGACCGCGATGCAGACGTCCGGATGGAATACCGCCATGCCGATGCGGCAGAGCTTCTTCTTCTCCAGGGCCAGCGGGCGGATCGCGCCCGTCGGGCAGACTTGCGAACAGGCGTTGCAGTTGAACTCGCACATGCCGACCGCGTAGTCGAGATGCACGAAGCGGTTCCTTGAATCGGGTGGCAGCAGCACGTTGCCCCGGCAGTTCGCGACGCACAGCAGGCATGCCGTGCATTTCGACGTAAACCGTTCGGCGCTGCCCGCGCCGGGCGGATAGATTGCAGGTCGGGCCGGGACGCCTTTGGCCGATCCGGGCTTGAGTCCGCGGCCGAGGCCGAAGGACGCGAGCGTGGTGCCGATCATTCCGAGCAGGAAGCCGCGCCGTGTCGGATCGGCTGTCAGTTTGGCGTGCTTCCGGTTCTTGGAGGCTCCGCGGTGCCACACGATGCCGCGTGTGCGGCACACGGCAATGCAGTTCATGCAACGCAGACAGCGTTCGTTGTCCAGGGTTTCTGCCTTGACGTCAATGCACCCCGCCGGACAGGCTTTGGCGCATTTTCCGCAATGCACACAGGTGGAATCGCTGAGGGCCATTTTGAAGACGCCGTATTTCGCAAAGAGACCCAACAAGGTGCCGACGGGGCATATCGAGGTGCAGAAGATCCGGTGTCTCCACCACACGAGCACGATGAGCAGGAGCAGGGTCGCGGCTCCGAACCCCATGCCCGCCGTCGTGGCCGTGTACGCGCCCGTCCACCAGGACACGCCGAGTTCCTGCATCGTCAGCGAGAATCCGGGAAGCGCCAATCCGCCGAAGATGCGGCCGAAGAGGGAGAAGGGTTCGACCATCCTGGCCACGACGACCCAGCCGGCGAGCGCGAATCCCGCCGCGAGGGCGAGAATCGCGTAGCGGAGCATCCTGAGGTTTTTCCGCGTCCCATTGCGCTTGCGCGAGATCCAGCCGATGAAATCCTGGAGGATGCCGAGCGGACAGAGCGCCGCGCAGTAGAACCGACCGAACAAATACGTGAAGGCAACGAAGAGGAGGGCCGCGATCAACGCGGCCGCCGCTCCCGTGGCGACGGCATTCAACATCGATGTGCCTGCCTGCGGGAGCATCGGGATGATGCCGACGAAACCAAGCGAGGCAAGCACGCACACGATCGCGGCAACCAGTATCCGCAGTCTGCGTGCAATCCGGCTCATGCGTCGATTCTCCTGATGTTGATTTTCGCGGGGTCGGCAATGCCGAGTCCCAGCTTCTCGGCCATGGCGATGTAGGGCACTTTCGCCGGCTCGTAGTCGATGATCCTGAGCGCCATGGCATCGGCGGCGACGATGTCGCGCGACAGAATCTGGTATTTGCGCTCGGTGACATCGGCGAGACTGACGCCGCGAGGGCCGTTTGAGATCATGACCCGATAGGCATCGACGACCGTGAGATCCGGCTTCCGGTAGAGAATGCTGTCCGCAATGCACTGCGGAAGATTGTTGCGGTGCATGAACTGCCGATCCCACACAACGCCCATCCAGTTCTTCATCGCGGCCGTCATCTTCGCTCCGCCGTGGTTTTTCAGAATGGGGACGTTGATGACGACATCGGCCGCGAGAAGTTCCTTGTGGAGTTTCGCCTTCTTCATGATGACAGCGGCTTCGCACGTGCGTTCCACGTAGTCGGCCTCATCGTTGCCGGGCAGGATCTTCCCGCCCGCTTCCGCAACGGCGGCTTCGATGCCGCTGTTTTTGTAGCAGCTTTTCCAGTTGTTGCAGGTGTGGTCGAAGACGACGACCTCGCTTGCGCCTGCGGCAAGAGCCTGCCGGATGATTTCGCCTACGAGCGGCGGGGACGTGTCCGCGCCTTCTTCCGGAGTCCTGTCCCAGCCGATGTTCGGCTTGACCACGACGCGCTGTCCGGGTTTCACAAACGCCTTCATGCCGCCCAAGGCCTCGATGCCCTTGCGGAACATCGTGACGGGGTCGCCGTTGCGAACGGCAACCAGCGTGGGAACGCCGGCGTCGGCGGCAACCGTCTGAGCCGGGGCATTGAGCTTTATCGCCGTGGCGGCCGTGGCGACGGCTGCCGTCTTGAGAAATTCACGTCTGTCCATAGTATTCTCCTGAGGCTCTTGCACCCCCCCCCTCCCCCCGCGCGACATTGCGCCTGACGGCCTGTCTGCGTGCGTACACGCGCAGGCAGGCCTGCCTCGCGGGGCGTCCAGTAGGCTGAGGCATCCATCCGCCCACCGCGGGCGAGCCCGACGCTTCGGCCTGCTCATTCATTTTCTGCGCGGCGACATGCCCCGCCCAAAACGAACAAAGGTATTTTCGCATATTTCAGAGGGATTGTCCACCCCCTCGCTCGCAGGGTCTTTCTATATGAACTCAGAATCGCCTCATCAACATGGAAAACGGCGCGTTTTTATTCGCAGCAATTGCCTCGATAAAGCCCGGCAGGGTTGTGTGCTCCTCCTGTTCCTTGTGCATGAACAGCAGGGTGTTGCGCAGCAGGGCGAGTGCGCCGACGAGGGTTGGGTTGCGGCTGCGTGTTTTGTCCTCCAGCAAGAGGGCGTCTTCCGGTGATTACGAATTTCCGCGCCGCCCCAATGACCGCGAACCAGTTGAAGCCATTGTTCAGGGGTGCGCCGGTCGGGAGGTTCGGAGCAGAGATCGTGGCAAACCTCTTTCTCTGTCGTTTTGCAGGCGGTTGATTCCCGCAATGGCCCGGGCGGTGTCTTTCTGGGCATTGAGTGCATCCGCCGTGATCACCGTGTTCGTTAAATCCTCTTGCCTGCCAATCATCTTTTGCGCGGCCTTGAGTTCACATCGCTCCCCATCGCCTTCCTTCTGCGAGGCGTCGAT
>JASKKX010000059.1 GCA_030153935.1 Verrucomicrobiota bacterium | reverse complement strand
AAAAATAAATTTTTAAAGATCATTGTCAGGGTTTCCTCATCTCTCCCTCACAGAATAAATAGTACGCCATTGCTTCCGTCCGTCAAGAGAGGAATGCCGCTTGTCGGCACAGGGATCAGTTTTCGCGAATCGTGGCGGAAACTGCCGCACAGACTTTTTTACCGATCTGCTCGTGGAAGGCGTTGACCTTATCGTCGGTTAACGTTCCTTTGGCCGAACGGTAAACAAAGCTGTAGGCGAGGCTCTTTTTGCCTTTCTCCAATGGTTTTCCACGGAAAATGTCGAAAAGTTCTGCTTTTTCCAGTTCCGCCGGAGCCGAGCGGTTGATCACTTTAATAATTTCTTCGTTTCGGACGGACTCATCGACGATGAACGCGTAATCGCGTTCGACAGCGGGATAGAGCGGGATGTCTTTCACTTCACTGCGTTTCCAAACATTGGAAATCAACGGTTCGAGGTTCAATTCGGCAACGCCGACCGGGTCGTTCAGGCGCCATTCTTTGCGGGCCTTGGAGTTAATCAGACCGATAACGCCCAGTTCGGTTTTTCCGGAGAGCACTTTAACCGCACGGTCCGCTTCAAATGCCGGGGCGTGTTCCAGGGATTGGAACTTCACCCGCAGAAGGTTCTGTGCGGCGAGCAGCTGTTCGACGAGCCCTTTGAGCCAGAGGAAAACTTCTTCTTCAGAGACGGCACGCTGTTTATCGAGCGCGCCGCGTCCGGCTGGACCCATCAGGCCGAGGCAGACTTTTTCGGTCTGCACCGTGCCGGCTTCGGTCTTCACGAACGTTCGTCCGATTTCAAAAAAAACGGCTTCGTCGATCTGGCGCGATTTGTTGCGGCCGAGGCTTTCGATCATCTGCGGAATGAGCGACGTTCGCAGGACGGACTGCTCGGCGCTGATCGGGTGAGGAAGTTCCTCGCGCGCACTGCGGTTCTCTGTGCCGAAGAGGTCAAGCAGCGGGTGACTGACGAGGGTATAGTTCATGATTTCGCGTGCGCCGAGTCCAACGAGATTTTTTCGACAAATAGTGACAGCACGGATGCGATCGTCGTGCGCACCGGCAACGGTTTCGACAATCGGCAGTTTTTCAGGGATTTTATCAACGCCGTGCATCCGCGCGACTTCTTCAATGATGTCTACTTCGCGTGTCAGATCGTCACGGAAAGTCGGAATTTCGAGAACGGCTTTTTCGTCGTCACTTTCCAGCACGGAAAGTTCCAATGCCCGGAAAATTTCCTTCATCGTTTCGATCGGGACATCGAGACCGATCAGATCACAGACGGGTTTCCAGCGGGTCGTGACCTGCCGTTTGGTCTTCGGCACAGGATATGCGTCGACCCTGCCTTTGCAAATTTCGGCTCCGGCCAGTTCGGCCGTCAGTGCGGCGGCCCGGCGGCCCGCCCAGTCAACGGAGTCGGCGTTGACGCCACGCTGGAAGCGATAGGAACTGTCCGTGTAAAGGCCGAGCGCTTTGGAGGTCGCGCGGATTCCGGAGGGTTCGAACGTGGCGGCTTCGATCAGAATGGTTGTGGTGTCGTCTTTGATTTCGGTATTGGCACCGCCCATAATGCCGCCAAGCGCGATGGCTTTTTCCGGATCGGCGATGACGAGCATCCCGTCGGTCAGTTCACGCTCGACATCGTCGAGCGTGATGAATTTTTCACCTTGTGTCGCGCGGCGGACGATGATTTTTCCATCGCGGATCAATGTTGCGTCGAAGGCATGCAGCGGGTGGCCGGTTTCGAGCAGAACATAGTTGGTGATGTCGACAACGTTGTTGATCGAGCGGATGCCGCAGGCTTCAAGTCGTTGTTTTAACCAGTCGGGCGAGGGGCCGACCTTGACGTTTTTCAGGACATGCGCGGTGTAGCGCGGGCATTTTTCCGGATCCTGCACATCCACACTGACAAAGTCTGTGACCGGATCGCCACTTTCGTTGAGTTCAACAGAGGGCAGTTTGAGTTCGCTGCCGTAAATGGCGGCGACTTCGCGGGCGATGCCGATGACGCTGAGGCAATCGGGGCGGTTCGGAGTGATTTCAAGTTCCAGAACGGTTTCCGGCGGACCCAGCACATCGGAAAGCGGTGTGCCCGGTCGGAGAGACGCCTCCAGAACGAGCAGGCCGGAATGGTCTTCGCCGAGACCGAGTTCGTCTTTGGCACAGAGCATGCCCATCGAGACTTCGCCGCGGATCTTGGCTTTTTTAAGTGTAATTCCGCCGGGCAGGGTGGTACCGACCGGCGCAAAAGGATACTTTCCGCCTACGGCGGCGTTGGGTGCGCCGCAAACCACACGCAGAGTCTCTTCGGCTCCGTATTCCACGGTGCAGAGACGCAGTTTGTCGGCATTCGGATGCGGTTCGATCTGTGTGATTTCCCCGACGACAACTCCGTCAAATATTCCGCCGAGGGTCTCGATACTTTCTACTTCGAGCCCGGCGAAGGTCAGCCGATCGGCCAGTCCTGCAGCCGTGTCCTCAAAATCAACGTACTCTTTCAACCAGCTTAATGGGAATTTCATTTCTTTTTTCCTTACAAACGTCAGATAGTGAGTTAATCATGAATGATTCGTGCGGGCAAGTGTGCAGGCGGGTCTTTAAATTCATACCGGAAAGGATTTCCTAAACAACGGGAAACGGGTATCTGTAGTTGAAAGAGGAGTCAACCCGTCATGAAAAAAATTATGTTTTTCGATACGAAACCCTATGACCGTGAATTTTTCAATATTGCGAATGAGAAGCATGGGTACAAAATCAAGTACATCAACAACCGGCTTTCGGAGGACACGGCCCCGCTTGCGATCGGATACGATGCCGTGTGCGCTTTTGTAAATGATGATATTTCCTCAGCAGTCGTCGATCTGCTGTATGAGAACGGCATCCAGCTGATTGCGTTGCGCAGCGCCGGCTATAACAATGTGGATTTAAAGGCGGTTTATAAAAAAATCCATGTGGTCCGTGTGCCGGCTTACTCTCCGTATGCGGTGGCAGAACATGCCATGGCACTGATTCTCAGTCTGAATCGCAAAATACACAAAGCTTATAACCGCACACGCGACAGTAATTTTGCTTTGGGCGGACTGCTTGGGTTCGATCTGCATGGTAAAACGGCCGGGATTATCGGGACCGGGCGCATCGGGCAGATTCTTGCCGGAATTCTGAGAGGCTTCGGAATGCGTGTGCTTGCATTTGACCGCTTTCCGAAAAAGGAATGGGCTGCTGAAACGGGAGTGGAATACACCGAACTGAATGAGTTGTATCAGCAGTCAGCGATCATCAGTCTGCATTGTCCGCTGACGCCGGAGACGGAACACATGGTCAATGCAGAGAGCCTCGCGCAGATGAAAGACGGAGTAATGCTTATCAATACCAGTCGCGGCGGACTGATTCAGACGCAGGATCTGATTGATGCATTGAAGCGCAAAAAAATAGGATCTGCGGGACTGGATGTGTATGAAGAGGAAGACGAATACTTTTTTGAAGATCGTTCGGATGAAGTGATGACGGATGATGTCTTAGCTCGTCTGCTGACTTTTCCGAATGTACTGGTCACGGCACATCAGGCGTTTTTTACCAAAGAGGCTCTTGCGAATATCGCCGAAACGACCCTGGGTAATATCAACGCTTACTTCGATGAAAAGAACCTGGATAACGAGATCTGTTACCGGTGCAGCACCGATTCCTGTCCGCGCAAAACGACCGGAAGGTGTTTCTGAAAATTTTGAGGAATAAGGGTTGAAAAATAATCTTCAAGGCGCATGATTTGCCCCACTTATGGTTGAAGTGAAAGCAGTTATAAAAAATGAAGCCGGAATACACTGCCGTCCGACGGCGCTGATTACGCAGGCGGCTTCCGCGTATGACGGAGTCATCCGAGTGATTTCGCCCGGCGGGACCTGCGAACTCGGATCGGCTCTTGAACTGATGATGCTCGGCCTGGAAAAGGGAACCCAGATCACCCTTCAGGCGGAAGGCCCCGACGAAGCGGCAGCTGCGGAAAAATTCAAGGCGCTTTTTGAAACGCATTTCGACTTCCCCAACGCAGGACAAGGCGGCTGAGCCGATGTATCCTTCGACGTCCATTCCGGAAAATGATCTTTTCCCGGGGGCGGCTGTCTATCGAAAGCTTATTGCCGATGATGAGGCCGCGGAAAATTCCGGACGATATTTTCCTTATACGGAACGCCACCTGCTCGCTCTTTGGTTTGATGACCGCCTGCGCCCTGCCGAGCTTAAAACTTCGCGCGGCGAACCGGTAACGGTTGTAAATCCAGGCCGCTGGAACCTGGAGGCCGGACCGGACTTTTCAGGCGCCGTGCTGTTGATCGGTCGTGAACAGCGCCGCGTCGCGGGCGATGCAGAGATCCATATTTTTCCCAGTGACTGGAAAAACCACGGACATCATATTGATCCGCGCTATTCGAACGTTCATTTTCATATCACCTGGTTTCCCGGCAGCACAGACAAATCGCTTTTTCCGTCCGGAACGATACATATATCGTGTTGCGACAGATGCACCGCTGATCTTGAAAGCATAGACCTTTCGGCTTATCCCCATGCGGAACCGCGTGCGAATGCAGAATTTCCGATGCTTGGAAAAAATCCGGATGAAATTTTCCAGATATTGGAAAACGCAGGACAGGAGCGGCTGCGGCAGAAGACGCTGCACATGGCATGGCTGATACAGCGGTGCGGCGAAGCGCAGGCCGTCTATGAAGAAACCGCCGCCGCGCTTGGCTACAAATACAACAAAGCTCCGTTCCGCAAACTGGCGCAAAAACTTCCGCTCGAAGCGCTCGCCCAATACCGTGATGACTGGGAATCCATCTATGCCGTTCTGCTGGGTCTCTCCGGACTGCTTCCCAGACAGCCCGGGATCCGCTGGCCGGAAGCTTCGCGGAAAGAATTGCGCACATTATGGGACTGCTGGTGGCGCGAACAGCATAAATGGGAGGAGATTTTACCGCTCGACAAAAAAGAGTGGCGGCTGGCCGGTGTCCGTCCGCTCAACCATCCTGTCCGACGACTTGCTGCACTCGCACAGTGGATTGCGGCCGACATTTTCCAAACAGTAAAAACCAACTGTGTTGATGTGCAGACGTTCCTCCGGAGTTCGGAAAACTGTTTCTGGAGTACGCATACCGGTTGGAGTGGAAAGAAAAAGCGGGCGGAGCTGCTCGGTAAAGGCCGCGCACAGGCCATTTTCCTGAATGTGATGGTCCCGTACCGCCTGGCGAAAGGCGACGCGGAAGTTTTGAAAAACCTGCCGGCTGAGCCGATGAACAGCATTATCCGCGAAACGGCTTACACGCTCTTCGGGCCTGATCATTCACCAACGCTTTATCGCACGGCGCTCGCCCGTCAGGGCCTGATTCAGATTTTCAACGACTTTATTCTGACCGGGGAACCGTTGCCGTTCTGAAGAAGATTGTTTTTCAGATCAGTTCTTCAATGGCCGGGACAAACCTTTTTGCAGCCGGCGATCTGTTTGCGGATAAACTTCGAGATATCGCTTCCCTTTGGAATGAAGCGGCGCACCCTCCGGTTCCCGCTCCATCGTCCGCACATGGCGTCCAGGAATGAGAGCGATCTGTGAAGGCGGGGGTCCTGCCCTCCAAAGCCCCTCGATCTGTATACGTTCGTCCCGATTCAACGGCTTGTCCATACGCAGATAGGCTCTGCCGTCGGTGAGTCCCATGCCGCTGCTCCTTTCCTTTGTTTATGGTAAATGAAGAAAGGTTCATTCTGGCAGGGGATGCTTCGTTTCCATCTGCGGCATTTCAATTTACAGTTTACCCAATGTTTGGAAAATTGGAGTTGTGTAATTAATCCGCTTTTGAAAACATGTTTTTGAAGATTCTTACCAAAACCATGCTGGAAACGGAACTTGCTGTGATGTTGTTCCCCTCTTTTCGATGCTTTTCCGCAGTTTTCCACGGTGCAGAATCTGTGCGGTAGTTTTAAAAAGAGGATTGAAGCAATGAAAAAACTGATTCCCGGCCTGCTTCTGGCGGTTGTCATTGGGTTGTTGGCAAAAATGACGGCGGTTTATATTCCGGGACCGGGCAGTATTTTCTTTGCCATTCTCATCGGTCTGATCTTCGGCAACATCCTGCCTCCTTCTGAGCGCACCGAATCCGGTCTGGCCTTTGCTGAAAAGAGTATTCTTCCGATCGCCATTGCCCTGATGGGAACCGAACTCGAATTGCATGCGCTCAGTCGGCTGGGCATCTCATCGCTGCTCATTGTCCTTCCGGCCATGACATTCTCAGTTTTCTGCGCACTCCTGATCGGCCGGTTTCTGAAACTTTCCGCATCCGCCTCGCTGATGCTGGGAATTGGCAACTCGGTTTGCGGCTCGTCGGCCATACTTGCCGCAGCGCCGGCCGTCAAAGCGGAAAAGCGAGACGTCGCCGTTGCGATTGCAGCCGTCAATCTCATGGGAACCCTCGGGATGTTCCTGCTTCCGGGACTGGCTGTTCTGCTCACACTCTCTGATGTCAAAACCTCCTATCTCATCGGCGGCAGCCTTCAGGCGGTCGGGCAGGTGGTGGCGGCAGGTTTTTCGGTGTCCGACACCATCGGCAACAACGCCCTTGTCATCAAAATGCTGCGCGTTCTCATGATCGGCCCGATTGTCATGATCCTGCATCTCATCTTTCACTCAAAAGGTGCCGCGCCCGGACAGAAGAAAAAATATGTTCCTGGCTATATCATCGGCTTCATGCTTTTTGCTCTTGCCGCCAGTATCTTTCACAACGATACGCTGATTCTGCCGCACATCAAAGCGCTGGCAAAACTGCTGATGGTTATTGCCATGGCCGCCGTCGGCTTCCGCATCCGCATCCGCTCGCTTCTCGCGCAGGGACCCAGGGCGGTACTGCTCGTCGTTGTTCTAAGTATCATCCAGACGTCTGCGGTTCTCCTGCTGATTGCGACCCTCATCTGATTTTTCATGGATTGAAAGATTGTACCAATGTCAACGGGCCATCACGGCCTGCCTGAACCATCAGGGCACCCAGAGGCGGGCGGTTTCCGAGGGATCCGCCCTTCAGGAAGCTGGATAAACGGATCCGCCGGAATCAAGATGCCGTGCTCGAAGAGCTCAAATCGTCGTTCCCTGCCGCCGTTCACATCCGATGCATTGCGCTCGGACTGCAAATCTTGTGACGGCACTATCCAGTCGATTCGCCTTTAAGATATCGGCTGGACAATATCGAAATCGCCCATGCGCCGATGAAGGCGACAAGAAATCCGGATGGAAAGTACCAGATCCACGATACCGCGGTACGGTGCAGCCATATATTGAATCCAATGCTGACGATGGCTGCAGGAATCCAGGCAGCGAATGACCCGCGTTGGGTCAGAAGCCCGAGCAGAAAGAGCGCCAGCACCGGGGCGCTGAAAAGCCCCATGAATGTTGCAAAGGTTTCAATGATGCCCCCGGCCTTCGAAACAAAAAACAGGTAAATAGAAAGTGCCGTGGCCAGCAGGCCGAGCAGGGCGGTGACGACCCGCGCCAGCCGGACAGCGCGCCGGTCATCTTTTTTTCCAAGGATCGGAAAAATAAAATCACTGACCACAACAGTGGCCATGGAGTTGATCCCTGAATCCATGCTCGACATGGCCGCCGCAAAAATCGCGGCGATCAGCAGTCCGGAAAGACCGGTCGGTAGAACATGGGCAATGAAATACGGGAAAATGCGATCGCCGCTGATGGCCTCCGGCAGCGCCTCGGGATGCATCCGGTAATAGGCGAAAAGCCCGAGCCCGATAAACAGCAGCAGGCTGACGATGAAGAAATCGGTCGCCGCATTAAACAGAATCGCTTTCGCCATTCCGCTTTTTGTCCGCGCAGACAGCAGCCGCTGGACCGTAACCTGATCTGTGCCGTAGTCCTGCATCATCTGGAAGAAAAAGGAAATGGCCACCCCGGTGAGCGTCATTCTGAACAGGCTGATCGATCCGTCGAGCTGAAGATGATGATGGTCCCTGGCATAGTCGATGATTCCCGCCGCGCCGTCCGGAGAGAGGTGGATCAGAAACCCCGCGACCACAACGGCGCCGCCGATCAGGGTAATGAACTGCACCACATCGGTCCAGAGTACCGCAGCCAATCCCCCCGCAACGGTGTAGAGTGTGGCGAGCAGGCCCATCAGCAGAATGCTGGCGATCAGCGGCCGACCGGTGGCGATGGAAAGCGCCATGGCCGGTGCATAGATCACCGTTGCCATCCAGCCGAGCCGGGCGAGAAGGAACAGGGCCGCCGCTGTGCGCCGGGCGGCGGCGCCGAAGCGAATGCCGATATATTCATAGGATGTGGTGATCCCCATTTTGCGATACACGGGATAGAAAACAAAAATCAGGATCGGTGCGAGCAGCGGACTTACCACCGCGACGGCCAGCAGGGTGACGTTGCTGCGGTAGGCCAGGCCGGGGAGTCCCATGTAAGTGACTGCGCTCGTCAGCGACGCATACATGCTCATCGCCACAGCCAGCCACGGCATTTTCCGTCCGGCCAGGAAAAAATCATCGGTTGTTTTCTGTTTCCCCGCGAAACGCAGGCCGATCCAGACCATGGTGGCGAGGTAGATCAGCAGAATAATGTAATCGACACGGCTGAAGCTCATGGCTTAGAGCCCGAGAACATCCTTCATGCTGTAGAGACCCGGATTCTGCCGGACCACCCAGGACGCCGCATTGAGTGCACCCATCGCGAAGGTTTCACGGCTGGTGGCGCGGTGCGAAAGTTCGATCAGTTCACCGGTTCCGGCCAGCAGCACGGTGTGGTCGCCGACGATGTCGCCGCCGCGTACGGCGTGGAACCCGATTTCTTCACTGGTGCGTGCGCCGGGTATTCCGGTACGTCCATCGACCCGTGATTTTTTCAGATCGAGACCCGCACCGGCGGCGGCGGCCTGTCCAAGCATCAGTGCAGTGCCGCTCGGTGCGTCTTTTTTTTGGTTGTGATGGCGTTCAATCACTTCGATATCATAACCTTTGGCATGCAGCGCCCGGGCCGCTTCTTCAACTAGGTTGCAGAGCAAATTGATGCCGAGGCTCATGTTGCCGGCCATGACCACGGGAACTTTTTCAGCCGTTTTCCGCACGTCGGCAAGTTCCTCTCCGGCGAGTCCTGTGGTGCCGATTACCCAGGCGGTGTTCCATTCCGCAATCCGCTCTGCATTGCCGGCGGTCCCGAAATGAGAGGTGAAATCAATGATGACGTCCGCGTCCGGCGCGACCGCGGCGAGATCGGTCGTTATTTTTACTCCGGCTTCCCGGGTACCGGCGGCCAGTCCGGCATCGTTTCCGAAGTCCGGAACATCCCACAGGTCGATCGCTCCGGCCAGTTCAAGGCCTGCAACTTTTTTCTCCTGAATGCAGCGGATGAGTGTTTTGCCCATACGGCCTGCCGCGCCCTGAATTACAATTTTAATGCTCATGATGTTCCTCCATTCGGATGTTGTAGCAAAAGCCCCGGACTGAAAGGAAGCGTTTTCCAACCCTGCAAAGCCAGGGCATTATTTTTTCAGGCCCCGTTTCCGTGAAGGCTGAAGTTTTGAACCCGGCGGCGTTCTTCCTGTTCACTGCGAAAATCGATGTTGGTCCACTGGTGGAGTTCATCTGCCGTGAGTCCTGCGCAATACGTTCGGTATTCTGTCGGCGTCATGCCGGTAGAGTGTTTGAAGGTATTGGCAAAATACTGACTGCTGCTGAATCCGCACTCGAAGGCGACGTCGATGATCTTACTATCGGTTTCGCGTAAAAGGGTTTTAGCGCGTTCCATCCGGAGCCTGGAAAGATATTCCATCGGTGTGCTGCTGGTCAGCTTTTGGAAAATACTGTTTAACCGGGTGCGCTGGATGCCGCATCGTTCCGCCATTTGTTTTAGCGTCCACTGCTGATCGCAATTGGCAGAAAGTTCGGTGAGAAGGTTTTGAACCTTTTTTTCTGACCAGGTACGAGTATCGGCATCGACGACTTCGCCGCTCACAATGCGCTTAAGTTCAATCAGAATGGTCCGCAGCAGGCTGATGGAGCAAGCGTCGCCCAGTTCATGAGAACTCTGCAGTTCATTGATCAGCGCAGGAATCAGCCAGCGCATGGCCGGTGTCGCACGGAAACAGTGATTTGGGGCGGTTGAAAGTACGATACTGAGCCGTTTCATTTCCGAGGTGCTGAAACCGAAACGCTCAGAAAAACGAAACTGTTCACACGGATGGGGGTAATCCTGTTCAAGATGAAAGAGAACGTGCCAGACCGTATTATTCGGTTCTTTGGGATTAAGACTGCCATGCACCTGCCACGGCAAAGTGAAGAAAACCGATCCCGGCATAATTTTTTCCGGACGACCCTCCACCATCCATTCCAGTATTCCTTTTTCAATATAAGTGATTTCCATCCCCCGGTTCTTATGGGGGGTCAGTTCTTTACACAGAAAGCGACCGTAACTGATGACTTCTTTCATATCGACAGATAGAATTATAAATATGTGTAAAATATACCACAGAAAAAAGACGACGCAGGGAGAAAACAGTTGGTATATAAAATGAAATCAGTTGAATACGTTCGTTCTATATCAAGGAGAGATCAATGTCTGAAAAAACGGTGAAAAGCTGGATTACCACACTTCCAAAAATCGGAATTCGTCCTGTGATCGATGGGCGGTACGGTGGAGTACGCGAGTCTTTGGAAGATCAAACGATGAATTTGGCCAAAAGTGCGGCGAAACTGATCCGTGAACGTCTCGCATATCCGAACGGGGAACCGGTCGAATGTGTGATTGCTGATACCTGTATCGGCGGCGTCGCCGAAGCGGCGGCCTGTGCCGAAAAATTTGACCGCGAGAATGTCGGTGCTTCACTGACGGTGACGCCTTGCTGGTGCTACGGTTCCGAAACCATGGATATGGATGCACTGCGCCCGAAAGCAGTATGGGGTTTTAACGGCACAGAGCGCCCCGGGGCTGTTTATCTGGCCGCCGTACTCGCCGGGCATAATCAGAAAGGCCTTCCGGCATTTGGAATTTACGGACGCGATGTGCAGGATGCAGGGGATACCTCCATCCCGGCGGATGTTGCTGAAAAAATCCTGCGTTTCGCCAAAGCGGGACTGGCGGTTGCCATGATGAAAGGTAAATCCTATCTTTCAATGGGAGGTTGCGCCATGGGAATTGCCGGCTCGATCGTCGATCCGGACTTTTTTGAAGAGTATCTCGGAATGCGGGTTGAATTCATTGATCTGAGCGAGTTCTCCCGGCGTTTGCGGGATGGTATTTTTGACCGGGAAGAATACGACAGGGCCATTAAATGGGTGAAAGCAAACTGCACAGAAGGGCATGATCCGAATGCTCCTGAAAAACGCCGCCCGCGAAGTAAACTCGACAAAGAGTGGGAAGATTCCGTCAAGATGACGCTGATCACCCGCGACCTCATGTTCGGGAATGAGCGACTCGATAAAATGGGATATCATGAAGAGTCGCATGGTCATAATGCGATTGCCGCCGGCTTCCAGGGGCAGCGCAACTGGACAGATGCCTACACCAACGGGGATTTTCCTGAAGCGATTTCCAACAGTTCTTTCGACTGGGATGGCCCGCGTATGCCGCGCATTGTTGCGACAGAGAACGACTCTCTGAACGGGGTTTCAATGCTCTTGTCCTATCTGCTCACCAACACGGCGCAGGTTTTTGCCGATGTCCGCACCTATTGGAGTCCTGAAGCCATTGAACGCGTCACCGGGTACAAAGTGGACGGCGTTGCATCCGGCGGTCTGATTCATCTGATCAACTCCGGTTCCGCAGCACTGGACGGAAGCGGCCGTCAAAGCAAGGAGGGGCAGCCTGTCATGAAGCCTTTCTGGGAAATTACTCCGGAGGAGGTAAAGGCGTGTTTCGAGGCGACCACCTGGCACCCGTCAAACGGCGGCTATTTCCCCGGCGGCGGCTGGTCATCGAAGTTTACCACCCGGGCCGGCATGCCGATTACGATGAGCCGTATCAATATTGTCAAAGGACTCGGCCCGGTCCTGCAAATCGCTGAAGGTTGGACGGCCGAGCTGCCGGCGGAAGTTCACAAAACACTGGATGACCGAACCGATAATACCTGGCCAACGACATGGTTTGCTCCGCGCGTTACCGGAAAAGGAGCTTTTCGCGATGTCTACAGTGTGATGAATAACTGGGGAGCCAATCACGGTGCGTTCAGTTACGGGCACATTGGCGCGGATCTTATTACTCTGGCTTCTATGCTGCGTATTCCGGTTTTCATGCACAATGTCGCAGAAGAAAAAATATACCGGCCGAGCGCCTGGAATTCATTCGGAACGGAAGACCGTGAAGGAGCGGACTTCCGCGCCTGTAAAAACTACGGGCCGATCTACGGTTGATTTCTGTGAACGTCCCGACCCGCGCCTGCGGGTCAGGGGCGGTTCCAGTATGCCAGGAACTCAACGTTGCCTTTCGGGCCTTTTATGGGTGAGGGTACAAAACCGATCCATTCGAGGCCCAGTTTTTTTGTTCCGAATTCCCGGATATTCGAAAGGACGGTTTCATGAACCGCCGGGTCGATGATCACCCCGCGGCCTTTGTCCGCTTCCGTTTTTCCTGCCTCGAACTGCGGTTTGATCAGCGAGACAATTTTTCCGCCGGGGCTCAGCAGCTCTTTTGCGGCAGGCAGAATATTTGTGAGTGAAATAAACGAGGTGTCGATCGACGCAAAATCCGCCTGTTCCGGAAAATCTTCAGCGGTCAGATAGCGGGCGTTCACGCCTTCCATCACAACAACGCGCGGATCTTCACGCAGGTTCCAATGCAGTTGACCTTTGCCGACATCGACAGCGTATACCTTCACCGCGCCGTGCTGGAGCATGCAGTCGGTAAAGCCGCCGGTCGACGAACCGATATCCAGGCAGACTTTGCCTTCCAGCGAAATCGGAAACGCCTGCATCGCACCCTCGAGCTTTTCCCCGCCGCGGCTGACAAATCGTTCTCCCTCTTTCAGGACAACTTTATGATCCGGTGCCAGTGTATATCCCGGTTTCGGAGCGTTATGGCCGTCGACAAGAACCTTCCCCGCCAGAATCAGTCGCTTTGCCTTTTCCCGGCTTTCAGCCATTCCTTTTTCAACCAGCAGCTGATCGAGTCGTATTTTTTTCATTCTGAGCAGTGTAAATCGATAACCGGCGATCTACAATCGGCAATCATGTCCGGTCTGTACATTCATATTCCGTTTTGCGTGCGCAAGTGTTCCTACTGTGCTTTCTACTCCGTTGTTTCCGGGAATGGGGGAATTTTCCCATCGTTTTTCAAAACCCTGGGGAAAGAGATTCAGAACCTGCCGCCGGACTTTTCCCCGGAGAGTGTTTTCATCGGCGGCGGTACGCCGACCGCGCCGGATTTCCAAACCCTGGAAAAATTCTTTCCACTATTCGGAAACCTTCATCCGGTTGAGTTTTCGTGCGAGGTCAATCCGGGCACGGTGGATGCGGCGAAACTTGCTTTGCTGAGGGAAAGCGGCGTCAATCGGCTTTCCATAGGAATCCAGTCATTTAATGTCCAGTGCCTGGAAACTTTAGGTCGAATCCACACTGCCGGGCAGGCGGAAACTGCGTTTCGGCTGGCGCGTGCGGCCGGGTTTGAAAATATAAGCCTTGACCTGATATTCGGCATTCCGAACCAGACCGCGGCAATGCTCGAGAGCGATCTTGACCGTGCGCTGGCGCTCAACCCCGAACATCTTTCAATCTACAACCTGATGTACGAAGAAGGCACGCCGCTGGCTGAACGCGATCCGCCGCGGCTCGACGAAGAGCTCGAGCGGGAAATGTATGACCTAATCCGTGAACGGCTGAAGGAGGCGGGTTTTCTGCATTATGAAATCTCCAACTTCGCCAAACCCGGGTTCGAATGCCAGCATAATCTGCTCTACTGGAGCGGCGGCGAATACATCGGTCTCGGTCCGGCGGCGCATTCGCACTGGAAAGGCGTCCGCCGGGCGAATGCGGCCGATCTGGACGACTATTGCGTCAACGGCCCGCGCTGCGAATTTGAAGAGACGCTTGATCCGGATGCCAAAGAGCGTGAAACGCTGGTGATGGGTCTGCGGCTTCTGCAAGGCGTGGAGGTTTCTGCCGCTCTTTGGGAACAGCTGAAAGAAAACTTCCAGGC
>JASKKX010000006.1 GCA_030153935.1 Verrucomicrobiota bacterium | reverse complement strand
ATTCTGGAAGAACTTTTCCGTGAATGCCCCGTCAACCTCGCCGCGCACTGCGAAGACGCCGGGATCATCCAAAAGCACGAGCGAATTTTCCGCGAGCATTACGGCGACAAAACACCGTTTGCCGCGCATCCTTTCATCCGCAGCGAAGAAGCCTGTTTCCGCTCCTCGCAACTGGCTGTTGAACTGGCCCGTAAATACGGTGCGCGGCTGCATATTCTGCATGTGAGCACCGCGCGGGAACTGGAACTTTTCGATGAAGGTTTTGTGCACATCAGCAGCCCGCGGGAAAATGAACTTTATGAAGAACGCGACGAACGCATCAAAAAAATAACCGCCGAAACCTGTATTCACTACCTGCACTTTGACCGTTCCGCCTACAAAACCAAAGGCGCGCTCATCAAATGCAACCCCTCCATCAAAACCGCTGCCGACCGCGAAGCGCTGCTGCGCGGACTGCTGACCGACCGGATCGATACCATCGGCACCGATCACGCCCCGCACACGCTGGAAGAAAAATCCGGGACCTACTGGTCGGCTCCCTCCGGCATGCCGCTCATCCAGTCCGCTCTGCCCGCCGTTCTTGAACACGTTCACAACGGCGTGCTTTCGCTGGAGACCGTCGCCGAAAAAACCGCCCACAATCCCGCCCGTATTTTCAGCATTAAAGAACGCGGATTCATCCGCGAAGGATACTGGGCCGACCTGGTGCTGGTTGATCTCAACCGACCGCAGACTGTTACCAAGAAGAATCTTCTCTATAAGTGCGGCTGGTCGCCGTTCGAAGGCATTTCCTTCCGATCCGGCATCGATACGACCATCGTTTCCGGACAGATCGCCTGGCAGAACGGCGCGGCGACCGGTTCCGCCTGCGGTCGGCGTCTGGAATTCAATCGTTAGTGTTCCAATCTTTGGAAAATAATTGCGCAACATTCCATAGATTGGAAGACGGTATGCTCATGGATCACTCACAAAGACGAAAACTCTTCTTATACCACTTCCTGCTGCCGGGGTTTCACCCCACGGACTCCACGCAGAGCCCGGCACCGCCGGGACGCGTCATGCAGCCCGACCCGGGATTGATCGGTTACCCGGACATTGACCCGACCCCCGGCGGCAGGAAAGCCTCTTCGAAACGTTCCGCACGTTGGGGGAAACGCTCAGCTCCCGGTGCGATGAAATCGTCCGGATGTGGAGGTTCACGAAGAATAACGGAATCACCGAGGGGTGTTCCATACCAGGATGGAGATGATCCAGAGGAAAACCAGCGGCTTCAGGAATTTCAACAGCTGCCGGTTGCGTGGGATTGTCTTCTGCGGAAAAAAACTTCACCCCCTGCCCTCCTCGTTGAAGAGCTGCTTTTGATTAAGCCTCGGAAAGTAAGTTTGGTGCACCTGAGAGGATTCGAACCTCCACGCCGTTGCCGGCACAAGAACCTGAATCTTGCGTGTCTGCCAGTTTCACCACAGGTGCGACACAGGAACGCGTAATAAAACAATATCTTGAAACAAAGTCAACGCATTCAAACCTTTTTTCTTTATCCCTTGTCATTATTGCAGTCGGAATCTATACTTTGCTGTGTGCTGGAGTCGAATTTGATCGGCCCGGACAAAGGAGGCGGTTGGATACGTGCAAAATTTAGATGACAAGCAATGGCAAACGCTGAAAACAAAACTCGCCCGTTCAAAGCAGATTGAGCCGTTGGAATTGGGCGACCCTGAAAAGGAATATGTACGCTCCCGCGGTCTGGATATTCTCAGACTTCATGCTGCAGATTTTGTCCGCAAACGCCTGGCTCCGTCCAATCCGAAAAACGATGGACGGCAGACCCCGCTCAAAGGGCATCCTGTTTTCATCGCTCAGCATGCAACAGGAACCAGTGATCGATCCAAGCTGGAGAAATTTCACGGCATTCGAACCGGCATCGAACTGACAGAAAAAGAAATCAGTTACATCGTCAATGTCATTATCCGCTGGATCAGGGAGCAGGTCGGGTAACCTGCCCTGTTTTTCCCAGGATCTGGAAAAAAATCTTTTACCAGCTCGATGCAGCCATTACATTTTCCAGAACATTGAAGAATTTTTGATCCGTATGGAACCTAAAATTATAGCCCGACCCGACCACAACATCAGTCGCAAACAGATCAGCTCCGCCGCACTCAAAGTTCTCTACGGCCTGAAAGACGCCGGGTACACAGCGTTCCTCGCAGGCGGCGGTGTACGTGACCTTTTGCTCAATCGCGCCCCGAAAGATTTCGATGTCGCCACCAACGCAACACCTGAAGAAGTTAAAAAAGTATTCCGTAACAGTCGGCTCATCGGTCGCCGTTTCCGGCTTGTTCACGTCTATTTTCATAATGAAATCATTGAAGTCTCCACGTTCCGTGCGCCCATGCCCGCTGCCGACGAAATTCCTGAAAAAAATTCATTTCTAGCCAAAGACGGACTCGTACTGCGCGACAATGTGTTCGGAACACCGGAAGAAGATGCCCTGCGTCGCGACTTTACGGTTAATGCGCTCTTCTACAACATCGCTGACTTTTCCATCATCGACTATGTCAACGGCATCCAGGATCTGGATAACCGTATCCTTCGCGTCATTGGCAATCCCGACCAGCGCTTCACCGAAGATCCCGTCCGCATCCTGCGAGCCATCCGTTTTGCCGCTGCTCTGGGACTCGAGATTGAATCTTCCGCCCGCGAGGCCATCCGGTGCCATGCCGCCCGACTGGAAGGCTGCTCCTCTTCGCGATTGTATGAGGAAATCCAGAAACTTTTCAGCTGCGGCAAAGCTGTGCAGGTCTTCAAGCTCTGCTGCGAACTGGATGTCATCGAACACCTCTTTCCGGAACTTGGCGCCTGGCTGAAAGCGCCTGACGGAGAAAGAAAAAGCCACTGGCTCGAAAAAAGCTTCAAACAGATCGACCGCTGGCGAACCGCCGGGTTAACGGTTGACTCCTCCCTGCTTTTCGCGCTCATCTTCGGAGAATATCATGAATGGGTTGCTTCACAGCTCGCCGAGCATGAAGGATTGGCATACGCCGACGCATTGCAGGAAGCCACCCACCGGCATATCCGTCAGCTTGACCGCATCTGTATTCCCAAAGCCGTTACACACCACATTGCCGAAATTATGAGCGGACAGCCGCGTTTCCTGAAAACTACGCCGAAAAACGCCCAGCGCATGCTGCGCCACCGCAGTTTTCTCGATGCTTTTCTCTATTTCAAATTTGCAGCCCGCACCGCCCGGCGTTATACCACCGAACTCGAATGGTGGGAACAACAGCGAAAAACAAGATAACACCTTTTGCCGCTTGCCCTTTACTGCTGAATATCATACATAACCCTCTCCTGCGGAGAGGTGGCTGAGTGGCTTAAAGCAGTGGTTTGCTAAACCGCCGTACTTCTACAAGAGGTACCGGGGGTTCGAATCCCCCCCTCTCCGCCACTTTTTCGAACACCGGTTCTTGACGGATCGGTGTTTTTTTATGGCTGATTTATGTAAAATGACCTATCGACGGAACAGGTGCAGGATGATATTCAACAGCACCGTTATCACAATGCTGATCAGTATGCACGTCGCCACCGGAAACGAAAAAGACCAGTTCTTCCCGTTCAGGTGAATATCGCCCGGCAGGTGACCGGGCCACGAGAAGCGCGAGCCGAACATCAGCAGCAGGCCGGCCAAAACAGCGACCGCCCCGCCGATCAGTAGTGCCATTCCGATTTCTTTCATAATTACGTGTTGTGCCGCAACTGCTCCCGAAGCGTATCAATCTGTTCGATCAGCTGCAGGACAAGGTCCACATCCGACCAGCATACACCCAGGTCATAGTGAAGACGAAGAATTCTTCGAATCCGGTCGAGCTCCTCGGTGCGGAACATCGGCTGCCCGTCAATCCACGTCCGGTTCACCAGCTCGAAAGCGAGCAGTTTTTCCACGGTCCGGGGCGGAATGTCCGAAAGGGCGATGAGCTGTTGCCTGGTCAGATAGCGGCCGAAGCGGCGGCGTCCTGACTGCTGTCGTTCGCGAATGAATTGGTCCCAATTGCTGTTCATGCGTCACCTGTCAGGTTCTTGGGTTAAAGGTTGAGATTCGGGCCAGCTCTTCAAACAGGCGCTTTTCGTTCGGTGTCGGGGCATCGGGCACCGCAATACGAACGACGGCATAGAGGTCGCCGTGGCCCTGCCCTTTGCGTTTCGGCAGGCCTTTCCCTTTAAGACGGATTCGTTGTCCGCTCTGCGTGCCGGGAGGCACGCGGAAGACGGCCTGCCCGTCAAGTGCCGGCAGTTTCACCGTCGCGCCGAGCACCGCCTCCCACGGGGCCAGCGGCAGATCCGTCTCCAGATCGTGGCCGTTGAGCCGGAAGCGGGGGTGAGGTGCAATGCGCACCTGCAGCAGCAGGTCGCCGGACTTGCCGCCGTCATAACCTTCGCCTCCCTGACCGGCGAGACGCAGCGTAGTGCCGTCGGTGGTGCCCGGCGGGATGCGCACCTGATACTGCCGAGGACGGGAAGCCGCCGGGTCGGCGGGGTCCGGCGATTCCATTTGCAGCGCAACGGTTTTACGGGCGCCGTGGAATGCCTCTTCCAGTGAGATGGTAATCTCCGCCTCGTGGTCGGCTCCGCGCATGGCCATCGACTGCGATGAGTTTCCGTAGGTGCCGGAGCGGTGTGTGCCGCCGAAAAAGGTTTCGAAAAAGTCGCTGAAGCCGCCGCCGAGATCTTCAAAGCTGAAATGCCGGGTCCGGTTGCCGTCATCACCGCGATGAAATTCATAGCGCATATTTTTCCAGTCGGGCGGCGGAGTGAAATCCTGCCCGGCCTTCCAGCCGGTGCCGAGGCGGTCATACTGTCTGCGCTTTTCGGAATCGCTGAGTACTTCGTAGGCTTCGCTGATCTCCTTGAAACGTGCAACCGCCGTTTCATCCCGATTGACGTCGGGATGATATTTGCGCGCCAGTTTCCGATAAGCCTTTCGAATCTCCTCCGGCGTCGCATTCCGAGAAACATTCAATATTTTGTAATAATCCTTATACTGTACAGCCATACAGAACAGCATTCCTTTCTACAGCGGCGGCAACAGCAAAAGAACCGGGTTTCCCGACTGCCGGAAGAATCAGCCGATCCTCCAGCAGACCGACGGCGGAGTGCAACCGGTGCTCCGCCCGCCCGGAATCTGTTTGTTTATCAGCCGGCCTGAACTGTAATGCGCCGGGCTTTCGTCCGCCCGGCCGCCGTTTTCGGCAGAGTCAGCGTCAGCACGCCGCGTTTAAATTCAGCCTCTGCCTTTTCACGGTCGATGCCCGCCGGTAGCGGAATCGACCGGCTGAACTGTCCATAGAAGCATTCTGACAGCGTGTAGTTCCGTTTCTTCTTTTCATTTTCGGTTTTTTTCTCGCCCCGGATGGTCAGCTGTTCGTTGTCAATGATGACATCGATATCCTTTTCATTCATGCCCGGCAGCTCCGCTTTTACCACCACGTCGTCTTCGGTTTCCGACACCTCAAAACGGGGTGTTGCCGATTCACCGCGGCGGGTGCCGAACAGCGGGGAACGGACTCCGGGGACGTTATCGAACTCTTCAAAGAATCCGTCGAAGAGTTCGTTCATCTGCCGACGCAAAAGGTCAAACGGATCTCTCTCACGCTGCGCGGCACTCAGTTCCTCCCGTTTCTTTCTCCATGGAATCAGGTTTTTAACCATCTGAACTCACCTCCTTCATATTTTTTCAGTCGGCGACCTCCACCGCAATCCGGCGCGGTCGGGCATCTGCCGCTTTGGGCAGTTCCACCTCCAGCACTCCGTTGCGGATGCGGGCCGTAATGCCGGCTTCATCAATTTCGCGCGACATGGTAAACGACCGGCGATACACGCCTGTGCCGTATTCTTCCAGTACCGGATCAAAACCTTCCGGCTGATAACGGCCCTGGGAGCCGGTGATTGTCAGCACATGATCGTCCAGCGTGATCTCCATTCCGGAGCTGTCCACTCCGGGCATATCACAGCGGACCAGAATGGAATTTTCTTTTTCATAGATATCGGTATCCGGCACGAACACCGGTCGATTTTCAACCGGCTCCGCCGTTTCAGTTGGATTCCGTTTTACAGCTTCATTTTTATTCATACCTGTTCCTCCTTACTTTAGTCTGTACTGATCTGAACCTTTTTCGGCTTTGTGGCTTCGGCGCGCGGCAGCGTCACTTTCAGGACACCCTTTTCATATTTCGCTTTCACTTTGTCGTTTTCCACACCAAACGGCAGGCGCACCGTCCGTGAAAACCGGCCGGTCACCCGTTCATTCCGGTGGCAGACAGCATCTTCGCCGGGGTCATCCGCTTTGCGTTCCCCCTGAATCGTCAGCAGGTTTTTCAATACATTGATTTCAATATCTTTAGGATCGACACCGGGGATTTCCGCGGTCACCACGGCTTCATTTTCATTGGCCCAGACGTTCACCAGCGGGAATCCGGCGCTGCTGCCGGTATATCCGTCAAAGAGACGGTTCATTTCCCGCTGCAGGTTTTCGAAACCTGAAAGCGGGTCCAATCTTGTCCGTTTATAGATCGGCCATGTTGTCATACTTGTTTCCTCCTTTTATTCGGGTTCTGACTTCTTCTGCTGAACGGCTCTTCACACGCTCAGCGTTGTTCGCTGTACATAGAAAGCATATATCGTTCCAACTTGGGGAATACAAATGTAAGACGTTAATAAAAAAATGGTTACAAAACATGAACAGCGAAATATTTTCTGGGACAAAATGTTATATTCCGCGCTTTTGACCAACTTAAATGAGTCATATTGTCACCCTCAGCTCATCCAAATCCGCGAAAAATCCGAGTTTCAGATTCCTCGAATTTTTTTTATCGCACAGTCGGGACATAATGGCACAAATATTTTGCGAACCTTTCCGCAGCATAAATCATAATTTGCTTATAAATAAATAGTTATAAAATAAACAATCCGATTGGTACGCTCTATGCTTGAAGCTTTGGTTAATACATTATTAATGAAAGGAGTTTCAAACAATGGATTTTAATAAAATGACACAGAAGGTCCGCGAAGCGTTTCAGTCCGCTCAGGCTTTAGCCGCTGAGTACGGCCACCAGCAGATCGATGGCGAGCACCTGCTGCTTGCCCTGCTCCGGCAGGACGGCGGCCTTGCTCCGCAGCTTTTGGAACGGATGGAAGTCTCCGTGCCCACCGCCATTGCGCGAATGGAACAGGAACTCAAAAAATTGCCGGCCGTCTCCGGACCCGGAACAGAAACCGGCAAAATTTACGTTACCCAGCGGCTCGACAACCTGCTCGTCAAAGCGCAGAAGGAGATGCAGAAACTCGGAGACGAATTTCTCTCCGTTGAGCACCTGCTGCTCGGCTTTGCCGACGAAAAAACCAAAACAGCCGCCGGGAGAATTCTGGACGAACTGGGGATCACCCGCAATGGCATTCTCGAGGCGCTCAAAACCGTGCGCGGCAACCAGCGCGTCACTTCGGATAATCCGGAAGGCTCCTACGAGGCGCTCAAAAAGTACGGACTGGACCTGGTCGAGCTGGCCCGTTCCGGAAAGCTCGATCCGGTCATCGGCCGCGATACCGAAATCCGCTCGATCATCCGCATACTTTCGCGCAAAACAAAAAATAATCCGGTGCTGATCGGCGAGCCGGGCGTTGGCAAAACCGCGATTGTTGAAGGTCTCGCCCACCGCATTGTGCGCGGCGATGTTCCCGAAGGTCTCAAGGACAAAACCATCTTTGCGCTCGATATGACCTCGCTGATGGCCGGCGCGAAATACCGCGGTGAATTTGAAGAACGCCTCAAAGCGGTTCTGAACGAAATCAAAACAGCCGAGGGGCGCATTATTCTTTTCATCGACGAGCTGCACAATATCGTCGGAGCGGGCCGCACCGAAGGCTCAACCGACGCAGGCAACATGCTCAAGCCGATGCTCGCACGCGGCGAGCTGCACTGTATCGGCGCGACCACACTCGACGAACACCGCAGATACATCGAAAAAGACGCCGCGCTCGAACGCCGCTTCCAGCCGGTCCTCGTCGATATGCCCAGTGTTGAAGACACCATTTCCATCCTGCGCGGACTGCGCGAACGGTTCGAAGTGCATCACGGGGTGCATATCAAAGATACCGCGCTCGTTTCTGCCGCCGTTCTTTCCGACCGCTATATCACCGAACGCTTTCTTCCGGATAAAGCCATCGACCTGATGGACGAGGCCTGTGCTTCGATCCGCACCGAAATCGATTCCATGCCGGCCGAACTCGACGAAATCACCCGCAAGGTCATGCGGCTGGAGATTGAGGAGACCGCGCTCAAAAAAGAAAAGGATAAAGCCAGTCAGGAACGGCTCGAAATACTTCAGAAAGAACTGGCCGACCTGAAAGCCGAAGCACAGGCTCTGCGCACGCAGTGGGAAAACGAAAAAGGCGGCATTCAGAAAGTACGCGAACTGCGCGAAGCGCTTGATCTCTCCCGCCGTGAAAGCATCGAAGCCGAACGCGCCTACGATCTGGAGCGGGTCGCCAAACTGCGCCACGGCATCATCCCGCAGCTCGAAAAACAGCTGCAGGATCTGGAAGAAAAACTGCACGCACAGGACGGGACCCCCAGTCTGCTTCGTGAAGAAGTCACCGAAGAGGAAATCGCCGAAGTGATCTCCCGCTGGACAGGTATTCCACTCACCAAGCTGCTCGAAGGGGAACGCGAAAAGCTGCTCAAGCTCGCCGACAAACTGCATCAGCGCGTCATCGGGCAGGACGAAGCCGTACAGGTGGTTGCCGACGCCGTGCTGCGCGCCCGCGCCGGAATCAACAACCCCAATCGACCGATCGGGACCTTTCTCTTCCTCGGTCCGACCGGCGTTGGTAAAACTGAACTTGCCCGTACATTGGCCTATGAACTTTTCGACAGTGAAGAACACATGGTGCGCATCGACATGAGCGAATATATGGAAAAACATACCGTCTCGCGTCTCGTCGGCGCACCGCCCGGCTATGTCGGTTATGAAGAAGGCGGGCAGCTGACCGAAGCGGTGCGGCGCAAGCCCTATTCCGTCGTTCTGCTCGATGAAATCGAAAAGGCGCACCCGGATGTCTTCAATATCCTCCTGCAGATTTTCGACGATGGGCGACTGACCGATTCGCAGGGTCACACCGTCAGCTTCAAAAACACTATTGTGATCATGACCAGCAACATCGGCTCGACGTTGCTGCTCGACGCCATCGGCATCCAGGGCCGCATTACAGAAGAGACCCGCGATCAGGTCATGGCGATGCTCAAGGAAAATTTCCGGCCGGAGTTTTTAAACCGGCTCGACGATACCGTGCTGTTCAAGCCACTCACCGAAAGCGAAATCGGAAAAATCGTCGAACTGCTGCTCAACGACCTGCGCAATCGGCTCGCAGCCCGTGACATTCATCTCGAGGTCAGTGATGACGTCAAAGCGCACATTGTTGAAGAAGGATTTGATCCGGTTTACGGCGCGCGTCCGCTCAAACGTTACATTCAGCGTCATTTCGAAACGCGGCTCGCCCGCAGCCTGATCAGCGGAGAAATCTCTGATGGCTCCACCGTTCGCGCCGGGCTGGAAAACGGAGAACTGGTTTTCCAGACGCTGGAAACGGAAAAATCAGACTGATTCCTCCCTGTTTGAGAAAAAGGACGTTTTGACCGGCAGTGCGGTTTCCATTTGACAGTAACAGGGCGGGTTTTGATTCTGAGAAAAATGACAGTTTGTTCACTGATAATCTCCAAATGAGAAAAGGACAATGGAACCTACCGATATTCAAGGCGTGCGCATTCTATTTGTCGGATCATGCCCGCTCGCACTTTATTTCATTCGAAAGGCCCGTAAACGATGAATCGACTGGATCAGCAGATTGAATTTATTAAAGAAATTGATAAGCTCAAGGAGGTATACAGGCGGTCTTATCTTCTGTCTCAGACCCGGAAAGAAAACTCAGCGGAACACAGCTGGCATATCGCTTTAATGGCCATGCTTCTATCCGAATATTCCAATACCGAAGTCAATTCACATCGTGTCATCGAAATGCTTCTGGTTCATGACATCATTGAAATCGATGCGGGGGACACCTACTGTTATGATGAGACCGGTTACATGGATAAAGATCGGCGCGAAAAGCAGGCTGCAGATCGGATTTTTAATATTCTGCCGAAAGAACAGGCGGAGAGGTTAATAAACCTCTGGCGGGAATTTGAAGCCGCAGAAACGCCTGAATCAAAGTTTGCCAACTCGGTTGACCGGCTCATGCCCCTGATCCATAATTTCAACACATCCGGACGATCGTGGAAAGAACATGGGATTACAAAGAAACAGGTAGTCGGCCGAACAAAGAAGATTGCCGAAGGATCGGAAACTCTCTGGAAGTATGCCGAGCAGTCTATTCTGAAAGCGGTCGAAGAAGGTGTACTTAAAGATGATCTCTAAAAGAAATGCTGCTTTTGATCCGGTCGGGTGACTATTTTCTGAGGCGAAGGCTCGTCGGTTCGGAATCATTGAAGTTGAACATCGGTCAGCACCGAACTCACGGAAAGCGCAGAGGGTCGTTTCAGATAAGATTGTATGCGGGCACATAAACGAGGAGGATATCTTTCCACTCAGACTGTCCCGGATTGCTCAAAATTCGCTCTGCGAAAAGTTATTCGCCGGATAGCGGATTTAGAATCATTCATTCCCCGCTCTACGACGGGCTGGTCAATCTGGGGTAGAAAAGTACTACCGAACTCATTTGGAAAAAGAACCTATCGCCCGGCGATAAACGCTGCCTGCCATGAAAATATAGCGCACCTGTGCGCATAATCCGATCCAAAAGGCGGCTCTATTGGCTGGAAGGTGGAGCGGTTGGCGCTCCGCCTCAGCCCAATGGCCTGCATCGCGGGAAGATAGGCTGAACGCGAAGCGGTCAACTTATCAGTGTCTGGTCGCGCCAGCCCGCTTCTTTATTGCCGATGAACAGCCGGTTCCTGCGTCCCAGCGGCGCGTAGTTCCGGACCGGCGTTACTCCCGCGCAGTCTTTTCTCGATGCTGGACAGCAGTCCGGTCTGGTGGACGATCCAGCGCAGAGGTAGCGGCAGTGGACTTCACACAAACCCTGTAACCCGGCGAAATCAGAACGCGCCGGGTCCGGGGCTGGAAATTTTCCGAATTATTTCGTGCCGAGATCCCGCGCCATAAGCGCGGCGATACGGGAGGAAAATGCGGCGGGGTTTTCCACTTTGGACCCTTCCGCCACATGCGCCAGATCGCGCAGCAGCTCAATACTTTCACTGAGTTTCGGATCGTTTTTATCGGCTTCGTACATGGACTGAACTGCTTCCACCACCGGATGCGACGGATTGAGTTCCAGCACCCGTTCCTGCTCCGGAACCGGCTGACCCATGCGACGCATCATCGCCTCAATGTGCGGACTCATGCTGTATTCATCGCCGACCAGGCAGGCCGGACTTTCCTTCAGACGGGTGGAAAGGCGGACTTCTTTCACACCGCTCAGTTTTTCTTTAATGAATCCCAGAAACCCTTCAAACTTTTTCTGTTCGTCCTTCAGGGTTTCTTCGTCGCCGACATCTCCTTTATTGGCCGCCTTGAATTTTTTGCCTTTGTATTCCCCGATCCGCGGAATCACGAATTCATCGATCGGATCGAGCATGAAGAGCACTTCTTTTCCCGCCGCCTTGAAGCCTTCGAGGAACGGTGAGTTTTCAGCGATGCCCCGGTGTTCCGCCGCGAGATAGATAATCTCCTCCTGCCCGTCCTTCATACTCTCGACATAATCGGCGAGTGATCGCATTTCGCCGGGTTTTGTTGCCGTGGTTTCAAAAAGAAGCAGGTCGGCAATTTTTTCGCTGTTTTCGAAATCACTCTGGAGACCTTCTTTCAGCATCGGGCCGAATTCGGCATAAAACTTCAGATACTTGTCGTAATTCTTTGTCTTCATCTCACTGAGGGTTTTCAGAATCCGCGAGACCAGGTTTCTGCGGATTTTATCAAGCTGCGGATTCTCCTGCAGAATTTCGCGCGAAACGTTCAGCGGAAGATCAGCGGCATCCACGACGCCTTTGACAAAGCGCAGATAGGCCGGAAGCAGATTTTCGAATTCATTGCTGATGAATACCCGCTGAACGTAAAGATTCAGATGCGCTTTGGGGTCATTGTTCATTATCATGTCGAACGGCTTCTTTTCCGGAATAAAAAGCAGCGCTTTGAATTCGATAGCCCCTTCGGCATTATAATGGATCACTTCGGACGGATTGTTGAAGTCGTGCGAGATATGTTTGTAAAATTCGTTGTACTCGTCTGAGGTAATCTCACTCTTGGCACGCAGCCAGATTGCTTTCCGGGTATTGAGCTGTTCTTCTTTCTTTTCTTCAGTCCCCTTCTCCTCGTCCTTTTCGGTGGTGAGCAGTACAACCGGGTGCTCTACAAAATCGGAGAATTTTTTGACAATGGAGCGAATTGTATATTCTTCGAGATATTCGGACGCATCCTCTTTGAGATGCAGCGTTACGGTTGTCCCGCGCGACTCGCGGCGGCCTTCAGTAATTGTAAACGATCCGGTTCCGTCCGATGTCCATTGAACAGCCGACGCGCCATGCATACGGGAATCCACCGTCACACGGTCAGCCACCATAAACGCGGAATAGAAGCCGACTCCGAACTGTCCGATCAGTTCCGGGTTGTCTTTCAGGCCTTCATCTTTCAGCCGGGACAGAAAAGCCTTGGTTCCGGAATGCGCGATAGTCCCCAGATTATGAACCAGCGATTCTTCGTCCATTCCAATTCCATTATCGGAGATCGTCAGCGTTTTCGCCTCCTTATCGATATCAATCAAAATTTTCCAGTCGCTGTCGCCATCGAGCAGCTCTGTCTTTGTCAGTGCCTCAAAACGGATCTTATCGATCGCATCGCAGGCGTTGCTGATCAGCTCGCGAAGAAACACCTCGCGGTGGGAATAAAGCGAGTGGGTGATCAGGTGCAGCAGCTGTGAAAGCTCGGTTTTAAATTCCATTGTTTTTTCGGCCATTTGAGTTACCTCCCGGATTAAGTACGATTTAAGTCACAAGCCCGGTAGAATAGAAAAAACACCCGGTGGGAAAAAGGCAAAAAATGGGGGCGTAAAGAAGACTAAGAAAAAAGCGGATTCTGAACCCCCGGGAAGCACCACCGGAACTCAACACAGAATTCAGGATGTATCCGCTTTTCCCGGGTCAATTTGCGCCGATCCGATTAACGCACTCGCTTGATATGTAGTGTGGTCCACCCTAAAAATCCCGCAACCCCACCCCCTATGGGGGGTAGGTCGGTGAGTCAACCGGACAGGCATGGGTCAATTCTTATAATTTATTGATTATTGACCTCCCCCGATTATTATTTTTATACTCATCGCGGCAGAGGGATACATATTAAAAGCAGCAACTGCGAATACAGCAAGAGGAGCGGAACTATGAAAAAAACTATCGTCATTCTACTGGCGGGCCTGTTCACTCTCGGTATCGGCACCTTGCCGATTGCTTCCGGGGAGAGTAAAGCATCTGCAGATGGAAAAATTACCCTGTTGTTTATGCCCGGCGTCGCCGATCCGTTTTACACCACGATGGAAAAAGGCGTGAGAGCGAAGGCCGCCGAACTCGGCGTCGATGTGATCGTCGCTGAATATCCGAAGTCATGGGGGCCTGAAGCACAGGTTCCGATTCTGGAGGCAACGGCGGCGAGAATGAAATTCGATGCCATTCTCATTGCGCCCACTTCGAACGACGCACTCATCGCGCCGCTTAAGAAATTGTATAACAAAGGGATGGAAATCATTACTGTCGATACCTTCCTCGGCGATGGTGACTATTCAAAAAAGAGTACCTACAGCTTTCCGCTTACTTATATCGGATCGGATAACGAACTCGGCGGCAAACTGATGGCCGAAAAACTGGCGGCAATGGTTGGAGAAAAAGGGAAGGTTTTCTGCGAAGCAACCAACCCGGATGCCTCCTCAGTGGCGGACCGTGTAAAGGGATTCAAGGCGGGGATCGCGGAATTCCCGGAAATGGAACTGGTCGGTGTTGAATGGTGCCAAGACGTACAGCAGGTCGCCCAGGAACAGACCCTGGCAGCCCTGCAGAAGAATAAGGATATTGTCGGTATATTCGGCACAAACGTATACAGCGCCCAGGGTTCCTATCAAGCAGTTGTCAACGCAGGCCTTACCGGTGCGATCAAAATCTGTTCCTGGGATGCGACCCAGGAACTTATCGGGGCTCTGAAGAAAGGACAGGTCGATCTGGTCTTAGCTCAGAAACCCGCAGAAATTGGAGCCTTAGGCGTAGAGTGGGCGGTGAAGTTCCTGAAGGACAAGAGCGTTAACGTTCCGAAAAAGATCATTCCCGGATTCGAATTCTTCACAAAAGAAAATGTTAACGATCCTGCGATGGAGCAGTATATCTATAAATAAGAATCGATAGTGTTATGAAGCGGCTTTTCCTTAGATATGACCGGGAAAAGCCGCTTTGTTTTCGTTGCGGATTCAGAGGTATATCATGAGGACGTCAGAATTGTCTTCCAGACCAGGTTTTACACAGACAACAATAGGAAGAACTGTAGGCAGAAACTGGGCCCTTTTCTTTCTGATTTTTATGGTCATTGTATTCGCTTTCACCGGGTCCGGTTTTTTTGAGATTGCCAATTTCCAGAATATTATTCATCTTTCTTCCACTTCCATTCTTCTGGCCGCTGCTGAAACCTTCGTCATTATCACCGGCGGGATCGACCTTTCTGTTGGCTTTGTCATGGGGCTTTCGTCAGCCCTGGCGGCAAGAATCATGGTAATACTTTCCACAACAGCACTTCCTGTACCATGGATTATTATCCTGGGGAGCCTTGCCGGACTCGTTATCAGCCTTATACCGGGCTTTATTTCAGGAACACTTGTTGCCCGGTTCAAAGTACCGCCATTCATTGCCACTATGGGAATGTGGGGTATATGCAACGGGATTACTCTCCGACTTTGCCATGGGTTTTTTCCTATTGCGGGACTGCCGGCAGCATTGCCGGAACTCGGCAATGGTTATCTCATCTATATTCATCCGGGAAAATCGATAACGTTTTTCCAGAAACCGGAATACCTTGCCGACAATCAGATACGGGAACTCATCCGGCTTATCCCCTTTTCTTTCATTCTTATTACCGTTGTTATCCTGATTCTATGGTTCATTCTTCATCGACACCGATTCGGCCAGCACACCTATGCGATCGGTGATAATGTGGATGCAGCAATCAGAGCCGGTATCGATGTCAATCGTCACCTCGTAAAGATCTATATGCTTTCATCTTTTCTGGCCGGACTTGCCGGTGTCTATAACGTTTTTCAGACGGGAATCGGTAATTATACAACGTTCAGCGCGATGTATGAATTGTTCGCGGTTGCAGCCGTGGTCATCGGGGGTGCGAGTCTGGCCGGCGGCAAAGGTCGCATCCTGGGATCCTTCGTCGGGGTTCTCGTGCTCGCAGTTCTTAAAAACGGTCTGGCAATTTCCGGAGTCGAACCGTTCGTCCGGTACATTGCAGTAGGTGTCCTCCTCATCGTGGCAGTCACCATTGACCAGCTTTTCCCGGATTTATTCTGAACCGGAGACTGTATATGAACACAACGGGAAAAACATGCCAACAGAACTTAATAGGTGAAATGGGAAAACGCTGGGTTTTTCTTTTTCTTCTCCTGGAATTCGCTTATTTCTCCATAAGTGCCAGCGGGTATTTCAGCTTTGATACAGTCCAAATGATTCTTTTCTACGGCACGGAAATATTCCTTCTGGCATCCGCGGAACTCTTTGTCATTATCACCGGAGGCATCGATCTTTCCGTTGGGTATGTCCTTGGTTTTGCAACGGTTATCTCTTCCAAACTGATGGTTGTTTTCGCATCCCTCGGAATATCGCCAATCGGTTGTATTTTAATAAGCATCGTGATAACCCTTGTCATCGGGCTCATTCCCGGATTTGTCAACGGGGTTCTTGTCGCGAAACTTCGGATTCCGCCTTTTATAGCAACCTTTTCAATGCTTGGCATCACTCAGGGAATTTCAGAGCTGCTGATGCAGGGAATTCCGGCAAAAAATCTTCCCATTCTGGCCGGCAGTATCGGCAACGGTTATCTTCTTTATATTGTCCCCGGACAGGCGCTGTCCTTTTTTCATCGTCCCGATGTCCCCAGGGGGGTACGGGTATATGAAATCATTCCGAACGTTGTGGTGTTCGCTTTCCTTTTTATCGCGGTATTTGCATTTATTCTCAAACGGATGCGCTTTGGTCAACATCTCTACGCCATCGGTGGCAACATTGATGCAGCAGCACGCGCCGGGATCAATGTCCGAAAAAACCTTGTGGCCGTATACATGCTTTCATCCTTCTTTGCTTCCCTTGCAGGCATAATTTATGTGATGAAATACATCACCGGAAAAGCAGACGCCGGCGCGGGTTTTCTTCTGGATGCCATTGCTGCGGTGGTCATTGGCGGAGCCAGTATGTTCGGGGGTTCCGGAACTGTTTGGCGGACCATTCTGGGCTGCTTCGTCATCGCGGTTCTGGAAACCGGACTCCGAATGATGGGTACCCCGACTTTCGACAAGTATATTCTGGTCGGGGTCATTCTCATCTTTACCGTACTCATCGAATGTTTTTTCTCGAATTTTAAGAAGTAGGAGGATCGGAATGGGATACATCATCGAAACCCGGGATATAACAAAACGGTTCGGCGGCCTGACGGCCGTGGACAAGGTGAGTATGGGAGTTAACGCCGGAGAAGTCGTCGCCGTACTGGGGGACAATGGCGCGGGGAAATCAACACTCATCAAAATGATTTCCGGTGTCCACAGGCCCGATGAAGGATCAATTCTCCTCGAAGGGAACCCCATGAAGTTCGAAAACCCTATGGGGGCTTTGGCCAGCGGCATTGAGACGATTTATCAAGATCTCGCTCTCGCGGAAAACCTGAACGTGTCTTCGAACATTTTTCTGGGAAGGGAAAAAACAAAAAAACGGTTCGGACTCTTCAATGTGCTGGACCATCCTTATATGCTTGAAGAGTCGAAACATGTCCTGGATAAACTGGATATTCATATCCCCTCTCTGAAAAGCACCATCCGCACCCTGTCCGGCGGTCAAAGACAGGCCGTGGCCATTTCCCGTTCCATATACTGGGATGCCAAAGTTCTGATTATGGACGAACCGACTGCGGCCTTAGGTATTGCTGAACAGAAAAAAGTGCTCAATCTGGTTAACTCCCTGAAATCCCAGGGAATCGGGATTATCATTATCAGCCATCAGATGTATGATATCTTTGAAGTTGCCGACAGGATCATCGTCATGCGCCGCGGCCGAAAAGTCGCTGAACGATTGGTTTCAGAAACCGATCCGGATGAAATTGTCGGACTGATTGTCGGCGCAGAGACCGTAAAAAAGTGACATCCGGAATAATTTTTTACTAAAGATCGGCTGTTTCGACATCTCTCTGACTGCTGCTGTTTCTGCCGATAATTTCTTCGATTTCAGAAATCCGGCTGCAGGCCAGCATTTGACGAGCCGTGTAAACAGCCTTTTCCATACTGATTTTTGCAATCGTCTGCTGGATTTCATAGACACAGCGCGGAGGAACACTCAGCTTGGTAATGCCCGCACCAAGCAGAAACGGGATCATGCGCGGATCCATGGCAATGTCCCCGCAGATCGAAACATCCTTGTGGTGGCTGTGCGCTACGGAAATCACGTGCTCGATCGCACGCAGAATGGCCGGGTGGTGCGAAAGATAGAGCTTGGAAACCTGGTCATTCGTCCGGTCAACCGCCAGCATGTACTGAATCAGATCATTGGTGCCGATCGACATAAAGTCCACTTCATGCGCGAGGTCTTCAATCAGAGTAACCGCCGAAGGAAGTTCAACCATAATTCCGATCTTTGTGCTTCGATTGTACGGGACATGCTGCTGATCGAGTTGACGCATGCATTCCAGGGCCACCTCCCGCGCTTCCAGAAAATCATCTAACGACGCAATCAGCGGGAACATAATACGTGTATTCCCACCTACTCCGGCCCGCAGCATAGCGCGCAGCTGTTCAGAAAAAATGTCTTTGTGCATCAGTGAGAAGCGGATGGCCCGTAATCCCAAAAACGGATTGGCCTCCTCGGCCTGCTGGTAAGAAAGCACTTTGTCCCCGCCGATATCCAGTGTGCGGAAGGTGACTTCCCGCCCCTGCATCGACTCGACAAGTCGGCTGTAAACCAGATACTGCTCCTCTTCGGAAGGAAACGCATTGCGAATGATAAACGGAAATTCACTGCGGTAGAGACCTACACCTTCAACGCGGACGGCGGAAGCCAGCTTCAGGTCACTCAACAGATTAATATTTGCAAACATCTGAATATGTGTCCCGTCAGCGGTGCAAGTCTCCCCTTTGACGGGCGCAGTGCGCTCCAGTTCCTTCAGCGTGCGGCGGTGTTCCTCATACTGTTTAAGAATGTCATTTGACGGCTGGATATGAATCAGCCCCTGATTCCCATCCATCAGTATGTCGCACGACTCACTGAACAGCTCCATCTGCGGCGGGTCGATCATGACCATCGGCTTCTGGAGGGATCGACAAATAATTGCATTATGAGACGTCACCCCGCCCTGCACGATGAACCCTTCCGCCTTCTCCGTTGCCAGTTTTAGAATATCCGACGGCAGCAGCGTATCGGCAATAATGATTCGCCCGCTGTAATCCCCGCGAACACGGTCTCCGCCGATCAGATTTTCAAGCAACCGGTGGCCGAGGTCTTTCAGGTCATGCACCTTTTCCTGCAGCCGCGGGTTGGAACTCGCCGAAAAAATTGCGATATAATGATTCACGAGCTCCACCACGGCTTCATCCGGCGAAATGCCGGTCCCGATCTTTCGCCGGATTTCACCGGAGAATTCATCGTCCGCCAGAATCAGCAGATGTGCACTGAAAATCAACTGTGCCACATCGGAGAGTTCTTCATCCGCTTTGCGCTGCAGATCTTTGAGTTGCTGCTCTGTCTGCTTCACAGCACGTTCAAAATCTTCGGAAGTCAGGTTTTTCGAAACGCCATCAGGAAGCTGAAAAGATCCCCCGCGTCCTGAAATAATAAAAGTCGCCTTCCCCTGTCCGATGCCGCCGCTGGCAGGACGTCCCCGGATCAGCTTCGGCGTATTTTTGGCTTCCGTCACGTTTTCACGACGATGCAGCGCCTGCAGGAGGGTGGCATTTTCAATCACTGTGGCAAGCTGTGCCGCAATGGCCTTGAGCGTCTGTTCATCTTTTTCATCAAAATAATCCGGCTGACCGTCCTGTACGGTCAGCACCCCGACACGCGTCAGACCGCGGCGAATGGGTACAGCCAGAAATGCCTGATATTTCTCTTCGTCAATCCCCTCAACAGGATGAAATTTCGGACTGAGTTCTCCACGGCCCTCGCGAATCGCCCGTAATTCTTTAAGGGCAAGCCCTGACAATCCCTGACCGAGTTGAAGCGTCACTTTACCGACGGCATCCGGACTCAATCCCTGTGTAGCACGCAAGGTCAGCATGCGGGTTTTCTCGTCATAAATATAAATTGAACAGACCGCAGACTGCATATGATACGCCACCACGCTCACCGCCGCCTGCAGAAAATCATCCAGACTGCTGCTTTTTTCGAACAGCGATGACAACTCTGCGATATCGCAGATCATATTGATATTGTCTTTCAGCATGAAATATCCTTTAAAAAAAACATCCTTTTCTATCCTATTTAATCTGAATATAAAAGCGTTAACGTTTCGACCGGCGACCTTTTAAAGCGGAATGCGGACGCAGCTGTTTCATTTGCGTCCGGCGTTCAGCCAGCCCGCGGGTCACAGGAACCGGTTCGCCGGTCTCATAATCCAGGCCGGTATAATACACTGCCGCTGCGGGAGTCATCGGCAGCGGAATAAAGTCCTGTACCTGCTGCAGCTTCCACTCCTCTTCGCGCACAAACCGTTCGACCGCCTTCATTTCCGCTTCTGTTGACCCGGGATAGTTGGAGATAAAATACGGCACCAGATACTGTTTTTTACCTGCGGTACGGCTTTCAGCTTCAAATATCTTCTGAAATTCACAAAACGTTTCCGGTCCCGGTTTACGCATTTTTCTGAGTACATTCGGGTGCATATGCTCCGGGGCCACCTTCAGATGGCCCGAAACATGGTGTTTTGCCAGTTCACGAATATAGTTCGGATTGCGCAGCGCCACGTCCATCCGGATGCCGGACTGAATGAAGACATGTTTCACTTTTTCGAGTTCACGAACTCGTCTCATCAGCCGAATCGCCGAGTCCGCGTCCAGTTTAAGATTCGGACAGACCGCCGGGATCAGACAACTGGCGCGGCGGCAGGTTTTACACGCCTTGCAAACCCCGTTTGTACAACCGTACAGATTGGCTGTCGGCCCGCCGAGATCGGTAATCGTCCCCTTAAAGGAGGGCATTTCGGTCAGCGACTGCACTTCACGCACGACTGAATTTTCAGACCGGCTGGAAAGAAACCGCCCCTGATGCAGCCCCAGCCCGCAAAACGCGCAGCCGCCGCAGCATCCCCGCACCACAGTCACCGAGGCCTGAATCATCGTAAACGCCGGCACCGGCTCTTTATAAGCAGGATGCGGCAGACGCATGTACGGCAGCTCATAGACGCGGTCCATCTCTGCCGTCGTCAGCGGTTTCGCCGGCGGTTCGACCAGCAGTGCCCGCGCTCCATGCAGCTGCACCAGCGGCCTACCGCCGAACGGATTCTGTTCACGTTCCGTCAGCCGGGTCAGCTCCAGTACAGCCTTTTTATCTGCCCGGCACTCTTCAAGTGACGGCAATTTAAGACAGTTAGAAAAATCACGTTCCGACGATTCCCTCCCGCCAAGCAGCCGTGCCGTACCGGGGATTTCTTCAAGCTCTTTATTCGCCGCCACCCGTCGGGCGATCTCACGGATCGCCCGTTCACCCATGCCGTAGACCAGAATATCGGCCTTTGAATCCTGCAGAATGGAGGGTCGCAGCTTATCCTGCCAGTAGTCGTAATGCGCTATACGTCGCAGACTGGCTTCCAGCCCGCCGAGGACCGTGGGAATGCCGGGAAAAACTTTTTTGACCAGCTGAGTATAGACTACGGTCGCCATATTGGGACGCTTTCCAATCACACCTCCCGGGGTGTAGGCATCCTCTTTGCGTTTGCGCCGGGCCGCCGTATAATGTGAAAGCATCGAATCAAGATTGCCGGCCGTAATCCCGCAGAAAAGACGCGGTCGGCCCAGCGCAGTCAGCGATTCGGGATTCGTCCAGTCCGGCTGGGCGATAATACCGACCCGCCAGCTGTCAGCCTCCAGCACACGGCCGATCACCGCCGCACCGAATGCCGGATGGTCGACGTAGGCATCGCCGGTAATCACCAGCACATCCAGTTCATCCCAGCCGTATGCATCCATTTCCGTACGCGTCATCGGCAAAAACTGTTTTTTTCTGTCCATCATTCTTTCCTTTCCAAGGACTGGACAAAACTGTCGCAAAATGTCCATTGATTGGAAAATTTATTCGACCTGATCCAAACGGCCTCCTAATATGTCCTTTCACTTTAAGAAAAGCGATACACATGCAGAAACTTGATACAAAACTCTTTCTCAATATTTACCGCAGCATGCTTTCGTCACGCAAAGCAGACGCTGTTCAGGCAGATGCCGCCCAGCGAGGTGAGGCCTTTTTCTACGTTTCTACCGCCGGCCACGAGGCGATAGCGGCTCTTGCGCCGCATTTAACCGAACACGACTGGCTTCACTGCCATTATCGTGATCGCGCCCTGATGCTTGCCCGCGGCGTTACCCAGAAAGATCTGCTGCTCGATCTGCTCGGCAAGACCGGTTCCTCGTCCGACGGTCGCCGCATGCCCTGCTTCGCCTGCGATCGCAAATTGAAACTGCTCAGCGCCCCCACCGGCGTCGGAACCAGCACCGTCCAGGCGGTCGGGGTTGCCCAGGCGGTGAAGCAGGATGCATCCAGGCCGGTCGTATACTGCGGCATCGGCGACGGCGGCACACAGGAAGGCGAATTCTTCGAAGCGGTGGCCGAAGCCGTCCGCTCACAACTCCCGGTGCTCTTTGTGGTCCAGGATAATCGCTACGCCCTTTCCACCCTGTCTAAAGGCCGTACTTTCTTTTCGTTGCCGGACGGTGATGCCGACGAATTCTACGGCCTGCCGATTTTGCGCGTTGACGGCACTGACGCTGTCGCAACCCATCGCATTTTCGGCGAAGCCGTTTCCAATATCCGGGAAACCCGCGGCCCGCAGATCGTGGTGATGAAGGTCGAACGGCTGGCCAGCCATACCAATTCCGATGACCAAACCGTCTATCGTTCTGCGGAGGAAATCCGCGCAGTCAATGAAAAAGCGGACCCGGTTCGAATTCTGGCGAAGAAACTGCTCGATGCCGGAATTGCGGAAGAACAGCTCAAAAAAATCGAACACGAGATAAACCGTGAAATCGACGAAGCCTTCTCCGCCGCGCGCAAAGTACCCAATGCCGGAGTTGAGTTTTCAGCAAAAAAACCGCTGCCGGAAAAGATGACCGCCGCAGAAAGCGAACAGCGGGCCGACGGGGACGCCCTCACCATGATCGAAGCGTTGCGCGCTGTCTTCCGCGCCCGCCTTGAAAGCGACAAAGATATTTATCTCTATGGCGAAGATATTGAGGATCCGAAAGGCGATGTATTCGGCCTGACGCGCGGACTCAGCACGGATTTTCCCGCGCAGGTGATCAATTCTCCGCTCAGTGAGTCCACCATCGTCGGCGCGGCCATCGGACAATCGTTCACCGGCAAAAAGCCGGTCGCCTGCATTCAATTCGTGGATTTTATGCTGCCGGCCTTCAACCAGATCGCCTCCGAACTCGGTGCCATATGGTGGCGCAGCAACGGACAGTGGGAATGCCCGGTTATTCTGATGGCCATCTGCGGCGCCTACCGCCCCGGCCTCGGACCGTACCACGCTCAGACTTTCGATGCCACCTTCGCACACATCCCCGGCCTCGATGTCTTTATGCCTTCAACCGCCGCCGATGCGGCCGGACTGCTCAATGCCGCCTTCGACTCAGGTCGCCCGACGGTATTTCTCTTCCCGAAAAATCTGATCAACGATCGCTCTCTCGCCGCGGCCGCAGACGCGGCGACACAGTTTGTCCCGATCGGGAGGGCCCGTATCACCCGACCAGGCCGTGATCTGACGATTGTCAGCTGGGGCAGTACCCTGCCGCTTTGCGAAAAGACCGCGGATGCACTTCAAGAAGCGGGTTCATCCGTGGAAGTGATCGATCTGCGTTCGCTTTCACCATGGGACCAGGACACCGTCCTCGCATCCGCTGAAAAAACCGGAAAACTGCTGGTCGTTCATGAAGACAACCATACCTGCGGGCTCGGCGGCGAAATCCTTGCAACAGTCGCAGAAAAGGCAGAGGCTCCTGTAAAAATGGCACGCGTCACACGATACGATACCTATGTTCCTTACCTCTTTGAAACACAGATTCAGGTGCTGCCCTCTTTTCGCACGATCCTTGAAAAAGCGGCAGAACTGCTTAACTATTCGCTGACCTGGCAGAAACCGGTCGAAGAAGCGGAAGGGTTTGTCACCGTCAACGCCATCGGTTCCAGCCCGTCCGACAAAACGGTAACCGTGGTTGAACTGCACGTCAAAACCGGGCAGCCTGTCCAGGCGGGCGAATTGCTGGCTTCCGTTGAAGCCGACAAAGCAACGATGGAAATCTCCACACCGGTCAGCGGAATCATTGAAGAACTCTTTCTGACCGAAGGCGACTCGGTCGATGTCGGTACGCCGCTGGTACGAATCGCCACCGAAGAAACCGATCTGATAAAAAAACCGGTTACGAAAGAAAATCCCGGCACCCCGATTCTCGAAAGACGGGTTACTGCCGCTCCGGTAAACAGGAACGCCGTTTCCGCGGAAAAGAAACCGGTGCTGCTCTCCTCGATCAGCACGGTGCTTGGATCGCGCAGAATAACCAACGACGAACTGGTCAAGCCGGGCGATGAATGGGATTCTGAAGCCATCCGCAGACGTACCGGCATTGAAACCCGTTACTGGATCGGTGAAGGCGAAACCGTGCTCACCCTTGCTGTCAAGGCCACCCGTGATCTGCTCGAAAAAGAAAAACTTCTTATTTCCGACATTGATGCATTGATCTGTTCCACCGGCACACCGCTGGAAATGACCCCGTCCCTCGCCTGCTGCGTCCTCAAAGAACTCAGCCCGGCCAAGGGCGGAATCCTGATGCAGGCCCACGACGTCAATGCCGCCTGCTCCGGCTACATGTACGCGCTGCAGAATGCTGTGGATATCCTGCGCGACGACCCGTCGAAAAAGGTGGTTGTCATCACGGCCGAAACTCTTTCTCCGATGATCAATCTCAACGACCCGAAAACCAGTGTTCTCTTCGGTGATGCCGCAACCGCATCACTGCTTTCCTGCGAGTCGCGCGGCGGCAGGGTTAACGCACTCATCAATCGGCCCGTTCTCTCCGCCACCGGCGTAGACAAAAAAGTGCTCTATGTCCCCACTATGGGCGGAACGGAAAAAATCGAAATGGAAGGTCTCACCGTATTCAAACTGGCCGTACGCAAAATGATCGATATGCTTGCCGAAGCCTGTGAAACCCGCGGGATATCCATAGAACAGCTCGATAAAATTGTGCCTCATCAGGCCAACGAACGAATCATCGAAGCCATCCGGAAATCGATTCACTGCCCGCCGGAAAAAATGTTCAACCATATCCGCAAATACGCCAATACATCATCAAACACGATTCCGTTTGCACTGGCGGAACTGATGCCGCTAATGGATAAAGATGCATTAGTCGGCCTCACCGCGTTCGGCGGTGGTTTCACCTTCGGCGCGGCTGTCATCGAAAAACAATAACCGGAGGGCCTTATGAAACAACCTGTCCGCATTGGAATTGTCGGCGCCGGCGCCAATACTCGCAAGATGCATATTCCCGGACTGCAACGAATCGATGGCGTTGAAATCGTCAGTGTCGCCAACCGCAGCCGGAGTTCCGCGGAGCGTGTCGCCGAAACGTTTTCAATCGGGACCGTGTATGATTCCTGGGAGGAACTTGTGGCCGCGCCGGATACGGACGCCATAGTCATCGGAACCTGGCCCTGCATGCACTGCCCGGTCACCCTGGCCGCACTGGAGGCCGGGAAGCACGTCCTGTGCGAAGCCCGCATGGCCATGAATGCCGACGAAGCACGCCGCATGCTGGCTGCGGCCGAACAGCATCCGGAACAGGTTGCACAAATTGTCCCGTCACCCATCACTCTCAAAGTGGACCAAACGGTCATCCGTCTATTGAAGGAAGGTCGTTTAGGCGACCTGCTGGCCATTGAGCTGTTCTCCTCACCCGGCACCTTTCTGGACCGGGATGCCCCACTCAGTTGGCGGCAGGATGCCGATCGCAGCGGAATGAATGTTCTTCTGCTGGGAATATGGTATGAGGCCCTGATGCGCTGGGTGGGGGAAGCCTCGGAAGTTATTGCAAAAGGAAAAGTCGCCGTCACGCACCGGCTTGACCCCGAAACAGGCACTCAGAAAAAGGTTCGGATTCCCGATCACCTGAGCGTTATTGCGGACATGAACTGCGGCGCGCAGGCCATACTGCTGATGTCTTCCGTCACCGGGGGCTGCGCCCGGAATGAGGCCCTGCTGTACGGAAGTGAAGCAACGCTGAGGATCCGCGGAGAAGCCCTCAGCATATACAGCCGCAGTTCCACCGGCTTTTCTCCGGTTGAAATTCCGCCGGAAGAAGAAGGCGGCTGGCACGTGGAAGAGGAATTTATTGCCGCCATTCGTGGCACCGCGGCGGTTACCCGGACCTCTTTTGAGGACGGAGTAAAATACATGGAATTCACGGAAGCGGTTTTTCGAAGCATGCAGACCGGAGGAACGGTGCCGGTGCGGCAATGAGATCTGAACTGCTCAGAGAACTCCGCCATCACGGACCGTTCACCCTGCTGGGCGCGGCGGCCAGTGTTGTGATCATGATGGCAGTCCGCCACTGGTTTCCAGATGTGCTGTCCACCGAGCGGGCGGAAAACCTGTTTGAATTTTCCCATCCACTGCACGTCGTGCTCAGCGCGATGGTAACCGCCGCGATGTATCGCAACTACCGCTCCAAAGAAAAGCATTCCGTGTCCGGCCTGCTGGGCGTGGTGCTCGTCGGCTATTTCGGGTCCATCGGCATCGCCACCGTCAGCGACTGTATTGTGCCGTACTGGGCGGAACTGATTCTCGGCATGGAACACGTGCAGGTTCATTTGGGCATCACTGAAATGCCGGCCATCATCAATCTGGCGGCACTGCTCGGCATCGGCGCGGCTTTTTTTTCCAGCAAAACCTATTTTCCGCATGCCGGGCATGTGCTGCTCAGCACCATGGCCTCGCTCTTTCACGTCCTGCGCTCCCACGACGGCGGTTTCAGCCTCGTTCAGGGCATTTTCCTGATTCTCTTTCTCTTCATTGCCGTCTGGGTTCCCTGCTGCTTCAGCGATATCGCCTTCCCGCTCTTCTTCACCGGAAATAAAAGTCATCCTCATTGAATTTAAAAATCGATCGGCGGAAGTCTTTGCTCATTCTCACGGTCAAGTTGCAGGATCCCGCCTTTTCCGGTGGGAAAATCAATAAGTTTTCTTTGGCAAACAAAACTGAATGCTAACATACATCTAATATAAAGTTGCTAACCGGATATCTGTCTGTGCGATATGTTAGGTTGTTGTATGAAACCCGAAACAAAAACACATCAGAAAAAGAGCACTCCACCGGCCATTCGGGCTGTCATTGACATCGGAGCCACAGCCGCCCGAATGATGATTGCCGAAATCGATTCCGGCAATCCGGCCCGTACACTGGAGTTTCTGGAACAAAGCGTGAATCTGGGCCGTGATACATTCAGTTCAGGAAAGATCAGCTCAGAAACAATTGAAGCCTGTGTGCGGGTCTGCCGCGATTTCAGCGAGATGCTGCGTCAATATCAGATAACCGACCCGGCCTGTGTCCGCGCCGTCGCAACCAGCGCCGTGGCCGAAGCCGCCAACAGCGATGTATTGCTCGATCGGATTTTCATGGCCAGCGGCATCAATGTCGAGGTCATCGATACGGCGGAAATCAATCGTCTGACCTATTTCAGTATCCTGCCGCTTCTGCAAATGGATCCATCGCTCTGCAAAGGAAATCTGCTGGCCGTAGAAGTGGGCGGAGGCAATACCACTGCACTGGGACTGCGCGACGGAACCGTCCTGTTTGCCCACACCTACCGCTTCGGCTCCTTCAGAACGCGTGAAATGCTGGAAGACGTGTACCTGCCGACGGCTCGTTTCCGCGATCTGATTGAGGGTGAAATCCGCACCGGAATCCGCCCGATTATCGAACCCTTTGCGAATGAAAAAGAGATGAAAATTCTGATTCTCGGTGGAGATGCCCGTCTGGCTGCGGATCAGATTAAACCGGGATGGAATTCCCGTCCGTCTGTGTCCCTGCGGGTCTCAACACTGGCGCGCTTCACCGATCAGAGTCTGGAGATGCCGGTTGAGGAGCTGGTGAAAGAATATCATCTGCCGTTTGCAGCGGCGGAATCGCTGGGTCCCGCGCTGCTGGTTATGCAAAGTATCCCGCAGATGCTGAATTGCAAAACCGTCTATATCGGAGCATCCTCCATGCGCGACGGGCTGCTGCAGGAAATGGCCGCCGGAGGCGCCTGGGACGAACGGTTCACTCAGCAGATCATTCATTCTGCCGTTGAAATCGGACGGCGGTACCAGTTCGATCAGGACCATGCTGAAAACGTGGCCGCCCGTGCCCGCGATATTTTCCGGGTAATGCAGGACGAACACAAAATGCTGCCGCGTTACGAGACCATTCTGACGGTTGCCGCACTGCTGCATGATATCGGAACCTTCATCAGCAACCGCAGTCATCACAAACACAGCCGCTACCTAATTGAAAACAGCGATATTTTCGGGCTGAGTCAGCAGGATCGGACGATCACCGCATTGACTGTTCGCTACCATCGCAGCGCACTGCCTCGCTCAACACATACTGATTATACCCGCCTGACGCGCGTCAATCGCCTGCGTGTCAGCAAACTCGCGGCGATCCTTCGAGTGGCGGATGGGCTGGATCGGGGGCACGTGCAGCGAATCCGCAATCCGCAGTTTTTACTGTTTCCGGATCGCCTGCAGATCGGCGTTTCCAACCTGCGTGACTGCGCCGTGGAAGAAATTGCCGTCAGTGAAAAATCCGATCTTTTTGAACAGGTCTACGGAAAACGTGCGCTCCTTGTGAAACGAAGTCCCAGACGAAAATAACATGATGATGTCGAGTAAACCAAAAAAGTTTTTTAATCGCGAACTCAGCTGGATTGATTTCAACCAACGGGTACTGGAAGAAGCTAAAGATCCGCGGAATCCTCTGCTGGAGAGGCTGAAATTTCTGTCGATCACAGCCTCGAATCTGGATGAATTTTTTATGGTGCGCGTCGGGGGGTTGCAGTTGGTCCGTAAAGCAGGAAAACGCAAAGCTGATGCGTCCGGGCTTACTCCTCGAATGCAGCTGGAGGCCATCCAGAAACGAACCCGTCAAATGATCGATGAGCAGTACGACTGCTATACAAACAGCCTGGAACCGGCACTGGCTGCCGGGGGCATCGTGCGTATCAAGCCGGAGGAACTCAACGGCGAGCAGGAACAGTATCTTATGCGGCTGTTCAGCGACGAAATTTATCCTGTAATTACACCGGTTGCTCTGCAGGAAAAACTGCCGACGCCCGCCCTGCAGAATCTCACACTTTACCTGCTTGTCCGCTTTCCTCCCGAGTCCGGTGAAACAGAGGACCGTTACGCAGTCCTGTCTCTGGGAAAACCGCTCGAACGGTTCATCTCCCTTCCCGCGGAAAACAGTCATGTATTTATCCTGATCGAAGATGTAATCAAAAAACATATCGGACGCTGGTTCAGCGGTCTTACCGCGCTGGAATGCGCCCTCTTCCGCGTGACCCGCAATGCAGATATCGAGGTACGGGAGGATGAAGCCTCTGATTTGCTTTCCGGTATGGCGTCCATTCTTGAAGAGCGTCGGTGGAGCAACTGCGTTCGTCTCGAAATCGAGGCCTCCGCGTCCCGTTCCATGCAGAATTTCCTTGGGTCTCTTCTGGACACCCCGCCATCCGACGTTTTCCGAATCAATGGGCCGCTGAATCTGAAAGATTTCATGCCCCTCGCCCAGATTGAAGGATTCAGTGAACTCAAGTCGGAGGACTGGTATCCGCAGCCTTCACCGCAAATTGACCGGCATCAGCCGATGGTTGAGCAGATTGCCGCTGCCGACATCCTGCTTTACCACCCGTATGAAAGCTTCGACCCGGTTGTCCGGCTGATTGAAGAAGCGGCGCGCGACCCTTCTGTATTGGCTATTAAACAGGTTCTCTACCGCACCAGCAGCGCAAGCCCGATCATCGCAGCGCTGGCAGATGCCGCTGAAACAGGCAAGTCGGTCACCGCGCTCGTCGAGCTCAAGGCCCGCTTCGACGAAGAACGCAACATCAACTGGGCGCAACGTCTGGAACAAGCCGGAGTGCAGGTTGTCTACGGAGTACAGGGGCTCAAAACACACGCCAAAGTCTGCCTGATCGTTCGGCGCGAACTGCAGGGTATTGTGCGCTACGTCCATTACGGAACCGGCAACTACAACGATTCCACCGCCAAACTCTACAGCGATATCAGTTTCATGACCTGCGACGATGCCCTCGGATCGGATGCCTCTGCCTTCTTCAACGCAGTCTGCGGCTATTCTCAGCCCTCCGGTCTGCGTAAAATCTGCATGGCACCGCTGTCGATTCGCAACCGGCTGATCGAACTGATCGACGGGGAAATCGAGCGCAGCCGGCAGGGACAAAAAGCACAGATTCTGCTTAAAATGAACTCCTTGGTTGATGAAATCCTCATCGAAAAGCTCTACGAAGCCTCGCAGGCCGGTGTGCGCATCAAACTCAACGTGCGTGGCATCTGCTGCCTGCAGCCCGGCATACCGGATCTGAGCAAAAATATTACCGTCATCAGCATCGTCGGCCGTTATCTCGAACATGCCCGCATTTTCTACTTCTATCGAAACGGCGAAGAAAAAGTTTTCATATCCAGCGCCGACTGGATGCCGCGTAATCTCGACCGGCGGGTCGAACTGATGATTCCGATTGAAGACCCTCCAAGCCGTCAGCGACTGATTCAAATCATCAAAACCCACTGCGACGATACGGTTAAAAGCTGGACACTCCTCTCCGATGGAACCTACGTCCGTACCGCAGCACTTCCCGGTCGGAAGAAGAAAAAAATAAACAGCCAGCAGTTCTTCTATGAACAGGCCTGTGAAGCGGTCCGTAATGCGGCACGGCTAACCCGCACCACCTTGCGTCCCCATCGCCCGGCAGATAAAAAATGAGCTTTGCTTCTTTTATATTGTCACGCCCGTTGATCAGACATATCCTGAGACAGAGAGAAGGAATTGACCATGGCAGCTAATCATACCCGACGTATCGGCATCCTGACTTCCGGCGGAGACTGTCCGGGACTTAATGCCGCCATTCGCGGAGTCGCCAAAGCCGCCCTGTATAACGGCACAACAGTTATCGGTATTCAGGACGGTTTTCGCGGTCTGGTTGAAAACCGGACCATCCCGCTGGAGGACGCCGCTGTCAGCGGAATTCTGACGCGCGGCGGAACCTTTCTCGGATCCAGTCGAGACAAACCGCACAAAATGAACATGGGCGGCAAAATCATGGATATGACAGATGTCGCTGTCGCCAATCTCAAAAAAATGCAGATCGACTGCTTGGTCTGTCTCGGCGGAAACGGCACGCAGAAAAACGCTCTGCGGCTGCATGAAAAAGGCGGAATCAATGTCCTGACGCTGCCGAAAACCATTGATAATGATGTGGCCCAAACCGATATCACCTTCGGCTTCGACTCCGCCATGCTGATCGCCACAGAAGCGATCGACCGCCTGCACACGACGGCCACCAGCCATCATCGGGTGATTATCTGCGAAATCATGGGGCATCAGGCCGGATGGCTGACGCTCGGCGCCGGCATTGCCGGCGGCGCGGACGTCATCCTCATTCCGGAAATCCCTTACGACCTGGAACAGGTTGTAGAACACATCGTGACGCGCCGTCACCATAATAAACGGTTTTCGATCATTGCCGTCGCAGAAGGTGCTTTGTCAAAAGAAGAAGCCGCTTTAAACGGCGACAAAAAAAAGAAAAAAACACCTCACCCCATTCATAAGGAAAAAGACGGCGTTGTACTGATTCGGGAACCCAAAGCCAGCCGGCTTGCCCGTGAAATCCAGCAGTTGTCCGGCATCGATGCGCGAGTCACTTCCCTGGGTCACGTCCAGCGCGGCGGCGTACCGTCGCCGAATGATCGATTGCTCTGCACGCGGCTGGGAACCAAAGCCGGGCAGCTTCTTGCGGAAGGAGTCTACAACGTCATGGTCGCTGTACGCGGGCAGCAATGTGTCTCCGTTCCGCTGCAGAAAGTTGCGGGCATTACCCGCATCGTACCTGATAATCACCCCTGGATTGAAACCGCCCGGCTGGTTGACACCTGTATGGGAAACTGAACAGATTGGGAGGATCCGCCATGAGCTGCCTAAAAGGAAAATCTGAGCACAAAGAAAAGCCCGGACGGTTTAAATGTAAAAAATGCGCTGCCGTGAGCAAAAAAAAGAATCTTCTCTGCAAACCAAAAAAAATCAAATCGGCAGATTAAAAGAGAAATGCATTTCGTTGGAATTTTTCACAATCAGGATCACAGCGTCCGGTTAAACTGTTTAAGTACAGAATTACCCCAAGACGCTGAAAATTAAACAGATGCATTCAATTAATATAGTCGATCCGGTAAAACCCTGTCTTCAGGCAAACGCCATTATCTGATCCGACCGATCTGAGAGACGATTCTTTAACCGGAAAAAACGCAAAGCCTGTTCAAGGGCCTCAAACCGGTGTGCAATGATGACCGGACGCAAAGTGAAGACGGTCCGCCCCCCACCCGAGTTCTTCATCGTTGAAGGGAACGTTGCGGTCGATATCACGACCCGCCGGAAAAAAACCGCCTTTTTGGGACAGGCTCTAAACAGAACGGCTGCATCGAACGAGAAGTTCGTCCAGAACCGTGTCCGGAACGCAAAGATCGCCGAAGCCGCGGCCGAGGGAAAGATCGGGCGTGAGCGCACCGTGAAAATCACTGCCGCCGGTGGCCGCGAGAGCAAAATCCTCGCAGATACGCAGAAAAGAGAGGGACTGGTACGGCTTATGTGTCGGGTGCCATACTTCGAGTCCGCCGAGTCCGTGTTCTTTCAGCCGTTTTACCAGACGGCGCAGACGGCTTGAAGTGACTTTCATCTGCCCGGGATGGGCAATCACAGCGACGCCGCCTGCTTTATGAATCAACTCAACACATGCTTCGGGTTCCAGCCGGCGGCGGTCGACATAGGCGGCTTTCCCTTTCCCGAGCAGTTGCTGGAAAACTTTATCTTTCTGTTTAAAGTGTCCTTTTTTAATCAGTGCAGCGGCAAAATGCGGACGGCCGATTAAATCATCGCCGGACTGTTCACGAACCTCTTCGTACGTGAGGCTGTAGCCCTGGCGATTTAATTTTTCCAATATTTGAAAATTCCGCTCTTCACGGCCCTGGCGTACCCATTGAAGCGCGGTCTGCAGTTCCGCAGCAGCCGGGTCAAAAAGATAACCCAGGATATGCAACGTGATTTCACCAAACTCCGCACTCAGTTCAATTCCCGGGACGGTCCGGACGGAACTGCTCTGTCCGGCTGCCGTAAAACGCTCTAACCCATCCGTCGTATCGTGATCCGTCAGGGCGAGCGCGGTCACCCCCCCCTGCTCCGCCAGAGCCAGCAGCTCCTCAGGAGTATTTGAGCCGTCGGAAAACAGTGAATGAGAATGTAAATCAATCATTTTTTTAAAGAAAATACGGTCGGATCACCGGATTTTCTATTTCCTTTCGTTTTTTTTCTAAATTTTCCTGTTAGTCATTCAATCCTGTTTCCGCTAAGTTAATAGTGATTTTAGCTGATCAGTACTCAATTTAACGACTAATAAAGGAGCATAAATATGGATCTCAAACTGGTTGCCAATACGATCCGCGGACTTGCGATGGACGGAGTTCAAGCCGCCAACTCAGGTCATCCCGGTCTGCCGATGGGGATGGCTGATGTCGCTGCCGTTCTCTGGACACAGTTTCTCAAATACAACCCGCAGAATCCGGACTGGGCTGACCGCGACCGGTTCATTCTCTCGGCCGGTCACGGTTCGATGCTGATTTACAGCCTGCTCCATCTTGCCGGTTACGATCTGCCGATTGACGAACTCAAGAATTTCCGCCAGTGGGGCAGTAAAACCCCCGGCCATCCGGAATATAAACACACAGCCGGGGTTGAAACCACCACCGGCCCGCTCGGCCAGGGTTGCGGAAACGCGGTCGGAATGGCACTTGCAGAACAGATGCTGGCCAAGCGTTTTAATACCCGAGACCATAAGCTGGTCGACCATCATACGTATGTCATTGCCAGCGAAGGTGAGTTCATGGAAGGAGTTTCGCATGAAGTCTTTTCTCTGGCCGGCAACCACGGGCTCGGAAAACTGATCGTTTTTTACGATGAAAATTTTATCAGCATCGAAGGCGACACCCACTGCACCTACACCGATGACGTCAAAAAACGGATGCAGGCCTACGGCTGGCATGTCCAGCAGATTGATGGACACAACCATGACGAAATCATCGCCGCCACTCAGGCAGCCAAGGCACAGAGCCGCAAGCCCTCTGTAATTATCTGCCGCACGACGATCGGGTTCGGTTCTCCGAATAAGGCGGGATCCCATGTCTGCCACGGCGCACCGCTCGGTGAAGAGGAAGTCACGTTGACCAAAAAGGCACTTGGGATTTCTCCTGAAAAATTCTTTGTTCCCGAAGAGGTGCGCACCGCGTTCGCGGAAGTCGCCGCAAAGGGGGCTCAGGCCGAAGCCCAATGGAACGCTCTCTTTGCGGATTTCGAAACGGCAAAACCGAGAAAAGCCAAAGAATGGAACGCCTGCCTGATCGGAGACCTCCCGGCAAAGCTTGAAAAGAAAATATCGGATTTCGAAGCGGGCGGATCGATTGCCACGCGCTCCGCATCCGGTAAGGTTCTTCAGGATCTCGCCAAAGCGGTTCCGTATCTCGTCGGCGGCTCAGCCGATCTGGCACCGAGCAACAACACCTATCTCAAGGATCTCGGCGATATCGGTAAAAGATCGTTCAAAGGCCGTAACTTTCACTTCGGTGTACGCGAACTGGGCATGGGCGCCATCATGAATGGCGTCCAGCTCCATGGCGGGTTCCGCATTTTCGGAGCCACATTCCTCGTCTTTGCCGATTTCGTGCGTCCGGCGATGCGACTTGCCGCGCTGATGAACCAGCCGGTGATCTACGTTTATACCCACGACAGCTTTTATGTCGGGGAAGACGGCCCCACTCATCAGCCGATTGAAACCCTGATGAGCCTAAGGCTCATTCCCAACCTGACTGTTATCCGTCCGTCCGACGCCACTGAAACAAAAAGCGCATGGATCACGGCGCTCGAAAACAAAAGCGGCCCGACCGCTATCCTGCTGTCCCGTCAGAACCTGCCGATCTTCGATCGCAATGTTCTGCCGTCCGCCTGCAACCTCAAAAAAGGTGCTTACACTATTTGGGAAAGCGGAGACGTCCCGGATATTATTATAATGGCCAGCGGATCTGAAGTCTGGGTTGCCATCGATGCAGGCAAAAAACTGGCGGAAGAAGGCCGGGCTGTTCGTGTGGTCAGTTTCCCGAGCTGGGAGCTGTTCGAAGCCCAGGACGAATCCTATAAAGCGTCCGTTCTGCCCGCCGAATGCACCTGCCGCCTCTCCGTGGAAGCCGGCGTCACACAGGGGTGGGAAAAATATGTCGGCACTGAGGGCCGCATAATCGGAATCAATCATTTCGGGGCTTCCGCTCCGGGTGGACTGCTTGCCGAGAAATTCGGTATCACAGTGGAAAATACCTGCAAAACCGCCCGGGAAATGTTGGCTTAGCAAAACTGCCGATCATGAAAAAGCTCACCTTAAGGGTGAGCTTTTTCATTTATCAGCTATCCGCGCGGCTTTCGCGACAGAATCATCAGAGCGATCAGTACAGCAATAATAATCGGGAGCCCAATCAGTACCGGCATCAGCCACTCCCGTTTGCCGCTCTCTGTCGGCGGAGCTTCCGGCAGCAGCGGAGAAATCTCTTTTTCTGAGGATATAGAAGAGCTCTCCGATTCAGATCCCATCGCCAGATCCGGTTCCGGTATTTCTTGAGACGAAAGTTTTGTGAAACCGGTTTCGATCCATTCGGACGCTTCAGCGTTACGCACGTTGGGATCTTTACACCCCATAATCACAGCGATCACCCGCCGCCCGTCGCGTCTGGCCGTCGCTGTAATCGAAAAACCGCCCGCATAAAAATAGCCGGTTTTCAGCCCGTCGCACCCCTTTACGTGCCCGAGAAGTTTGTTGGAATTGATCATCTTCACCGGATTTTCTTTGCGGAAATCGCGGGAGACAATGGATGAATACCTCAGGGTTTCGGGATGCTGCTCCAGCAGAGCTTTGGCGAGTCGCGCCATATCCAGCGCCGAGGAAACATCAGCCTCCTGTCCGGGGGCAGGCGGCAGGCCGTGAACATTGTGAAAAACCGTATTGTGCAGTCCCAGTTCCTGCGCCTTGGCCGTCATGCGGGCGGCATGGGCCTCTTTGGATCCCGAGGCGCAAATCGCCAGCGCGGTCGCGGCGTCATTGGCCGAGTGAATCATCATCGCGTAAATCAGTTCCTCAAGCGGGAACACCTCCCCTTCTTTCAGCCAGACCTGACGACCGCCGATCTGCGCCACCTCATGCGAAATCTTAACCGGTTGATCCAGGTGAAGTTTTCCGGCGCGGACATCATCGAGAACAATAAAAAGATTCATCATCTTAACCATACTGGCTGGATAGGCCTGTGCCGCGGCATGATCTTCTTTCAGAATCGCGCCGGAATCCGCATCAATCACCACCGCACTGTAATAGGGGTCACGTGAGCGGATCTCGATGGCCCGGGCACAGAATGCCGTTCCAATAACCGGAAACAGAATGAACAGAAACTTCCAATAACCGAAAAGCCGGAATCGATTCTTTCCAAACTCCGGAACTCTTCTTTCCAACCATGGGAAAACGATCATAACAACTCCTTTTTAATGCAGCGACTCAGACGGTCGGCGAGCACCTTCACGGCCGGTTCGCGAAGCATATCGCGGTGTCCGCCCGGAACCAGATAAATATCCTGCTCCTGAGTCAGCTCCGCCCACTCCATGGTCATGTCGGGCAGAAAAAAATCGGCCAGTTCATCGGACCGGAACAGTGCAACCCGCCCGGGATAAAACCGCGGATGATATTTCAGGGCTGCCTCACGGTTGCGACGGTACACCTCTTCACGATTGGCCAGCACCCCGTTAGTCATCTGCACCCCGTCGAGCATTTTAACCGCATCGGCGGCTGAGTCGTGAAATCTTTTTTTTATACGCCGACCGATAATGTTCAGCCAGGGCCTGAATCCGATAATCCGGGAGAGTTGGACCCGCCGCCAATAAAAGGCAAACCGCCTCTCAGCAGGCGGATAGGCCCAGGCATCGATCATCGCCAGCAGCTTCACGTCTCGCCCCTGCGCAATCAGCAGCCGGGCCATTTCCATCGCGACATAACCGCCGTAGCACCAGCCGCCGAGCAGCACCGGACCCGCCGGATAAAATCCGTTCAGAATGGAAACATAATATTCCGCCATTTCATGGATCGTCGAGTGCACCTTGTTCGGGTCGACCAGACCGACAGACTGGAACCCGTAAACCGGTTGCTCCGCAGGCAGGTTATGCACCAGATTGGAATAGCCGAACAGATCCCCCGGGGCGCTGTGCAGCAGAAAGAGCGGAATACGCTCCGGCAAACCCTTCTTGAGACAAACGAGTGACTTATATTCCGCATCACTGCGCGTTGTAAGGGTCTCGGCCATCTGGGCAATGGTTGGATACTGAAAGAGCTGCGCAACCGTCAGCGACATCCCGGAAGAAAGAATCCGCTCAACCAGTTGAATCGCCAGCAGGGAATGGCCCCCGAGATCAAAAAAATTGTCGTAAATACCGATCTCATTCATACCGAGCACCGCCGACCAGATTTCAGCCAGAATTTTCTGCTGCGGGGTTTCCGGCGGCACATAGTTATCGCGCGAAGAGACGGCGGCCTTTACCGGTGACGGGAGCGCTTTGCGGTCGATTTTTCCTCCGGGGGCGACGGGAAATTCATCCAGTTCCATAAAGGCGGACGGCACCATATATTCGGGTAAATCGGCGGAAAGAAAGTCACGCAGTTCGCTGACGGTTGTCGAAAACCCTGCTTCAGCAATATAATAAGCGGCCAGCTCTTTCTGTTCCGACTGGTCGGTGCGTGCAATCACCACCGCCTGGGAAATTCCCGGATGCCGTTCAAGAACAGTGGCGATTTCATCAGGTTCAATGCGGAATCCGCGGATTTTCACCTGGTTATCGACCCGCCCCATAAAATAGATACTTCCGTCAGGCCGACGGCAGACCTGGTCACCGGTACGGTACAGCACCCCCTTGTCCCATGGGTTTGGAATGAATTTTTCACGGGTCAGGTCGGGTCGATTGAAGTATCCGCGGGCAACGCCTTCTCCGCCGATCAGCAGTTCACCGGTCATTCCCGGAGGAACCGGCTGCTGCCGGCTGTCGGTTACAACCAGCGCCGTACCGGCAATCGGCAGGCCGATCGGCACTTCCCCGGTCACCTTACCGGTCAGCTCATGCACGGTGGCAACCACCGTACATTCGGTCGGACCGTAAGTATTGAAAAGACGGACGGATCCGCCGCCTTTCTGCAGCCAGATCCGGCACAGTTCCGCGGAAACCTTTTCTCCACCGATGATGACGGCCCGCAGAGTTTCCGGCACGCGCCTCAGATTGCGCACCCATTCGTGCCAGTAGGCCGTCGGCAGATCGACCACAGTGATGTTTTTATCCTCCACAAACCGTTCAAATTCGGAGATGGAACTGGACAATTCATCACTGCGAAGAACCACGGTGCCGCCCGCCGCCCAGGCGGGAAACAGTTCTTCAACCGATCCGTCGAAGTTCATTGAGAAAAACTGAAGTACGCGATCCTGGGAATCAATTCCGTAGATCCGGTTTGAAGCCCGGCAATGATTGACCACATTCCGGTGCTCCACCATGACGCCTTTCGGTTGCCCGGTGGACCCCGACGTATAGAAAATATAGGCCAGACTTGAATTTTCACTCCGGACAGACGGTTTTGTCTTTCCTTTGATGAAGTCGACACAGACGGCTTTCCTTCCGGCGGATTCAATCCGGGTACGCCATGCAGAAACCGTAACGATCCGCGACAGGACCGTATCATCCATGATGAACTCAAGCCGATCAGCCGGATAGTCCGGATCGAGCGGAACGTAGGCCCCGCCCGCTTTGAGGATCCCGAGGATGCCGATGCACATTTCCAGTGAACGGTTGACGAACAGGCCTACCGGGGTGTCCGCGACCACCCCTTGCGTTTGCAGTTCTGCAGCGAGTGCATCGGCGCGCGCATTGAGTTCAGCATACGTCAGTTTTTCGCCCGAACTCTCTTCCACGGCAACTGCCTGAGGCGTTTTCTCCGCCTGTTCTTCAAAAAGCTGATGGATGCAGCGACTGTCGTTGAACCCGGGCGTACGCCGCTGAAATTTTTCAAGGGCGCGTTGATCCTGGTCGGTTAATATCGACTGAGAAAAAAGCGGACGGCTGATATCGGCACCGCGACGGAACGCAATGAAATGCTCCCACAGCTTCGGCGGGCAGTATACTTCATTTTCATCCAGCACAACCGGATAGTCCGGTGGCGGCCTTAATCCCGGGAAACGCAGGAACAGGTCGAGCGCATAGGTCTTCCGGCGGCGGCAGACTTCAATGGCTTTCCCGGCCTTCTCAATATTTTCGTAGAGCGAATCCTCCAGATCCAGTTCAACATAAAGCGGCACCCGGCCGCCGAAAAACGAGGGCATGTCGGTTTGTACATTCCGGCCTGCCGCAAAGCGCTCCTGGGAACAGAAACGGGCCAGGAAACAGAGGAAAAACGGCAGATCGGAACAGGAATGACTCCGGACAGCACCCCGGGCGTAAGCCGGAATTTCCAGCCCCTGGAAATTTTCGAACCGACGCACCCAGAACCGTTCGTGTCGTACGATTTCTGCGTTGAGTTCTTCAATTTTTTTTCCAATGGCAGGAAAATCGGGTTCATTGACCACCCAGTCGGCAGGCTCGCCGACTGCAGGAAACTGAAGGTCGGTCAGCTCGCCGGTCATGGTGAGCAGCGCGCCGTCCGGCTTCAGCACATAGAGTTCACCGCCCAGCAGCACTTTCGGCAGCCCGAGATCATTGGGTTGGTTGCCGAAATCGAGAGCTCGACGCAGGGCAGTGATTTCGGCTGCCGGACGGCTCCAGTCGATGAGACCGCCGTTCGCGGGCCGCTTATAAAGAGGGTAATACGTGCGCTGAGCAAGGTCCTGCGCCGTGAGAGTTTCCCGCCCTTCCACCAATTCAAGAGCCAGTTCCCGGAGCGCTTCAATCGCGGCATCGTAGCATCTGGCATTCAGTATAAACGAAGTGTCGGTTTCCAATACCGGCACAATGCGTTGTTTAAGCAGATCACCGGCGTCCACTTCTTCAATCATGAGATGCCAGCTGATCCCGTGATACTTTTCTCGATTGATAATGGCCCACGCGGTTGAATAGACTCCGGCGTAGCGCGGCAGCGGGGCATCGTGATAGTTGATTGCATAACGTCGCGGCAGCGAAAGAATTTCCGGTTTAAGGATATGGCTGTTTACGATGCTGAAAAGAAAGTCGAACGGCTGACCGCAGAGGACGGTTTTAAATCCTTCATCAGGATGGTGCCATGGAATTCCTTTCTCTTTGGCCCAGCGACGATTGGCTGCATCCGGGGAAATCAGCCCGAGAACGCGTATTCCGCGGCGGCGAAGCTCTTCGGTGCAGTGCAGGCAGAGAGAGCCTTCGCCGATAACATAACAGGTCGGAGCATCGTGATCCTCTTCCCGCAGATACTCCTCGAGCGGACGGTAACTGTCTTTGACAATCTGCCGCGCCAGCATCATAAAATCCGCGATCGTCTGGTCGGCGGTGGCTCCGGTAAACAGTTCTGTATCATACTCCAGCTGGCCCTCAAGCTGGCCGTTGCGCTCGATGAAATAAAGCAGCATATCCATCTTGGAGGTACGGTTTCCGATTTCATCGTCACTCAGGGTGAGATCGGCCGCGTGATGGGACGGCTGCGGCATATTGTGCAGGATCAGGGAGTTACGGAAAATGGGATGCCGGCTCCCGTCACTGACGGCCCCCATGATTTTTTCAAAAGGAATGTCCTGATGGGCATAGGCTTCCAGGGCGGTCCGGCGCACGCGGTCAAGCACATCGGCAAAAACAGAAACTCCTGAAAAATCGTTACGCAGGGCAACCGCATTGATGAAGGTTCCGATGACATTTTCAAGCTGCGAATGGTTGCGGTTGGCGATGGCCGTCCCGGTGATGATGTCATCCGAACCGGTGGCACGGTGCAGAAGCGTCTGCCAGATAGAGACAAGAACCATGAACAGCGAGGCGTTTTCCCGACGTCCCAGCGCAGTGAGTTCCGCGGTGAGTTCGGGCGATACAATAAAGGCCTGGCGTTCCCCGCGATGGGCGGAAACCTCCGGCCGTTTATAATCGGGCGGGAAATAAAGATCGGGCCGGGGAGCCGCCAGTTTTTCTTTCCAGTATTCGAGCTGCGGGGCGAGCGACCCGCTTTTAAGGCGCTCGTCCATCCAGACCGCGACATCCGAATACTGCAGCGGCACCGGCGGCAGCGGAGAGGGCCGCCCGTTGACATACGCCTCATAAATCCGGGCGAATTCACTATTGAAGAGGCTGATTCCCCATCCGTCGGCGGAAATATGATGAATGTTGAAAAAAAGCTGAAAGCGCTCCGGCGCCAGTTTAATCAGATCCATCCGAATCAGCGGTCCCTGAGAGAGATCGAATCGATGGGCTCCGTTGGCCTGCCGGATCCGGGCCGCCCGCCGGTCGCGCTCGCCGGCCTCAAGTCCGCTCAGATCAACCAGTTCAATCGGAATCTGCACCTCTTTGAGAGGACGCTGAACCAGCTCGCCGTATTCCATGTTGTAGACCATCCGCAATGCATCGTGGCGGCGGACCACTTCATTCACGGCACGGCTCATTGCTTCAACATTCAGCGGACCGTTCAGATAAACAATCTCCGGAATATTGGACAGCGTTCCGGAGCGGTCGGACTGATGGAGCATCCACATGGTCCGCTGGACCGGAGTCAGCGGATAACTGCTGCGCCCCGGAACAACCGGAATCTCGGCGGAAACCGAACTTCTCGACTGAAGCCGGGCGGCGATCAGTCCCGCCAGTTTTTCAACCGTCGGATTTTCATAGATTTCATGCAGGGAAATATCGATTTTAAGACTGGACCGGATTCTGGATATCAGCTGGGTCGCCAACAGAGAATGCCCGCCCAGTGTGAAAAAATGGTCATGCAGACCAATGGGATCAGTATGGAGGGTTTCGCTGAAAAACTCCGCGACTTTTTTTTCTGAAAAAGATGCCGGGGCAACAAACTCCGCGGTGCGCAGGTGTTCGAGATCGGCCGCGGAGGGCGGCGGCAATGCGTTGCGATCGGTTTTCCCGTTCGGAGTGAGCGGAATGCGGGGAATGCGGATGAACAGCGACGGCACCATGTACGCCGGCAGTTCACGTTCCAGCAGCGACCGGATTTTTTCCGGTGCGGGCGGCGCTTCGCTCTCCTGCACGGTATAGTAGGCGACCAGACGACGGTTCCCCGGGATATCCTCTCGAACCAGTACAGCCGACTCGCGAAGTCCGGGGATACGGCACAGAGCCGATTCAATTTCGCCCGGTTCGATCCGGTGGCCGAGGAATTTGAACTGCTGATCCGCCCGACCGGCAAACATCAGATTCCCGTCGGGAAGGCGGACGGCACGATCTCCGGTGCGATACAGTTTCCCGTACGGCGTATCAAGAAAATGCACCGCCGTCTGATGCGGACGGTTGAGATAGCCCCGCGCGACCTGTACCCCGCCGATGTAAATTTCACCTTCTGTTCCATCGGGAACCGGCGTCATCGCTTCGTCAAACAGATAAATGTCCACTCCGTCAAGCGCCTTGCCGATCGGCGTGTTCCGGCGCGAAGCCGGCACTCCCCCAACACAGTAACAGGTGCAGTACACGGCGGCTTCGGTCGGCCCGTAGCCGTTGATTACACAGAGTTCCGGCACAGCGCGGGCAATATTGGCAAGCCGCTGTTC
>JASKKX010000058.1 GCA_030153935.1 Verrucomicrobiota bacterium | reverse complement strand
TTTTCTCCTTTAATTAATGTGGAATCTTCACGCGTCTCCACCGTTCACTGAAAACAGCATACCCTCTCTATTTTTAGTTTCATTCTTAAAACCGCTTGTGTTAAACATTATATAGAGATTAAGTCTAAGGAAGCGAGCTGCGGTTATGAGTTCGAAAATAAAAAAAGAGATCGATCCGGTAAAAGATTCTTCGGCCGACGATGCCTGGCCGCTTTTTGTGGAGTTTCTGAAAAACAAGGAGTCCCGGATTACACAGGCCCGGCGCATCGTTTTTGACCGGGTGTTTGCGCGGCATGACCATTTCCGGGCGGACGATCTGGCGGCCGAGCTTGCATCCGGACCGGACCACGTCAGCCGGGGAACAGTCTATCGGACTCTTGACCTGATGACGGAGGCCGGCTTTGTCCAGAAAATCAGGGACCAGGATGTTCACGCGCATTACGAACATATTTACGGGCACGGACGGCATTCCCACCTGATTTGTGAGAAAACAGGCAATTTTATTGAATTTTCAAGTGATGTGATCGCCGATGAGATTGAACGGATCTGCCGGAAGCATCACTTTAAACAGAGATTCTATCGGCTGGTTGTGTTCGGCACGCTTGAAGAAAACTCCGATTCTCAGCCCGCGGAAATTGGGCTAAGCAGCCGCGCTGGGCATCCAGGAGCAAATCACGACTAGTGTTCCGCCCCCGGCCACGAGGATTGCGAGTCCATCTCGTGATCCAATCCCAATACCAAGGCTCTTCGAGGCCCCATGCATCCCACCAACTCCAACCCGCCGACCCATGCCATTTTTTTTGTGCCTTCCTGTGCTCTTTCGTGGCCAAACCTCTCCTCTTCTTGAACGCGCCCGGAGGTCGCGTTCCACCTTTGTGACTTCTCGTTTTTTTCGGGGGCCGTCATTCTCACCTGCATTCTGAACGGCTCGGCGGTCGCGGGGAACAACTTCACCCGCCGGCATGCCGGGAAACATCATGACAATCCTCTTCGAATCAGAATAGCGGGAGTGCAACTCGACAGCGCCGCCGGAGCTGTAGCTCATTCGAAGTACGGATGGAAGGCTGGCGGAAGGCTGTGGAAATCAACGGCGGCAATTTCTGCAGAGAAGTCGCGGGAGTTGAGGGTGTTCCAATAAAGGACGGTCTGTCCGTCGAGCGCTCCGGCGCGCAGGTCGTGCAGGAGCGCGGCAGCGGTTTTGCCGGTGTAGGTGTTTTCGAGATAAATATTTTCCAATGTTTTGAAAAGTTCGACGGCCGCGCGGCCTTCCGGCGTCGGGAGGCCGTAGCCTTCGCCGAAAAATTCGTCGCGGATGACAATCCCGTCTTCCGCCACCCGCTGTTCAATGCCCAGCTTTCGGCACAGTTCGTCGCACAGGGTTTTAATGTGTGTTTCGTTGCGGAAGGCGCGTTCGACGACCCGCACGGCTTCGATGCGCGGTTTGCACTCCGTCAGCAGAAAGCCGGTGAGCAGTCCGGCATAGGTGCCGCCGGTTCCCATGGGAATATAGATGACATCAGGCTGCAGCTGCTCCGCCAGTTCCTGCGCGGCACGGACGAAACCAAGTGCGCCGACGGAGTTGGTGCCGCCCGCGGGAATGATGTACGGCGCGATGCCGTCGCGTTCCGCACAGCGCGCAGAAGCTTCTTCGGTGACGTCCGGAAATTCCGAATAATCGGCGCAGAGGTGCAGTTCGGCGCCGGCCGCGCGGCCCATCAGAATATTTCTGCGAACATGATCGGACGGCTCCTGCGGGGCCAGGACGGAAATGGAATGGAGGCCGATCTGTCGGCAGCAAATGGAAGTGGCCAAGGCGTGGTTGGAGCCGGCCGCACCGTAGGTGATCACGCTTTTGCGGCCTTCGGCCAGCGCTTCGCCGAGCAGAAATTCGAGCTTGCGGATCTTGTTGCCGCCATAAGCCGGTCCGCTGAGATCGTCGCGCTTCATGAAGAGCCGTTCATGACCAACGCTTCTTCCGATATCCGGAAGACCCGTCACCGATGTCGGCAGATCGGCCAGAGCCGCCCGCGGAAATCCGTTGAGAATGTCATTCCTCGCCATCGCAACCTCACTTTTATCAGACAGAGGAACTCTATCAAAGAGGCCCCGAATGTGACAGGAGGTTTTCGGAATCCGAACGGACGGCTTTTCCCGATCATTGGAAACTACAGGATGGTAATGATCACATCATCGTCAAAGGTTACTATCGGCTCACGTGGTTCCATGCGCTGGAAAGTTGGCAGGATGCGGTAATAGACCTGCAGAGCCAGGGCGCAAAGGCTGGTGGAATAAATCTTCTCCTCGTTTCCTTCCTGTCCGATACCGAGCCACGTTCCGTCTTCGCTTTGATGCGAGAGCAGCATCGGTGCAAAGTCGCTGTTCCATGCGGTCCAGCGCGAACCGCCGCGCTGAAAGACCGCCTGCGTGTTGTAATACCACTCGTACGTCGCGGGCAGACTTTTGTTGATCGGATTTTCCCAGGCCCTGTTCCATTCCGTCACGCCGAAGTCATTCAGATAACGCAGTCCGTCCGTGACCATCGGATCGTTCTGCCGGCCGAGCAGCTGGAGAGCCAGCACCATCGCGCCGCTGATCAGCGGTCCGCCTTCGCGGGGCGCTTTGAGCAGCGCCCCCCTGCGGTAGTACCAAACGCCTTCGCCTTTATAAAGATAGGTCACGCCCTCGACCGCCTTTTCCATCGCCGCCTCAAGCCCCTCGATTCGTATGCCCGCCGCGGTCGCGGCTTTCAGGGCCTGAATCTGCCAGCTCGTCGCCGAGGCGTCGGCGATGTTCTGTTCATACCAGTTGCCCCAGGCTCCGTTTTCAAGCTGCCCGTCGATGATCACCTGAATGCCGCGCTCAACCGGGCGCTTCAGCACCGGCGCGTGCGTCAGGGCATAAGCCTCCGCCAAGGCATAGGTTGCCTGGGCATGGGCATAGACACCAAGGTCTTCACCACCTTTCTCCGGGCGGTTTTCCGCCAGCGGAACAAACCGTCCCGTTTCCGGGGCCTGCTGGTCCAGCAGGTATTCGATTGCCCGCTGAACCGTGTCGCCGAACTCCACCGATTGCGGGGTTTCACCGTGCGCCAGAAAGGCCAGCAGACAGAGCGAGGTCAACCGGGCCGCACGCTGATCATTAACCATGGGTGATTCCCAGTGATGACCGTGCCAGGTTTGATTATATGACGAGATTTCGCCCCAGTACCCGCCAGGTTGCTGCAATGCGGCGAGTCCTGTGAGACTGCGCACCACTGCGGCTTCAATCTTTTCGCCGTACCCGCCGGCGAATTTTTTCAGCCGGTCGGCCCGGACCCCCTGGGTGCGCCCCGCAAAAAGCCCCTGCATCATCAGCGGACTCTGCACATCCTCCACCGCCAAGCCGGTCAAATCGAGTGTCTCGTTCATAAACTCATCCGGAGGTGCCTCAGGAACCGCCGCGGCTTCTTCCGGCGGGGCGGACTCGGTTTCATCCGGCGGCAGCTCATCCAGCTTCTGCAGCTCTTCTTCGAGTTCGGGAATCTCCTCGCTCTCGACCACCTGCACCTGCACATCACGACCGGTTTCCAGGGTTTTGAAAACCACCACATGAATCAGCACAATCACAACCGCGACATGGAGAGCAATCGATACGAGCGGCCCGCCGAGCCGTTCCGTGATTTTTCTGACAGTTTTACGGATCATCTCTTCATTTTCTGACAGGATTTACCGGATCGACCGGCTGGAAAATATTCGCCGGTTTGTTTTCTTTCAATTTCGGCCACCAGTTCGATCCTGTGATCCCGGCTGCATTTTGTTTTTCATTCCGCACTCACCACTGAAATTTTTGAAAGGCCGCTCTGCGCGCAGATGTCGAGCACGCCGATCAGTTTCGCATGTTCCGAGCCGCCGGCGCAGGTGATCAGCACCGTCTGGTTTTGACTGATTCCCGCAAGCCGGGTGAGGATCGACGCCAGCTCCGTGCGCGACACGGCACGGCTGTTCAGGCTGTAACCGTTTTCGATACCGCCCTCGGCATAAATATTCACGCGGATCATTTTCGGCGGGGTACGCTGTTCCGTCTGCGACTTGTCCGGCGCGGGTCGCGAGATATCGAGATGCGCCAGCACATCCGGCGTCGAAAAGGTCACCAGAAAATAAATCAGCAGTTGAAAGACAACGTCAATCATCGGTGTCATCGACACCTCCATCGTCGGCTCTTCGCGCTGTCTGCGTCTGCGTTTCATGGGTTTTTCAGAACGGAATCTTCAACAACCCTGTCGGCAAAAAATTCTCCGACCGGCTCTCTTTCATAAAATACGCTGACAGGGCGTTGAACTGCGGCGTTGAGCCCGGACTTTACCCATTCGATTAACAAACATTTTTCATAAACGGATTCGAGAAATCCGAATCCCATGGGGTTGTACACCCTGCAGGCACGACCGATAATCTTCTCAGTTAGTTCTTCCTGTTTCATTTTCGTGTTTTTTTTAATGTATCAGGAGCCCACCCTGCCGATCCTGTAATCCTGTCAAAAATTTCTTGCTCTATGCCTTATCTTTCACGGCGACAAAGTTGATTTTATAGAGGCCTGCAGAGGTGCAGGCGTCGAGCACCCGTTTGACATCCGAGTGATGTGTCGCGGCGTCGGCGCGAATCCGGATCGGAATGGACGGGCCGGCTGCGCTGTAGTCCTGAACTGTTTTGACCAGCACCTTGCGCAGTTTTGCTGCGGAGAGCCGGGTGCGCGCAATGAAAATTCGGCCGTTCTTGTCCACTTCGATGGTGATGGTGCGCGGATCCTTTTCCTCTGAAACCATCGGTCCGTGCGGCGAGTCAGGGAGCAGAATGGCTTCGTTGATCGCCTCCTGTTCAAGCTGCACGGTGCAGACGAAAAAAATAATCATCTGGAACACCACGTCGATCATCGGCGTCATGTTGATGTTTCCGCCCGGCTGTTTGAATCGGCCCATGTTATTTCTCCCGGTGAACTTTTTTCATCAGCTCCATCGTCAGCGCCTCCATGGAGAGAATGATTTTGGTGGCTCGGTTGCGGAAGAATGAAAAAAAGCCTAACGCGGGCACGGCAATCACCAGTCCTGCCGCCGTGGTGTAAAGCGCCTGTGAAATATTGGTGGCCAGCATGGCATTCTTCGCCGCGCCCGCCTCGGTACCGAGCGTGGCAAAGGCCATGATCATCCCCTGGACAGTTCCAAGCAGCCCGAGCATCGGAGCGAGGTTGCCGACGACATTCAGATAGTTGATGCGCTGCAGCAGTTTTTCGCTTTCGAGATCAGCCGCGGCCCCGATGGCCTCCTGCGCCGCCTCGGATCCGTCGGACGCATTGGTAAATCCGGCGGCAAGAATATTGGAAAGCGCGCCCGGTTCTCCGTCGCACTGTTCCAGCGCCTGCGGAAGATTGCCCGCATCCAGCGCTTCGCGCACTCCGCGAACCAGTCCGTCCGGAATGATCCGTTGGGCGCGGATCCGGATAAAGGAATCGACAATCAGATGCGTTCCCGCGACAGAGAGCACCGCCAGCGCCAGCCAAAGCACAATGCCGAGAAAGCCGCCCTTGGCGACCACGTCCATGAATCCCGATCCCCCGGCAAGCGCCTCCGCCTGCTGCACACTTTCATTGGCAACCAGCTCCTGTGCGAAACCGCCCGCGGCACAGGTCAGACCCGCCAGCACAATTAAAACCGCTCTTTTCTTCATTCTTTCTCCCCTTTCGCCAGTTCCGCGAATTTCGATTCCGGGAACTCATCGATCACTTTCTGAAAATATTCCGTGGCACGCGGATCGTTCAGTTTTTTCAGCGCAAGAGCTGTTTTATATGTCGCTTCCGGAAGTACTGTGCTTTGCTCCTTAAACAGGATCGCTGTGCGCAGATAATCGAGCAGCGCCTCCTCGTACTGCCCGGCGGCCACTTTCATATCGCCGCGCACCACCTGGGCTCGGGCGGCCGCTTCGCGCGAACCGGAGGCGATATCGTCGTCAATCAAAGCGGCGGTTTCTTCAATCCTTCCTGCCCCGAGCAGGGCCTGCATATAATGTTCGCGCTCCACCGGCACGGTCTTCAACTGCGGCTGTCCGGAGAACAGCTCCTCGTATTCCGACACGGCCGCTTCAAAATTTTTCTGTGCCAGCTCCACACGCGCCAGCATCAGGCTTGCACGCAGGTCCCAGCCGAGAAAGCGGTACTCTTCCTTCACCCGGCGCAGAATCGCCGCAGCACCGGCGAGGTCGCCGTTTTTTGCCATGGCTTCAACTTTGAACAGATCCTGCGGTTTGTCGGCGAAAGCCTGCCGATAGGTGCCGGGACGGAACGTCAGCATCTGTCCCTGCGGAGTCGTCAGCAGAACCGTGCCGTCCGGGTCCGACTGAATTGCGGCGCCGTCGATCCGTGTTCCCGCCGAATTAATAACAAACGGAGCGGCCTGCGCCCCGCCAGCCGCCAGCCCCAGCCAGATTTTGATCACTGCGGATAACACGGATTTGCGCGGATTACCCATGTTTTCTTACCCCCCTTTTTTCACGGCGTTCTGAGTCCCGGCAGCTTCTCTCTGTTCTGATAGAATCCGATCCACTTCCGCTCCGCAGCGACGCCCCTGGCAGGGCCCCATCCCCGCCCGAACTCTGCGTTTCACGCCGTCTTTCGTCACGGCCCGCGGAAAACGACTGACCGCATCTCTTATTTCCCCCTCGCTGATCTGCTCGCATTTACAGATGATTTTCCCATAGGCGGGGTCGGTCTCTTTCAGTTTCCGTCCGGTCTCCCGGTCCATATATTCCAACATCGGGGACTGCCTGAACGGCTGAAAATCCGGCCGGAGTTCTGTCTGATTGAATTTTTTCAAAACCATCTTACAGACGTGCTCGGCGATCGCCGGGGATGAGGTAAGGCCCGGGGATTTGATTCCGGCCACATTGATAAAATTCGGAGCATCTTCGGCTTCACCGATTATAAAATCGTTTGTGTCCGCTTCGGCACGCAGACCTGCAAATGTTTTAATTGTTTTTTCAAAAGGGATTTCAGGAAAACTTTTCAATGCGGTCTTTTTGATGTAATCCCACTTTTGATCGTTGATGGAGGTGTCCGTTTTATCCCGGACGTCCTGGGCATCCGGACCGATCAAGGTATTGCCGTAAACCGTCGGCGTAACCAGCACGCCCTTGCCGAGCCTGGTGGGACATTGAAAGATCACATGGCGAGCCAGATCGCCGGTAGTTTTATTCAGCAGCATGTATTGGCCTTTTACCGGTTTAATGAAAAACCGGATTGCCGACACCCAATTATTAATCCGGTCGGCATAGATCCCGGCGGCATTAATGACGAGTTTCGATCGCACCGTCTTCTTTGTCGTTTCGAGCTCATAGCAGCCTTCCGCTTTTTTTATCCCCAGGACTTCGCAGTTCAGTTCGATTTCTGTCCCGTTGATATATGCATTTTCGCACAGGGCGATCGCCAGTTCATACGGGCTGACAACGCCGGCCGTGCCGCACCATAATGCTTTTTTAACTTCCGGGTTAATGTTCGGCTCCAGATCCAGTATCTGCTGCCTCTCCAGTATTTCCTGCTGCGGAACTCCGTTTGCCACACCTCGCTGATATAATGTTTCCACTTTTTCCATATCGTCCTCGTCGAAGGCGAGGACCAGCGAGCCGATCTGCCTGAAGGGAACCGAAAGTTTTTTACACAGCTCCGGGAACAGCTGGTTGCCGCGCACGTTGAATCTGGCCATGAGCGTGCCGGGAAGCGGGTCATATCCCGCATGCACAATCGCGCTGTTTGCTTTTGTCGCCCCGTTGCTTACATCGTACGATTTTTCAGCCAGAAGAATCTTTAACTGATATTTCGACAGCTCTCTGGCAATCGCGGATCCAACGACTCCGGCTCCGATTATCACAACATCATACATCCTTTTTCCTTTCACTGTAGTTTCATAAGCCGTTTAAAAAACAGCGCCGGGCGGCGCTGAGCCCTTACGATAGGGCATGAATACAACAACCAAACCAGCGAGGAGTAGTTTACCTGTTTTGCGTCAGATTTGCAATCTCGTTTCCCTTCCCGCTTCAATGCGCTGCGCCTCCAGTAGGGGTTTTACACACGGGGTTATTCGGAGTGGAGTCACCTGGTTGCGATGCTCCATGCGCATTGATCACGTGCCCACAGCCAGTTCTGTACATCCAGTTCTGCAATTTGGGTTTTCTGATATTTCCTCCCTTTATCAATCCAAGTTGTATTCCAGGTTGTTTACGCCACCTGTACGGGTTTCAGTTTCTTATACTCCCGGAGCAGTTCCAGGTTCAGGCGGCGGTGCGGCTCGATCCAGTCCTCGGGATTTCCACCGCCGGCGCCCTCGTTTGCTTTTGTCGCCCCGTTGCTTACACCGTACGATTTTTCAGCCAGAAGAATCTTTAACTGATCTTTCGACAGCTCTCCGGCAATCGCGGATCCAACGACTCCGGCTCCGATTATAACATCATCATACATCTTTTTTTCCTTCAGAACCTTTTCGATTGCAGCAAGGGTTCCCTGTACATTCCGGGTTGCAGTTTCTCTCATATGTTCCATCTGTTTTAATTTGCATCGCCCGCCGTCTGATTATTTCTTGTAAGCTGTTCACGCGCTTTTTCACGCCAGCTATTCAATTCACTGTTTTTTCCAACGTCCGGAAACTCGTTTTCCAATCGGTCGCTGTCGGCCAGCAGATCCTGCGGGCGATTGAGTTCGAGGTAAAGCGGCAGGCTTTCGTACAGCGCCTGCTGAATGAGTGCGGCTTGTTCGGGATCAGACGGGTTGGCCAGCAGCGCCACGCGCTGGAAGGATGCGAGTTTTTCCGCCGGATCGGTCTGCGCCCGTCCCAGTTCAAGACCGGCACGCTGCATCAGCAGATCGTCGGAGGTGAAATTGAGAACATCGCTCAGCACGCGCACGGCATCGGCGTTCCGTCCCGCCGCCGCATAGGCGCGGCCCTGCAGCAGTTTCGCTTCGAAGAAAAAAGCGGACTTCGGCCAGCGGTTGAGCAGGGTTTCCAGGCTTTGGACGGATTCATCATAGTACCCGGTTTCATAAAAGGCCTGTCCGCGGAAGTAGAGAACCGGTTCGAGGAACCGGCGTTCGTCGGCTGCATCAAAATCCGCAAAGGCCGCGAGCGCTTCGCTGTATTTTTTCATTTCCATCAGCGCAGAGCCTTTGGCGAAGCGCACCTGCGGAATAAATTCAGACTCCGGAAACGTTCCGATAAAACGGTCGAATGTCTGCACTGCGGCTTCCCTTTCGCCCAGTTTTGCGAAGCAGGTTCCCTGGTAAAAGAGGCACTTCTCAAGCAGTGGCCTGCCAACCGCAAGGGTCTCTTCGGAAACCCCGTAACTTTCCGCCGTTTTGTTCAATGATGTTTCCAGGATTTGGAAGTTTTCGAGCGCTTTTTTCCAATGGCTGGAAAGGCGGCAGGACTCGGCAAGGGCAAAGCGGGCCCGCATCTGTTTTTCCGGATCGGTCTCCGTATCGACATATTTCTCAAACTGCACCGCAGCGGCTTCGTAGTCCTCTTTCCCGTAGGCGTTCCATGCGAGACGACCCAGCGCGCGGGCGGAGTACGGACTCTCCGGATAGGTCTGCAGAATCCGGTTCAGATAATCCGTTTCCCCGGAGGCGTCACCGGTCTGCCTGCGCAGTGCGGCCAGACTGTACAGTACGGCCGGTGCCCGGGGGTGCTGCGGAAACGATTCGAAGTATCGGTCGTAGATCCACCCGGCGAGTTCGCTCTGCTTTTTGTCCAGCGCACATTTGCCCGCGGCAAGCAGGGCGTCGGCGGCGGCAGGGCGGGGCGCGAACCGTTCGGCCAGGTAGGCGGCGACTGTTTCGGCACCGAGGGAATCACGGAGATTGATATAGCTGATGGTCAGTTCGCGCAGTGCCGTGACCGCTTCGTCGCCTTCAGGATACCGGTTGAGGGCAGCGAGATAGACCGGAACAGCTTCAGCAAACTGCTTTTCGAAGAAGAGACGGCGGGCGACGCGAAAGCTGCTTTTTTCCATTTTCGACCGATTCGCACCCGGATCAATTTTGACGGTTTTTCCTTTCCCTTCAAAGTAGCTCTTGAGTTCCTGTGCGCGTTCCTGCGCTTGGGGCCCCCATTCGCTGTCTCCGTATTGGGCGTAGACGTTGTAGAACTGCACGAGCGCCTTCTGTTTTTCGGTGTCCGGATCGTCGGCGTTTTCCGCCCGGTGTTCGTAGCAGAGCCCGAGCAGATAACGCGCTCCGGCGAGCGGGCTGACCAGCGAGACCGGTTGACCCTGTTTTTCCAGAGCGGTTTCAAGCTGTTTCAGCAGTTCAAGCTGTGTCTCCAGAACAGCGGTCGTTTCGTCCCACTCTCCTTTAAGCTGCATCACCCGGCTCCAGGTAACCACCGCCTCCCCGAACCAAAGGTCGAGCCCGCCGAGCTGCACCTCTTCGCAAAGCTTCTGCGAGCGGGCGAGATCCTCCGCGGACGGATTTTCGCCGGAGATCAGCAGGTGTGCCAGCTTCACCTTTACCGGTCGGGCGGTTTTTCCAAGATCCGGAAACGTTAAGACCTGCTCGTAAATTTTTTCGGCGGCGTCACGGTTGCCGCGGGTTTCAAGCAGTTCGCCGTAGTTGAACGCCGCCTGCAGGGCTGCGTCGTCCGCGTCGGCACCGGTTTCAAAATATTTTTTGTAGGCCGCTTCGGCGGCGGGAAACCGGCGGGCGCGGTAAGCGGTGTTGCCGAGGAAGAGCCAAAGCGGTGCAGGGTCATCCAATGCCGCGATTGCGCTTTGTGCCTCGTCAAAATTTTTTTCCGCAATCAGAATCCGAATGCGCAGCTCCGGTGCGAATTTCTCCGCTTCCGGAAAATCACGGAGGGTACGGCGGAGAACGGTTTCCGCCAGATGGGGGAATCCCTCTTCGGTGAGCCCTTCGACAAACCTGAGCTCATCCTCAAATGCAAAGACCGTTTGTAAAAGACCCAGCACTAAAAGACCCGCTATTATTATAGCGCAACGACTCATGTTCTGCATCCTAGCGTCCCGACAATCCGGGGGCAAGAAACCGGACTGTTAGAAAACGGTTCAGATGGGTACGCTTCTCAAATCTCCATCCACAACATTTGACAATATCTCGGGATCTGAATCGATCTGCCGTTTCGCGAAATAACAGAGCCCTCTTTACACCGTTCAATAGAAAAGAGACCGGTCTTCCGCTGTCTCTGTTTGGGGAGATAATAACGATAAAACAATAAAAAGCGGTAAAAATAAACACTTCCGTTCTTCCCGCCGTTTTAGGGCTTGTTTCAATCAAAGCCGTGGCTACACTCAGTTTCGCGGGGTTTTTTCTTTGAGAAAATCTTATATTGGAGACCGAATTTTATCGGAGAAAAATTCCCGTTTCTCCACCGAATCTTTTGATCAGAGTCCTATTCTCTCGGGAGAAGAAATGCAGGTGACTATTATTGATATTGCCCGATATACAGGCATTTCGAAGAGCACAGTGTCTCGGGTGCTAAACGACAGCGGTCCCGTTGCGGCAGAGACTAAAAAAAAGGTTCTCGATGCTGTTAAAACCCTGAACTACAAACCCAATGCCGTTGCGAGAAATCTGGTTTTAAAACGTTCAAATTCTTTTTCTTTAATTGTTCAGGATATCAGAAATCCTTATTACGCTTATGTAAGCTGGCTTGCGGAGAGAATATTCAGTGAAAGAGGGTTTAATTTAGATATATTCAACGCTGATAATAACCTGCTTCTTGAAAAAAAGGCTCTTGAGAGCGTAAAATACCGAAGAATTGATGGTATTCTCTGTGTCGGCGGTGGCAAAGATGCAACGAATATCATCGATTTTTACTCGCGGGAGGGGATTCCTATTGTGCTCATCGACCGGGAAGTACAGGGTTACGATATCCCGAAGATTAACCTCGATAACCTGTATGGGGCGAAGCTCGCTACTGATTACCTTTTTAAACTGGGGCATCGTCGTATTGTTTTTATCACCTCAGATCTGACCCTTCCGGAGCGTCACCGGATGGAGGGGTTTATTGAATCCTGTCGCGAGAAAGGAGTTCCGCAGGCGGATAGTCTTGTTATTTCTCAAAGTGAGGAGGACTGGACCAGGGGGGTGTGCGTCGAATTTGAAGAGTTGTTCACATCCAGCGCGCCCCCAACGGCAGTTTTTGCATCCAATGACATTAAAGCCCTGCGAGCGATCAGACTGTTGAAGCAGCAGGGCTATTCTGTGCCTGAGGACGTTTCGGTTATGGGTTATGACGACATCGATATTTCGTCCATTGTGGTACCGTCCCTGACGACCATTCATCAGCCGATTGATGATATGGTCGAGGCCGGAGCCACGATGCTTCTAAGCATCGTGGCGGGAAAGGGAAGGATCGAATGGGATCAGGAAAAGCTGAAACCCTGGCTCGTCGAGCGTGAATCCACGAGAGCTGTTTGAGAGCTTATCGCCTGTTCCGGCAAAGTGGAAAAATTCTGCAAAACGAGTGTCGGATAAAACGAGAACAACGTCAGCTGACAGCGCCTTTTCTCTTGAAATGTGTCCACTCCTGAGCAAGGCCGGTCATCTTTTCAAAAGACCTGTTGTAGAACTCAAACAACTCTTCATATTTTTTTACTTTTTCGGGATTTGGGTCGAAAGTTCTCTCGATCCGGACGAGACGTTCAACCGCTGAAATCGGCGACTCGTAAACCCCGCTCGCCGCTCCGGCGAGGATCGCGACCCCGAACGCCCCTGCCTCTGTAACGGCGGGACATACGAAGGGCCGGTTCATGATATCCGCGCAAATCTGCACCGCCGCATCTGTTCTGCTGCCTCCGCCAACCGCCTTGTAACTTCCAATGGAAACACCGAGAGAGGTGAGGTTCTCTACTGACACTTTCAAGGCAAAGGCGTTCCCCTCAAGGATTGCCTTCAGGATGTCCCCCCGCTTCGTGTAATTATGGAGACCAAGGATCATGCCCGAAGAATCGGAGAGGAAATCGGGCGGCCCCATCGGCGCAAAGTGAGGCAGGACGAGCAGTGGACCCGGCTGTTCGGGAAGTTCTTTAAAAAGCTTCGGATAAACGTCGTGATCGCATTTCCGGGCGGCTTTATTCTCGGCGGAAGCGAAGGTATCCCGGTACCATTTCACGATGGATCCACCCATGTGATATGCGAAACTCACGAACACACCGGGCACCGCGTGATGTTCCATGTTGAGGCCGAATTGGACCATGCGATCGGGATCCGAGACCTCTTCATAAACCGGGAGGATCGTCGGGAATGTCCCCATGCCGTACATTGCATCCCCCGGGCGGATCACGCCGCAACCGAGGGCGTTTGCGCATTGGTCGTGGGTGCCGCAGACGATGAGAGTATTCTCCGGCAGCGAAAGCTCGCGGGCGATGGACCTGGAAACAACACCGACCACGGTACCGGCCGGAACACAATCCGGCAGTTTTTCTCGATCCAGGCCGGAAACGGCGAGAAGCCGGGGCGACCAATCACACGCGCTCACATCAAAAAGGAGGAATCTGTTGGCAAGGCTGTAGTCCACCTTCGGGTCGGCCCCCAGCATGAAGGCCACAAAACTCCCCCAATTGAGAAACTTGCAGGTTTCCGCATAGAGATCCGGACGATAATTCTTAATCCACATCAACTTGGTCAGGCCGAACTGCGCGCCGACCGGGTTTCCGGTTATCCTGAAGCACTCGAGGTGGTCGATTTTGCGACAAATCATCTCGACATATTCGTCGCCGCGCGCGTCGTTCATCAGAATCGATGGCCCGAGTATCCTTCGGTCAGTCGAGACGGGGACGGTCGCCTCCCCCATCGACGCAACCGACAGAGCGCGCACCGGATCCTTTCCCGAGACGCTCGAGGCCGCTTTCCGGATTGTTGATCGAATGGAATCCCATACCCGGACCGAGTCCAGTTCAGCGCTCGACGGATCAGGGCGATGGATGTCGTACTCCGCATACGCCAAGGAAAGGATCTCCCCCTCCTCCGAGAACACGACGGTCTTGCATCCGGTCGTGCCGACATCGATCCCCATGAGGCTCATGATAGTTTCCTGCCCTGAGTGTTACACATTGACGCCGAGTTTTGCCGCGGAACCCCGGAGTTCCAGCTTGTTTATCTCTTCCACCGTCGCCCGGTAGACCGCGTCGCGGGCCGCCGCTTCGCCCCGGTCCCGTGTCATCTCGTAGGGCGATCGGATGGCTGTCCCGATATTGATCTTGGCGATCCCTCGGCGGATCCCTTCGAGAACGTTGTCCGGCTTTATCCCGCTTCCGCCATGAAGAACGAGAGGGATTCCGGCTTTCTCCGCGATACGCGACAGACGTTCAAGATTGAGCCTTGCTTCCAGCTTTTTTTCCTTTCTCGCAGCAGCCGATATCGCGCCATGGATGTTACCGATAGAAACCGACAGCCAGTCTACCCCGGTCGCGGTAACAAAATCGGCGGCCTCGTCCGGATCCGTAAAGCCTCTTCCGCTGGCAAAAAGTTCTTCGTAGGGCGGCAGGGGGCCGTCTTCGTGGCCGAGAACCGCGCCGAGCTCGGCTTCAACAGGGACGCCGGCGGTGTGGGCTGTTTCCACCACCGATTTTGTCGCCATGACGTTTTCTTGGAAATCCATCCGTGAGCCATCAATCATGACAGACTGGTACCCGGCTGCGATAGCCCGGTGGATAATCGGAAGAAAATCCACCGTTTTCCCGTCTTCGTCGACAGCCGGTACATGGTCGAGATGCAATCTCATGAACCGTTCATCTTTCCATTTTTCATATTCGTCCCGAACGGCTTCCAGGCTCCGGGATTCAAATTTCTCCCACTCCAATCGGGCAACCTGGATCAGAGCAAAAGTCCCTGAATCAACGATGGCTCTGGCCACCGGTTCCAGCATGGGCAAATAGGGTATGTTGAACGCAGGAACTGCGAGACAGAGCTCGCGTGCCTGAGTAATAATTTTTCCAGTATCGGACATGTTTTCCCTTTTCAAATATTATTTTTTTATCCCTCAGCAA
>JASKKX010000057.1 GCA_030153935.1 Verrucomicrobiota bacterium | reverse complement strand
TGCCAATCTCAAACCCGCGAAAATCCGCGGCGTTGAATCGCAGGGCATGCTGCTCTGTGCCTCTGCCGGCGATCAGCTCAAACTGATCACGGTTGACGGTGAACTGCCGGTAAGCGGCGCGACCGTAAAATGAAGCGGTTGTTCGTTCGGCCCTTCGCGCGCGGCTCGGCAGAAGGCGCCGCCGGAAACATTTCATTTCTCCTTGTACAGTCCGGGGATTTCCTTACACTTGTACACATCTAATGTTCATCGGGGGAGGTATACATCATGCCTCCATGCCGAAGAATTCAGTTCGAACCGGAAAACGGTCGTCTTGTCAGCTCTTAGCGGATGTGCTGAAGAGCAGCATGGTTGAAACTGTGATGCGGGTTTTATTTCTGAAATGAATTCCGCGGCCATCTTCGGATGTAAAAGTCGAGGTTTCTGCCGGAAAATAATAGAACAGAAAACAGAGGAGAAGAACGGTTGTATGTGCAGGGAAACGGATGCGGAAAAATCACTTGCCGCAGTGCCGGACCCTGCGGAAGGAGCAGGGCGGCTGACGGCTTTGAGCTGCAGCGGATTTTTCCGATTGAAAATCGGCATCAACTGTACGCCGCGGCATCCCGTTCCAGCCGCGACCGACAAAAACAATGAGTATTATACGTGTCAACAATCTTTATAAAATATTCGGTAAGGAACCCCGGCGGGTTTTCCCGTTGCTGGAAAAGAAATACGGAAAAGAACAAATTCTGCAGAAAACCGGGTGTACGATCGGGATCCACAATGCCTCGTTCGAGATAAAAAAACGGGAAATTTTTGTTTTAATGGGACTGTCCGGGAGCGGAAAATCCACGGTTATCCGCTGCCTGAACCGCCTGATTGAACCGACCCGCGGTGAAATTCTGATTGATGGCCGGAACATCATGACGATGAACAAGCAGGAACTGCTGAAGTTGCGGCGCGGGAAACTGTCGATGGTTTTTCAGCATTTCGGACTTTTTCCCCACCGGTCGGTGATTCGCAACGTGGAATACGGCCTTGAAATCAGCGGTATGCCTTCACAGCAGCGGCGTGAGCGTGCTGCCACTGCGCTGGAACTGGTTGGCCTCAAAGGTTACGAAAACAGTTTGCCCAGTGAACTCAGCGGCGGCATGCAGCAGCGGGTCGGGTTGGCACGGGCCTTGGCCAACGATCCGGAGGTTTTGCTGATGGACGAAGCGTTCAGTGCGCTCGACCCGTTGATTCGCACCCGGATGCAGGATGAACTACTTGAACTGCAGGCCCGGCTGCATAAAACCATCGTCTTCATCACGCACGACCTCGATGAAGCCCTCAAGCTGGGAGACCGGATCGCCATCATGAAAGACGGCGCCGTCGTTCAGATCGGTACGCCGGAAGAAATCCTCACGCAGCCCGCCGACGATTACGTGAAGCGGTTCGTACAGAATGTCGACCGCAGCAGAGTGATCACGGCATCCTCTGTGATGCGCCGGGTCCGCACGATCATGCTGCCGAAAGACGGTCCGCACGTGGCGGTGCGCGTCATGGAGAAACTGGGGATTTCCACCATCTTTGCCGTGGACAGCGAACGGCGCCTGCTGGGCATGGTCAGCGTGGATGCCGCCTTGGAACAGGAACGGGTCGGGCAGAACGACCTGCGTTCGGTACTGACCACGGATGTGTATGTGGCCGCTCCGGAAACGCCGATCGGCGATCTGCTGGCGGTCGCCGTGAACGCCCGTTATCCGCTGGCCATTCAGGATGCGCAAGGCCGGTTGTTAGGGGTGCTCGACCGGACGACTATTCTCGCCGAAATGGTGACTGGCGGCGAGGCATCCGCCGCCACGCCGCTGGCTGACGTACAGTCTGCTGACCTCCTGAACCCGGAGTCGGAGAAAGGAGCCCGCGGATGAATATCCCCCGTATACCGGTTGGAAAAGGGTTCGAAGTTTTGATCCAGTGGCTGACCGATCACCTGTCCGTCGTGTTCGACGGCATCGACCAGGTCGTTCTCTCCATTCTGGGAGGATTGAAATTCGCCCTGCTGCTGCCCCATCCCCTGCTGCTGATCGCTCTGTTCACTGCGTTGGCCTGGTGGATGGCGCAACGTGGCGTGGCGCTGTTCACGGGGTGCGGCATGCTGCTCATCTACAATATGGGATATTGGACGGCGACAATGGAAACCTTGTCTCTGGTGCTGGCCGCCGTACTGATTGCCCTGCTGGTTGGCATTCCGCTGGGGATCTGTACGGCGAAAAGCGATCGGGCGGAGCGGGTGATTCGCCCGATGCTGGACTTCATGCAGACCCTGCCGGCTTTTGTCTATCTGATTCCGGCCGTCCTGTTTTTCAAACTCGGGCCGGTTCCCGGGGTCATTGCCACTCTCATTTTCTCCCTGCCGCCGGTCGTCCGCCTGACCGGTCTGGGGATCCGGCAGGTCCCGCCGGAGATCCGCGAAGCGGCAGTTTCATTCGGTTCCAGTCCCCGGCAGCTGCTCCTGAAAGCCGAACTGCCGATGGCGATGCCCACCATCATGGCCGGGGTCAACCAGACCATCATGCTGGCGCTGTCGATGGTGGTGATTTCCGGCATGATCGGGGCCGGCGGCCTGGGGAACGAAGTGCTGAAGGGGATCACCCAGCTCAGAATCGATGTCGGATTCGAGGCCGGTATTTCAATCGTAATCCTGGCGATCTTTCTGGATCGCGTGACACAGCAGCTCGGCAAACCCCGCCGGAGAAAAAATTCCACAGGAAGAGAATAAAATGATGAAGAGATTTACCAAAGCAATCCGCTTGTTCGGTTTCGCGCTGCCGGTTGCCGTCCTGGTCGGTTGCAGTCCACGGACCGCATCGCCCGGCACGAAGACCGCCAAGCTGGTGTATCCCAACTGGGCGGAAGGCGTGGCATACACGCATTTGGCCAAGGCGGTGCTGGAGGATAAAATGGGCTATACCGTCGAACTGACCGCGGCGGATGTCGCCCTGGGCTATACGGCGGTTGCGCAGGGCAGTCACGATGCCTTCATGGAATGCTGGCCTTCGCTCCAGGTCGACTATCTGCAGCGCTACGGAGACCGGCTCGTCACTCTGGGCACCGTGTATGAAGGTGCGCAGGTCGGCCTGGCCGTTCCGGCGTATGTCACCATTGATCGGCTCTCGCAACTGGATGACTATGCACCGCGTTTTGGCAATCACATTACCGGCATCGACGCCGGTGCCGGCATAATGAAAAAGATCGAAGACGAACTGATTCCCCGCTATGGATTGACCCACATCACCCTGATGGCCTCCAGCGGTCCGGCCATGACTGCCGCGCTGGCCGATGCCATCGCCAAAAAGAAGTGGATTGTCGTCATCGCCTGGAAACCGCACTGGATGTTCGGCCGCTGGAACCTGAAATTTCTTAAACAGGATGAGGATAAAAAGATCTGGGAGTCCAGCAGCGATATCGAGATTATCGGCCGCGTGGATCTGCAGAAGGACAAACCGGAACTGGCTCGGTTCCTGCAGAATTATCACTTTACCGATGCGCAGCTCGCCGATCTGATGGTGAAAGTACACGATGCGGATGACGACATCATGACCGTGGTTCGGCGCTGGATGGATCGGCACGAGGACTTGGTCGACAGCTGGATTCCCGCTACGGATTCCTGATCGAGGCTTGCTTATAAGAGACCCGCAGCGGAAAACCGGTAGCGCCGGATCGCAGAACCTGCTAGGATATCTCCAGAGGCAGGGAGTGGCGACGGCAGGTTGGCCGGTCCCGCAGAAATTATGAAAACACTGGTGCTGATAAGACATGGAAAATCCGCGCGACCGGAAGGTGTCTGCGATTTTGACCGGCCTTTAAATCCGCGCGGTCTGCGCGACGCGCCGGTTATGGCCGGGCGGCTGGCCGCCCTGGAATTGAACGTTGATGTACTGCTTTCCAGTCCGGCGCGCCGGGCTCTTTCAACAGCGGACGTCTTTGCCGGGAAATTGAATCTGCCGGTCCAGACTGATGAACGGATTTACAATGCCACCTGTGCCGACCTGCTTCAGCGGGTCCAAAGCCTGGACGATCGCTTCAGCACCGTGGTGCTGGTCGGCCACAATCCCGGCATGACCGATCTGCTGAACAGTCTGATTGAGGGACCGGAGCAGGAGATGCCAACCTGTTCTTTCGCTGTAATTGAACTGCCCGGATGGCGGAATGCGGTGCCCGGTTCCGGGCGCCTGATTCACTGGAGCTGCCCGAAGGGTCCGTCCGGATTCTGATGAACAAAGAGATCGTGGAAACCTGCACCACATAAAGTGCAGGTCCGAACCGTCCAGGGGTTTATCTTTGTTTTTCGGTGCGGGAGAACGCATCGGCCGCCATCTTGGCCTCGATGAACTTGTCCGTAAATGGTCTTCGTTTTCACCCCGCTTCCACGCGTCCTTTCGCCCCATTTTAAGGACGCGGATTCCACTTAAACCCGTGGTCCTGAAAGCGGGGTCAACCGCAGGACATCGTATGGGTTTCTTCGATGGCTGTGAAACCGTTAGGGATGGCATGAGCCCCGGCGATGCCGCCGCTTTCAATACAGATTTTTCAGGGTCTCGGTACGGATCAGATCTCCCATTTCGGACGTGGAGATTTTTTTGTATCCCTCGTGCCACAGGTCGCCGGTGCGGGAATTGTATCCCAGTGCGGCATCCAATCCCTGACGGATGGCCGTTGCGGAACGGCTTTCGCCCAGGCTGTCGAGCATCATGGCGGTGGAAAGGATCATCGCAATCGGGTTGGCTTTTCCCTGTCCGGCAAGATCCGGTGCGGAACCATGGACCGGTTCAAACAGTCCGACCCCGCTGCCGATGCTGGCAGAAGGCAGCAGGCCGAGCGATCCGCCCAACGTGGCGGAAACATCGGAGAGAATGTCCCCGAAAAGATTACCGGTCACAATCACATCAAACTGCCGCGGATTGATGACCATTTGCATGGAGGCGTTATCGATATACATGTGATCCAGTGCCACGTCGGAGAACTCGGCAGCGTGCAGTTTTTTGACGGTGTCGCGCCACAGACGGGAAACGTCCAGCACATTGGCTTTGTCAACCGACGTCACTTTGTTGCGGCGTTTACGTGCCCATTCGAAGGCAACACGGGCAACGCGCTCTATTTCTCCGACAGTGTAACGCATGGTATTGAACGCCTCTTGGCCGTCATTGCCGGACGGCCGGCCGAAATAGATGCCGCCGATCAGTTCGCGTACGGTCAGCAGATCGACCCCGATAACTGCGGCGGGACGCAGCGGCGAGGATTCCGCCAGCGAGGGGGGAACCGCAACAGGACGCAGATTGGCAAAGGCACCCAGTTCTTTACGGATTTTAAGCAGACCGGATTCCGGGCGCATCGCTCCGGTCAGGTTGTCCCATTTCGGTCCGCCGACCGCGCCGAGCAGTACGGCGTCGGACGATTTGCAGATGTCGACAGTATGCTGCGGCATCGGATCATTTTGCGCATCAATCGCCGCACCGCCGGCGAGTACTTCGGTGTATTCAAAACTGAAATCGGACTGTTCCGCGACGGCATCGAGGAGTTTAACGCTTTCGGCGATAACTTCCGGACCGATTCCGTCGCCGGGCATCAATGCAATTTTATATATTTTAGACATGCCAACCTGCCTTCTTTCTCTACAATTAAAATTTAAGCCGGACAGTTTATCATCAGCGCCGGTCTTGGAAAGGGCAATATGACAAATAGTCTGATTCTCTTTGATATTGACGGAACATTGCTGCATGCGCCGGCGGCGGGTAGTAATGCCGCGTTTGCACAGGCTTTCAAAGAGGCGCTGAACTGGGATCAGACTGTGGAACATATCAATTTTTACGGCGAAACCGATCTCAATGTATTCCGCCGGATCGCCCGTGCCCGCGGAGTTGAACCGACTGCCGAAATGGAGCGCGCTTTTTTTGCGCGTCTTGCCCCGGTACTCGAGTCGCATCTGATGCAGAATCCTCCCGTGCTTTTTCCGAACATCGGAAACCTGCTCGAACTTTTTTCCAACCGTTGGAAACTCGGACTGGTTACCGGCAACATTGAAACGACCGCCCGGCTGAAACTGCGCTATGCCGGGATCGAACAGTTTTTCAGTTTTGGCGGTTTCGGCTGCTTCCACGCCGACCGGGCCGAAATCGCCCGTCATGCACTCGTCGTTTCCGGGATTGAAAATCCGGAGAAGGCGTTTCTTATCGGCGACACACCGAACGATATCAGGGCCGCCAAAGCGAACGGACTGATCTCCATCGCCGTCGCCACCGGCGGGTTCGATTTCCAGACTCTGGAAAAAGCCGGCGCCGACGTTGTCTTTCAGGATCTGAGCGACACACAGCGCCTGCTGTCTGTGCTGGAGGGCAAATGATAACTCGCCTGAAAATGACTGTACTGGTGAATAACCGCCTGATGAAAAAAGGCCTGCTGGCCGAGCACGGCTGGTCGCTGCTGATTGAAGCCGACGGACATCTTTTGCTTTGGGACACAGGGCAGGGCATGGTGCTGGAACACAATGCCGCGCAGCTCGGCATCGACCTGCACCGGATTGAAGCGGTTCTGCTGAGTCATGGACACTACGATCACACCGGCGGTTTGCAGAACGTGCTGGCACAGGCTCCGCAGGCGAAGGTCTATTGCCATCCGCATGTGTTTAACCGCAAGTTCCGCCGCCAGGCCGGTGGAAAGGGCTTCCGCGAAAACGGCCTGGCGGTTTACTCCCGGGAGACGCTGGCGGAAGCCTGTGGCGGCCTGGCGGTCTCCGCTGAACCGGCTGAAGTGATTCCCGGTCTCTGGCTGAGCGGAGAGGTGCCTCGCGGAAGCGGCCCGGAAATGATTCGCAATTTTTACTCCGATGAAGCCTGCACCGTTCCCGACCGGCTGCTGGACGATCAGTCGCTGTTTGCGGAGACCTCGCAGGGAACCGTGGTTCTGCTCGCCTGTTCTCATTCGGGCGTGGCCAATATCCTGGCTGCCGCCGCCCGCGTGACGGGAAAAGAGGAGATTTATGCCGTGATCGGCGGAATGCATTTAGTGCGTGAACCGCCCGGGTCGGCCGCAAGTCTACTGGATGAACTGCTGAAACGAAACGTTCAGGTTCTCGGTCCGGCACATTGCACCGGCGGCCGGGCTGATGCCGAACTGCAGGTGAATTTTCCCGGAAAATATCTGGATATTCTTGTCGGCAGCCGGTTTGAATTCTGGACGCATTGAACGGATTGAGCGGGACGGGGTCTCTTTTCCTTATGAGGCAAGCTTATGAAAATACTGTTTTACGTCCTGCTGCTGGCCCTGTCCGGTTGCGCGGGAAAAAAGGAGGCCGCGATGAATAACCGTTTCCCTGTTCAGAAAACCGATGCGCAGTGGCGCGCGGAGCTGACTTCGGAGCAGTATCATGTTTTGCGCGAAGCAGGCACGGAACGCCCATTTACCGGAATCTACACGGACAGTGAAAAAGCCGGTGTTTACCGCTGCGCGGCCTGCGGCGCCGAACTGTTCACCTCAGACTCCAAATTCCATTCCGGCTGCGGCTGGCCGAGCTTTGATGCCGCGGCGGATGCGGGGACTGTGGTGCTCCGTTCGGATAACAGCCATGGAATGGCGCGCACCGAAGTGCTCTGCGCCACCTGCGGCAGTCACCTGGGCCATCTTTTCGACGACGGTCCGACTGCCACCGGCATGCGCTACTGCATTAACTCGGCGGCGCTCGATTTTAAACCGGAAGACTGATTTTTCTATACAATCTCGACGAGTTCGAGATCGAAGGTCAGGTCTTTGCCGGCGAGCGGGTGGTTGGCGTCGATGGTAACCGCGTCTTCTTTGATTTCTTTTACGATGACCGGCAGCGGGCCCTGCGGGCCCTGCATCTGCAGCGGCATGCCGACGGTCAGTTCCATCTCTGCAGGAAAACGGTCTTTCGGAATATCGCCGATCATTTCTTCACGTACTTCGCCGTAGGCTTCAGAAGATGGGATGGTGACCGTTTTTTTTCCGCCGATTTCCATATCGCGCACGGCGGCGTCAAAGCCGGGGATGACCCGGCCTGCACCGATTTCGAATTCAAGCGGATCGCGGCCTGCAGAGGAGTCGAACTGCTCGCCGTCACTCAGTGTGCCGGTGTAATGGATGCGTACTTTTTTGCCGTCTTCAATCATGGTCTTTCCTTTATTCTTTTCGTTGCGATGGAAGGGCGACCCTACAGATTGTAAAAACTCAGGCAACCAAAAACTGACAAAGATAAAGAAGAGTGCGGCCTCTGTAATAAGGCCCGGACAGAAGGATATTAATCAAAAACTCACTGTATTCACACGACTCATTGATGAACGTCATTCATCCTCTTCGATTATGAAAATCCTCGGGTATCTGCTCTTGATTTTTGCATCTGTTACACGCGCGGAATTACCTGCTTCCATCGCAGAGGCACCGGACGTACGGAGTATTCTGTCGCGGAACTATATCCGCGTGGAGGCCGCCGGACAGGAGAAAGCGAACTTCGCGGAATTGCTGAGGGTCAACGGGCGTTCCGATCTGCTTCAGGCCATTCAGATTGAGTATGCCGCCATGCTTCCTGAAGGCGAAAGGCCGGAGTTTGCCATTGAGGAAGTTGCGCCGGGGGAATATTTTTATTTAAACGGTAAAGATCAGGAGTCGCACATTACCGAACTGCTGCGCGATATACAGCCTGATGGAAAACTCCACGCTGTGTACCGCATTACCGGAGAACGTTTTTTCGGTGATTTCAAAGCACTGGTCCATGTCGAAATTTCCGATGAAAAGGAGGGCATGGTTTCGTATTGCGCCGAAGTTTACGCTTGGCCCGAAAGCACTTTTTTCCGGATTCTTGCCCGCGGGCTGCACTTCGCAGTGGAATCGTTTTTTAGTCGAAAAACCGAATATATGACCGGCCTCGTTCTGAATATCTGTTCCCGTCTGTTGAACGACCCTTACGTTGCCGCTGTGCAAATGACACCGGTTGTTTACTGATCCCTTTTTAAACCGGCATTTCGGGCCGATTGCTTTTCGGTCAGATACTTTTGTTCCCCTGCAGAAAATCTCGCAATGGCGGTAAACTAATGATCTGATTGACGGCTCATATCTGAATAATTTCGAGAGAGTCGTTACGATGAATAATGCAGGGCAGGATATAGAATTATCGTGTATCCGACCGGTTTTATTTCCAGTCATGTTTTGGAACAACTTCTGTGAAAGTGGACCGGAAGTATAATGGGTTTCGCAGGAAAAACTTTTGGTGGCTTCAGGTACTTTGCGGCCAGAGTTCAGTGGATTATACTGGCCGGTCTGTCCCTGTTGTTCGTGTTGCTGCTTGAAGCGGCCGGGATTTCGGCGGGATGGCTGCTGGGGCCTATCATTGCCGGCATCATTATGGCCCGTGTCGGGATGACCGCCAGGATCGAGGGCCTCGTTTTTGATGTCGCTCAGGCGTTTGTCGGATGTCTGATTGCCCAGAGTCTTACGCCTGCGATTCTTGCGGAACTATGGGGAAACTGGCCTCTGTTTCTTGGCATCATTTTCTGTATAATGATGTTTAGCTGGTCACTTGGATGGTTGCTGGCGCGGTGGCAGGTGGTTCCTGGCTCTGCGGCCATATGGGGATCGTCGCCCGGTGCCGCCAGTGCCATGACCCTTATGTCCATTGCCTACGGAGCCGATGTCCGTCTGGTGGCTTTCATGCAATATGTGCGGGTATTGCTGGTTGTAATTGCCTCCTCGTTTGCGGCCACTTTCTGGTCCAATGGAACTGCGGTTCCGGACGTCGGCTTTTCAAATTGGTTTTCGCCCGGACATTGGCCGGCTTTTATCGCTACATCGATTTTAGCGGTAGCCGGTGCGGTTCTGGGGCGTCGTTTCAAGGTTCCCGCCGGATCGCTGCTGATTCCCATGATTGCCGGAGCGGTTCTTCACGGGATCGGGATTATGAATATTGAGATTCCCCAGTGGGTTTTAATTGCAAGTTATTGCATCGTCGGCTGGGCGATTGGTCTTCGATTTAACGGGGAGGTATTGAAACACTCCCTGAAGGCGCTCCCCGGCATACTGATCAGTAACCTGATTCTGATCAGTTTATGCGGCAGTCTCGCTTTTCTGCTCAGCCGGTTTTTTGCTGTTGATCCGCTGACGGCTTATCTGGCGACCAGTCCGGGCGGAGCCAATACGGTGGCCATTATTGCGGTTTCGACAAATGTGGATGTGTCTTTTGTAATGGCGCTGCAAACCGGCCGAATGCTTCTGGTTGTATTGCTGGGACCGATCGCCGCCCGGTTTATGACCCGTCGGATCGCATCGGCAGCGGAGTCGTCTTGCAGTAAGTGATTCTGATTTCCATTGGCGGACCTCGCGGCGTTAAAGTTCAGCCAAGTCGGATAAATGGATCACTTTTGCAATGACCGACAGCGTTTCCATAGAGTCCTGATGTTGCTTTTCATTGAGAGCTGCGCACGCCTCGTCCAGTACAAATACCTCATAGTCCCGATCATGCGCATCGCGTGCCGTCGCCTGCACCGCCCAGACGCTGCTGACGCCGGCAAGTACAACGCGCTGAATGCGGTTCGCGCGTAAAGCAGCTTCCAGCGAAGTACAGTAGAAAGCGCTGATCCGCGGCTTGATAATCACCAGATCCGTTGGCTGCACGTCCAGATCGGAGTGGAATTCTGTTCCCTTTGTTCCCAGCTCCAGCGCTCCGAGGGTGTGTGCCTGCCCGAACATGGGGGAATGCTTGGGCTGCTCCAGATAAGAAGAGGAAAAGCCGACTTTGACTAAAACCGTTAACCAGTTTTTTCCCCGGGCAATCTGTAAGGCCCGGTTGGCATTGGCTATACAGTGGCGTTCTGCGGCATGAGCTGCGGACGCGGCGATTTTTCCGCCCTCCTGCATAATATCCACAATATAATCCAGTCCGATAAATGCGGTATTCATGTTTACTCCTTTCCTGTTGATCAGAGTTTATCCCATCATCAGTAGAAAAATAAAACAAACAAGGCAGGCATTTTTTCTGTTCAGCGGGGCAGGACATCAATAATGCCGCGGGCAAAATCCTCGAAGACGCTCAGTCCGGCGGTTGCTCCCTGTCCCATGGAAATAATAATCTGCTTGTAAGGAACATTGGTGACATCGCCGGCTGCGTAGAGCCTCTCTGTGCCGGTTCGGCAGTGATCGTCCACCACAATTTCTCCGCGTTCATTGAGGGTTAGCAGATCGGCAAACGGTGCGCTGTTCGGCATGAGGCCGATCTGAACAAAAATTCCGTCGGCGGAAACGACGGTTTCTTCGCCGCTGGCGCGGTCTTTCACCTGAATTCCTGTTACTTTAGAGCCGCTGTCCAGAATTTTTATCGCCTGTGTATGGAGTTTGACGGTGGCATTCTCCAGCGAATAGAGCTTTTTGATGAGAACGTCGTCTGCCTTAAGCTGGTCCAGGAATTCGATCAGCGTGACCGATGAACAGATGCCGGCCAGATCAATTGCCGCTTCAACACCTGAGTTTCCGCCGCCGACGACAACAACGGGCTTCCCTTGGTAAAACGGACCGTCACAGTGCGGGCAATACGCAACGCCCCGGCCGATGTTTTCTTTCTCCCCGGGAATACCGAGCTGCCGCCATTTAGCGCCGGTTGCGGCAATGAGCGCACCGGTCCGAATGCGTTCTCCGCCCTTGATATCTATGCTGATCCGGTCACCTTTTTGAATCTGTTCTGCACGCCGGTTTTCCAGAATGTCGATGGGATAGGCCTCCAGATGTTTAAAGAGATCGGCGGCCAGCTGCGGACCTTCGGTATAAGGAATTGAAATCATGTTCTCAATGCCTTTTGTTTCATTGACCTGTCCGCCGACCCGTTCAGCCAGAATCGCCGTTTTCAGCCCTTTGCGGGCTGTATAAATGGCTGCCGCTGCTCCGGCCGGTCCACCGCCGATAATGGTTACATCGTATTCTTTTGTCTCTGTGTTTTCCGATTTCCGGAAGCCGAAGTGCTCTTCGAGCTCATCGAGCAGTACGGAAAGATCGGCTTTGCCGACATGCAGCAGATCATCTCCGGCGAAGACCGCGGGAACACCCTGAATCTGCCGGGCCTGCACTTCCTCCTGGAAATGAGTGCCTTCGACCATGATATGCTCAAAATCGGGGTGGATCAGTGCCATCTGGTTCAGTGCCTGAACCACATCAGGGCAGTTGACACAGCTTTGCGAAAGATAACTCGTCAGCCGGATTGGACCGTTCAGCGCTTTGATCCTGTTCTCAATCGCCTTGTCCGGCCATTTTCCCTTTCCGTCGGCATGCAGCACCATCAGAATCAGCGTGGTGAATTCATGTCCGCCGGGAATGCCTTTAAAGATAACGGGAAGGACGCTGCCGTCCTTTTCGATCCGGAACTGCAAGCCTTTTGCCGGAAGCTCCTGAATCGACAGCTTTTCCGATGTGGATGCAACGTCCTGCAGCAGCTCGATCAGTTCAGCCTTTGCCGGATGTCCCTCGGCTTCGATGATAAAACGATAGGTTGAGTCCAGGTCGGTAAAAACGGTTTTCAACTGCTCTCGAGAGGCTTGATCCAACATAATATTTCCTTGCAGGGTTCGTTTTGCGGTTGGGTTGTTTAAAAAAGGGACCGCCTGCTTTCGGCAGGCGGTCAGGGTTCGGGATACGGGGCTTGGCTTAGATTTTGCCGACCAGATCCAGTCCGGGTTTCAACGTTGCGCTGCCGGGTTTCCAGTTGGCCGGGCAGACTTCGCCGTCGTGTTCGGCAACAAACTGCGCAGCCTGCACTTTGCGGACAATTTCTTCCGCGCTGCGGCCGATGGACGTACTGCTGTATTCGGCGACCTGAATGATACCTTCGGGATCGATAATGAAAGTTGCGCGGGTCGCCATTCCGTCTTCCTCGATGTACGTACCGAGTGCGCGGGACAATGCGCCCGTCGGGTCGGCGATCATCGGAAATTTGACTTTTTTGATTGTGTCCGAAGCATCCCACCAAGCTTTATGCACAAAGTGGCTGTCGGTGCTTACCGAATAAACTTCTGTATTGATCGACTGCAGCTTTTCGTACTGATCTGCGATATCCCCCAGCTCAGTGGGGCAGACAAAGCTGAAGTCGGCCGGATAGAAAAACAGAATCGCCCATTTGCCTTTCAGGCTGTCCTGGGTGACTTCTATGAATTCATTGTTCTGGAAAGCCTGTGCCTTAAAGTCCGGTACCTGCATAGCGATAATTGACTGCATTTTTTTCTCCTTTGTTCATTTTCCTGGTCGTTCGCATAACCGATGCCAACATGCCTCAATTCAGTCAGATTGTTAAATTTATATAATTTACAGAATCTATAAATATAAGTTATATGCTGAAGATATGAATCTGCGTGGTTTTGAATATCTTCTGGCTCTTGAAAAACACGGAAGCTTTATACGGGCCTCCGAGGTCTGTCATGTCAGCCAGCCGGCTCTCAGTATTCAGATCCGGAAGATGGAGGATGAACTGGGCGTTGTCCTGCTGGAACGCAGTCCGAAAGGGTTTATCTTTACACCGGGCGGTAAACAGGTACTGGAACGGGCCCGCGTCATTCTGCAGAATGTTGCGGAAATCAGCGAGCTGGCGCAGCTGTGGAGCGATCCCTATGCCGGGCAGCTCTCTCTCGGAGCCTTTCCGACCCTCGCGCCTTACTACTTTCCGCAAATCATAGATCATCTGGTCGATGCCTATCCCAACCTTCAGTTCAATCTGGTTGAGGAAAAAACCCATACGCTGGTCGAACGCCTTCTGGCCGGCACGCTCGATGCGGCATTTATGGCCATTCCGGTGCCGGATAATGGATTGGAACACGGCGTCATTTTCTCTGAGGATTTTCTGCTCGGTATTTCTCCCGGGCACCCGTTAAGTAAAAGGAAAACGATTCATCCGCGCGATCTGGCCGGCGAAGAACTGCTGCTGCTTGAAGAGGGGCACTGCCTGCGCGGACAGGCGCTCGAATACTGCTCCGGCAGCGGCATCGGAGAAGTGCTGAATTTCCGTGCGACGTCCATGGAAACCCTGCTGCAGATGATCGCCATGGGGCGCGCCGTCTCATTCATTCCCCTCTGTGTCGCCCGGCGCAATCCTTCCCTCCATTATCTGCGTCTCAAAGGCGGCGGTGCGAACAGGACCATCGGGCTCTTCTGGCGGAAATCCTTTGTTCGTCGCGATCTCATGCTCGAACTCGTCGATGACCTGTCCCGTGAGTATCATCCGTAGAAAACGACACGGATCGCAGAGCATCCCGGATGCGTCTGATCATATTCAAAGACGAAAGACGGGAAAGATTTATCCGTTCATCACCAACAGCTTCCGGCTGGCGGCCATCGCGGCCATCTGCAGACAACGCTGGCAGATCGAACTCTTCTTCAAATGGTCAAGCAGAACCTGAAGATCAAAACCTTTCTCAGCACTTCAGGAATGCAGTCATGGCGCAAATCTGGACGGCGATGATCGATTATCTGCTGTCTTTCCCGTCCGTCGCTTCAAAAGCTTCCGTTTTTCTTATTGATTACCCCCCCTCCCCAATAAACTGCGTATGTAACGGGATTCATGTTTCTCGACAGAAAGGAAGAAACGATGAAGACAAGAAGGATAACGACAGCCGGACTGGTTGCGCTGTGCGGCATGGCGCAAGCGGCGTTTGTGACGATCGGCGATCCGGGCAACACGGCGGACACGACCGGCTACGGGGCGGTGGGCTATACCTACCGGATTTCGGCAACCGAAGTGACGATTGCGGAGTTTCAAGCCTCCGGCGCGGGCAACGGCAATGAAAACCACTGGAACAACGGCACCACCAGCACGGTGGGCACCAACGCTCCGGCATCGTACGTTTCGCTCTACGAAGCGATGAAATACTGCAACTACCTCACCAGCGGTGATGTCAACACCGGTTATTACAGCACGAGCGATGGCGGCTCAACGTATCAGGCCAACGCGCTGAGTCACGATGCCTATGCTGCGGCGAACGGACCTGCCTACTTCCTGCCGACGGAAGACGAGTGGTACAAGGCGGCCTATTTCAAACCCGATGCCTCCGGCTATTCGCTCTATGCCAACGGAACGGACACCGTTCCGAC
>JASKKX010000005.1 GCA_030153935.1 Verrucomicrobiota bacterium | reverse complement strand
GTCAACCACCCCCCGCTTAAACGCCTCACTGTACCGTATCGCTGTACTCACTTTGGACTTTCTCCTTTCCAAAGTGACAACTTATTTCAGGACCGGACACGGCCTGCACACTTCCCTGTATACGCTTATCCTTCTTTGTTCACTTTCCTTCGGAAGCTCCGCCGAAAGCTCAATACTCGGTACACGGTGAGGAGCTTAACTCACCGCGACGGGGACTTTCACCCCGCAAGACATGTACGACATCTCTGGGCCGGACTCTGCGTCCTCGGCGCAGTCTATTTCAGGTCGTAAAACGAAAGTATTTTCCAAAAACCGTTTGACAACGGGTTCTTGTTTTTATAAACACGATAAAAATTATCATAAAAGACGCATATAACTAATCGTCAGGAAGCCGCAGTTTTAAATGAAGATTGTTGGAACAAAGTCAGCAATAAACCACATCGCAGCAATGTGTCTGTGTGTGTGCACTTGTGCCCGTCCGGAAGGAGGAGTTGTGCGTATCTGCTGACGTTTCAACAGATATCATCGGCATAACCCGCCCTCCGGAATACGGAAGGCGGGTTTTTTGTTTTCAGACGGTGTCTGGAAACAGGGGACGGTTCGGCAAGTGCCCGTACCGACAGAGAAGGGGAAAATAGAAAGAAGCAGTTATAAAAATGAAAAACGTGAAGAAACAGTTAAATGGATTGATCAAATTGATCAAACAAACAGAGTGGATTGCTGTGGTAGCTGGGCTTTTGCTGGCACACAGCACACAGGCAGGAGTTCCGCTGAACAGCTTGCAGGGGAATGGCGGTGTGGCTTTTAACCCGCTGGCGTATACGTCCGGACAGAATAAGGATACCACGGCAACAAATTCTTGGGATGATGTACTCAGTAAACCGCAATTCGGGGCGTGGTATGTCAGTCTGGGAGAGGTAAACGTGGACTGGACGGCGATCGGCGCTTCAGAAACGCTGTTCAACCGGCTTGAACTCTCGTACGGGTATGAAGCGATTGCACAGGATGGTGCCACCACGATTCATAAAAAGAGTATAGGCGCCAAGTTGCTTCTGATTTCCGAGAACGCCGGAGGAACCTCCTGGGTTCCGGCGATATCGGTGGGTACGCTTTATAAGTCGACCGACTTTAGCGGAGCCGCCAATGATTCCGCCTTCGACTACTATGCGGTGGCCACCAAGCTGATCACGCAACTGCCCCGCCCTGTGCTGGTTTCGGGAGGTGTTCTGTCGACAAAGGAACAGGTAACGGGTGTGTTCGGGTTCAATGACAAACGTGATGTCACCTTCTTTGGCAACATCGATATTCTGCCGACATCAAACATTGCGCTGGGTCTCGAATATAAACAGGGTGCGGAGCTCGATGACTTTAAGAATGCCGACTACTGGGATGCGCACGCCGCCTGGTTCGCAAACGAACACCTGACGCTGGCCGCAGCTTACGTCAACACCGGCGATGAAACATCCACATCCAAGGTCGGATTGGGAAACGGTTTTACCTTGAGCGCACAGTATGCGTTCTAACTGCGGATCCGAAAGAAAAGGTGGTGGTGATATGAGCTATCAACATTCCGGCCAGACAGAACACTCCGGGCCGAAAGCCTTTCTGGACGTTCTACTTGCTCGCCAGAAAAAACAGAGCAACAGCAACAGAATCACGAAAAAAAGGAGAAACGAAGGTGTCTACAAAAGGAATCAATACATTGGCATTACACGCCGGGCAGCAGCCCGACCCGACCACCGGATCCCGCACGGTTCCGATCTATCAGACAGCGTCCTACGTGTTCAAAAGCACGGAGCACGCGGCGAACCTGTTCGCACTGGAAGAGTTCGGCAACATCTACACGCGTCTGATGAATCCGACGACGGACGTCTTCGAACAGCGCGTGGCCGCGCTGGAAGGCGGAACGGGTGCGCTGGGTGTTGCGTCAGGGCAGGCGGCGATTTCCTATGCGCTGCTGGCGATCACACGGTTGGGCGATGAAATTGTAGCGGCGAACAACCTGTACGGAGGAACCTATCAGCTGTTTCACCACACATTTCCGAAGCTCGGGCGTACGGTGAAGTTCGTGGATTCGCGCGATCCGGAAGCGTTTCGCAAAGCGATTACGCCGAAGACCCGCGCCGTCTACGTCGAAACGATCGGCAATCCGAAGCTGGACGTGCCGGATTTCGAGGCGATTTCAAAAATCGCGCACGAAAACGATATTCCGCTGGTGGTGGATAACACGGTCGGTGTCGGCTTCGGCATCAAGGGCGGACTGGAACCGGGCAAAAAGTTCATCGAATCGGTGAAGTTGCTGTCGCATCTGGCGAACATCGGCGACTCCAAGAGCCTGGTGATTCACCCGGCTTCCACCACGCATCAGCAGCTTGCTCCTGAGGAACAGCGGGAAACCGGCGTGACGGAAGACTACATCCGTCTATCCATCGGACTGGAAGATGTTGAAGACATTAAAGCCGACATTGATCAGGCGCTGAAACAGGCTGTTGTTTAGCGGATTGTACACAGTGTGCCACTGGCCGCAAACACGGCTGGCGGCCGATTTCCGAAAGAAAGAGAAGCCCATGCAGACACAGAATCTGATCTTTACCCATCCCCACGGACTTCACATGCGGCCCGCCGCCGAAATTGTTAATCTGGTGAAGCAGCACGGAGTCAAGGTTCGCCTTTTCGGGAGTCATAACCGGCAGGCGGATGGCGGCTCGATGCTGGATTTGCTGACACTGGGTATTGAACAGGGAAAATCAATCCGAGTGGAAGTGGAAGGCACCAACGAATCTCAGGTGGTCGCCCGGCTGTCTGAAATTTTCAGCGACGGTGGAGGAATCTGAAAACAGGAAAAAACGATGAGTGATAAAAACCAATACGGCATGCGCACCGTGGCCATTCATGCAGGAGAAGAGCCTGATCCGGTTTCAGGAGCTTCCTCTCCTAATCTGGTCATGTCCACAACTTTTGTGGCCGATGCTGACGCAACGTTTTCGGCCGAAGCAATGGAGGATGAAACTTGCTGGATCTATACCCGATGGGGCAATCCGACGGTGCATCAGCTGGAAACGAAGCTGGCCGCTCTGGAAGGCGCGGAAACAGCGGTGGCTTTTGGCAGCGGCATGGCAGCTCTTTTCACCTTGCTGATTCATACGCTGAAATCCGGAGACCACGCGGTCATCAGTGATGTTGCCTATGCCGCGCTTTCGGAAACCGCCAACGAAATGTTTCCGCAGTTCGGCATTTCAATTACACGGGTGGATACGTCCGATCCGGAAAATATCCGGCGGGTGCTGACACCCCGCACCCGGCTGGTGCATATCGAAACGCCATCCAATCCGCTGCTTCGCATCACCGACATTGCCGCCTCGGCGGAGGTCGCCCATCAGGGTGGCGCGCTTCTTTCCGTGGATTCAACCTTTGCCACACCTGCTGCAACCCGGCCGCTTGAACTGGGCGCAGATTTTGTAGTGCATTCGCTGACTAAATACCTCGGCGGCCACGGCGATGCACTGGGCGGCGCGATTCTCGGATCAGAAGAAAGGCTGAGAGACGTCCGCCGAAAAACCGCCATTCGTGCTGGCGGCGTATTGAGCCCGTTTAATGCATGGCTCATTTTACGCGGACTTGCCACGTTTCCGCTGCGGATGCGTGCACACGGAGACAACGCCTTAAAAGTCGCGTCCTGGCTCGAAGGCCATCCGGCGGTCAAACGGGTTATTTATCCCGGCCTTCCTTCTCACCCGCAGTATGAACTGGCCCGGCGGCAGATGAAGAATTTTTCCGGGATGCTCACGGTTCAACTGCACAAAAATGCGGCCGCCGCCCGTACGTTGGCAGAACATTTAAAAATCATTCATTACGCCGTATCGCTCGGGCATCACCGCTCACTGATATTTTATCTCGGCACAGATGACCTGCTGCAAACCACATTCAAGCTCACAGAAGAACAGCTCAAATCATGGCGCCGCTATGCCGGCGATGGCGTTTTCCGGTTCTCGGCCGGGCTGGAAGATCCGGAAGATCTGATTGCCGATCTGGAACAGGCGTTTGCCCGGATTAATTAAAAAGAAACACAAATTATGCCACGTTACAGCACTATAACAGAAGCCGTTGGACACACGCCGCGGATACGCCTTAGTAAGGAGTTCCATGATGGTCTATTCATCTGTTCTTGAAATAATCGGAAACACGCCCGTCCTTGAGGTCAAGGCGTTCGACCTTGGGCTCTGCCGTTTGTTTTTGAAGCTTGAATCGCAGAATCCGGCCGGATCCATCAAGGATCGGATCGGACTCTCCATGATTGAGGTGGCGGAGAAGGAAGGAAAGATCAAGCCCGGCGACACGCTGATTGAAGCGACCGCAGGCAATACCGGGCTTGGGCTGGCTCTTGCCGCTTCGCAAAAAGGCTATCGTCTGATTCTGGTAATCCCCGACAAGATGAGCAGCGAGAAGGTGCTCCATTTGAAAGCGCTTGGCTCCGAAATCAGGATGACGCGCTCCGATGTCGAAAAGGGACACCCCGAATACTATCAGGACTATGCGGAGCGCCTTTCGCGGGAAATCCCGAATTCGTACTTCATCAACCAGTTTGAGAATCCTGCCAACCCGTTGGCACACGAGACTGGTACCGGGCCGGAGATATGGAGCCAAATGAACCACCGCGTTGACGCGATCTCCGTGGGCAGTGGCTCTAGCGGAACGCTCGCCGGGCTCACCGCCTTTTTTAAGAAGACAAACCCTGCGCTCGAATTCATTTTGGCCGATCCACACGGATCCATTCTGGCGGACTATGTGAATACCGGAACGCATTCATCGCCCGGCTCCTGGTTGGTTGAGGGAATCGGCGAAGATTTCATTCCCTCCATTGCAGATTTTTCCATGGTGAAGAAAGGCTACACGGTAACGGATGGCGAAGCCTTCGAAATTGCCCGCACCCTGCTCCGTAAGGAAGGCATCCTGGCGGGATCGTCCACCGGTGTGCTGGTGCATGCGGCGATCCAATATGCTCGCGAACAGACTCAGCCCAAAAACATCGTCACGTTCGCCTGCGACAGCGGGAATAAGTACTTGTCCAAGATGTTCAACGATTACTGGATGGTCGACCACGGTTTCATGGGCAATCCGTTCAAAAAATGCGCCGCGGATCTGATCTCGCGCAGAGAAGAAGATCACGCCGTGGTATCCATTCAGGAAGACGACACCCTGCTGACCGCCTATTCCCGAATGCGCCTCTATGAAATCTCGCAACTGCCGGTTCTGCGGGATAACCAACTGGCCGGCATTCTGGATGAATCGGACATTCTCCTGTCCATCACGGACGGCGGCGAGCAGACCTTCCATCGCAAGGTGAAAGAGTTTATGACACGTGACCTCGTAACGATTCCGCCCGATGCGTCAATTGAACGTATCGTACCAATCCTCAAGAAGGGATTTGTAGCCGTCGTGGCCAAGGAAACGCGATTCTACGGCCTGGTGACGCAAATCGATTTTCTGAACTACCTGAGATTGAAACTGAAGAAATAACGGAGAAATGGATCTATGAAATTTGAAACACGGGCTATTCACGAAGGACAGAAACCTGACCTGATCACCGGCGCGGTGACGGTTCCAGTGTACCAAACTTCGACGTATGAACAGGATTCGATCGGGCATCCGCGCGGCTTTGAATATTCGCGCACCGGCAATCCAACGCGTCAGGCATTGGAAGAAGCGCTGGCTTCACTCGAAGGCGGAACACACGGTCTCGCGTTTGCCTCTGGCGTAGCGGCTTCTACGGCGGTTCTTCAGCTTCTTACGCCGGGCAATCACGTGGTCACCGGGGACGATATTTACGGCGGAACCTACCGCCTGCTCGAAAAAGTTTACCGTCCGTGGGGACTGGATATTAATTATGCCGATGTGCGCGATCCGTCCGCTTTTGCCGCCGCAATCCGGCCGGAAACCCGCTTAATCTGGATCGAAACGCCGACCAATCCTTTGCTGAAAATCGCGGACATTCGTGCCTTGGCCGCAGTCGCGGAAAAAGCCGGCGTCCTGCTGGTTGTGGACAATACGTTCGCCAGTCCGTGGTTTCAGCGTCCGCTGGAACTCGGCGCGCACATCGTTGTCCACAGCACCACCAAATACCTTGGCGGGCACAGCGACGTCATCGGCGGCGCAGTGATCACCAGTCTCAATGAAGAATTTAACCGGATAAAGTTTTATCAGAATGCCGCCGGAGCTGTGCCCGGCCCGTGGGACAGCTGGCTGATTCTGCGCGGACTGAAAACGCTGGCGGTGCGTATGCGCGAACATGAACGCAACGCGTTGCATCTCGCCCGGTTTCTTGAAAACCACCCGGCGATTGAACGGGTTTTTTATCCGGGACTGTCGAGCCATCCGCAGCATGAACTTGCTGCCCGGCAGATGTCCGGATTCAGCGGGATGATCAGTCTGGAATTGAAAGGCGGTTTCGCGGCCGTCGAGAAAGTGGTTTCGCGGCTGAAGCTTTTCACGCTGGGAGAAAGTCTCGGCGGCGTGGAATCGCTGGTCTGCTATCCACCGCGCATGACCCACGCGTCGTTTCCTCCGGCGGAACGCCGCCGCCGCGGCATCAAAGACAACCTCCTTCGCCTATCCGTCGGCATCGAAAACGCGGCCGATCTGGAAGAGGATTTGCGCCGGGCGCTGTCACCGGATGCGCCGGCAGGGCAACACCGGGAAGAAAATTTTAATTATTAACAGTAGAAAAACGGAGGTACAAAATGAGTCGCATATATGCAGACAATCCGGAATCCATCGGCAATACGCCGCTGATCAAACTGAACCGCCTGACGGCTGAGTCGAAAGCCACGGTCTTAGCTAAAATTGAAGCCCGCAACCCGGCTTACTCTGTTAAATGCCGTATCGGTGCGGCCATGATCTGGGATGCAGAAAAGAAAGGTCTGCTGAAGCCGGGGGTTGAAATCATTGAGCCGACCAGCGGTAACACCGGCATTGCTCTGGCCTATGTCGCGGCGGCGCGCGGTTACAAACTGACGCTGACCATGCCGGAGACGATGAGTGTGGAGCGCCGCCGGGTTCTTCAGGCCTTTGGCGCACATCTTATCCTGACGCCCGGTGCGGAAGGCATGCCTGGTGCAATTCAACGGGCTGAGGAAATCGCAGCTTCGGATACGGCGCGGTATTTTCTTCCGCAGCAGTTTAAAAATCCGGCCAATCCGGCCATCCATGAACACACGACCGGGCCGGAAATCTGGGAGGCGACAAACGGCGGAATCGACGTGCTGGTGTCCGGTGTTGGCACAGGCGGAACGATCACCGGCGTGTCGCGTTACATCAAAAACACCAAAGGAAAAAAGATCATCTCCGTGGCCGTGGAACCGAAAGAAAGTCCGGTAATCTCGCAAAAACTCGCCGGCCAGGAACTGAAGCCCGGGCCGCACAAGATACAGGGAATCGGTGCCGGATTTATTCCGGATACGCTGGATCTGTCGATTGTGGATCGCGTCGAACAGGTGGACAGCGCGGAAGCCGTCGACCATGCGCGGCGGCTCGCCCGCGAAGAAGGTCTGCTGGTTGGCATCTCCAGCGGTGCGGCAGTTGCCGCAGCGTTGCGTCTCGCCCGACAGAGTGAATTTGCAGAAAAGACGATCGTTGCAGTTCTTCCGGACGCCGGTGAACGGTATCTGTCCACCGTGCTCTTCGAAGGAATTGAGTGAGCTGTTTACGGATTTGGTAAAAGCGGGTTTATTCTGCCCGCAAGCCGCAAAATGGCGGGTGCTATACGTCTGCACCGGAAATTCATGCCGCAGTCAAATAGCGGAAGGCTGGCCGCGCATGCTACTGGGATATCTGGTGGAGCCCTGTTCGGCGGGAGTCGAGCTGCACCCGCTTGATCCTGGCGCGGTTTCAATTATGGCGGAAGCCGGTGTGGACATTTCCCGGCACCGTCCCCAGCCGCTCGATGAACTGCGGCTGAATTTCCTTTGATTGTATTGTTACGCTGAGCGAACGGGCGCGTGCCGGCATTGCGGCGTCCGGATATTCCGGCAGAACTATTCACCAAGGCTTTTCGGCGTCGCCCAAAACGGGAACTGCCGAACCGCTTGAATACTACCGCAACGTGTGCGACGACCTTCGGAAGTTCGTCTCCTCAATGTCTGCACCCGCCTTGCCAACGAGCGCTGGAAGGCCGCCGCCTTCTCACCGAAGACTTCGGCCAGCTCGTCGACCACCGCCGTTCGGTACAACCTTCCATCTCGACGCCCCGGGATTTGCACCGTTCGTTGTCGAGCCTGGAAACATGGCGCGTAACGACCCCGCATTTTTCTGTGCTTCCGATTCGGTGCGCCGGTTTTACGGGGTCATTTAGCGGGCTCACGATGGATCGGGGTGTTGAGCAGTCCCCGCAGCGTCTGGTTCGGCGGTTCGCTCCACTCGTCGAGTCCGATGTGGATGGCCGCAAGGTCGGGACGCAGGCGGAAGCTGCCGAAGAGGCGGTCCCAGACGGAGAGCAGCGACGTGTAGTTGGAGTCGGTTTCGGCCTGGATGCGCGAGTGATGCACCTTGTGCATGGCGGGCGTCACGATCCATGCGCGCAACCAGCGGTCGATCCGTTCGGGCAGCGCAATGTTGGCGTGGTGAAAGTCGACCACGAGGCCCATCAGAGCGCCGTAGAGCAGCAACTCCCACAGATGGATGCCGAGCAGAAAAATGAGCGGAAGGCGCAGCAGCGAGGAAAACGCAATTTCGCCGGGATGGAAGCGCCGGGCGGTGGTGACATCCATCCAGGGATCGGAATGATGCATCCGATGAAACCGCCACAGGAAAGGAATCCGGTGGTTGAGGCGATGCCACCAATAGGTCCAGCAGTCCAGCAGCAGAATGGCGAACAGTGTATGCAGCCAGCCCGGCATTGAAAAGCGATGCAGCAGACCGAATTCCGGCACGGCGGCCCGGCTCCACAGCGGCAGGAACAGCAGACCGATCATTGCCCCGTTCAGCAGCGCAACGCCGATGTTGCGTGCCAGGTGTTTTCCGCGCCGGACGGGAGCCTCTTTGAAAAACGGAAAGAAGGGCCGGAACGTTTCCCATCCCAAGAACAGCAGAAAGCCGATTGCTGCCGCAATGTTCCGCAGGCCGATTGTGTTGATCCAGTTTGATTCCATCCTGTTCGTCCTTTGCTGCTGACGGGTGAAGTGCCGGTTTTCTTACAACTTGAAAACAAACATAACGCACTCGTTCAGCGACTCTCCGCGATTGCCTCGTCAAAAAAATGATTTTGCTATCCATGATTTCGCCAAAAAATATCTGATGCTGGAGAGATGACAAAATCATGGATAGCAAGATCATTAAACAGCCGGGTAAAACCTCGCGACACCTCGAAATTCGCTGCGTACGTCATTCGTTGTGATTCTTTTCGATTTCGATAAAATCAAGGAAGGCGGTCGCCGATCCGCCGGTGTTGTCGGCGTCGCTCATAACGGCCAGCCGCGCTTCGTCCGGCGGGTCTTCGTCGAAGGCCGTGCGGTAGTCATCGAGAATATTCGCCTCTTCTTCGACCCATTGACCGGCTTCCGCCTCGCCCGTGCGAAGTACAATCAGCTGTGAGCGGTCGGTGTACGGACTGGGCAGTATCCGCTTTTTATGGGTGCGGTTGGCCCAGAGATAATTCAAACTCGCGTGCGGCGGAGTTTCGCCATAGAGCGCTTTGGCGACGGCAACTTTTGCCCGCATTCCAAACGACGCCTTCTCCGGATCGTAGGTGAAGAGCACATAGACGCGCAGCGGATAGTCGTCGCCGGCCTTGCGGGTCGCGTCTCCTTTTTGCAGCACGTTTTCCACCCGCCAGCGCCAGCTCGGCAGTGGTGTTTCATACGGATTAAACGGCTCGTTCATGATCAGCCCCGAAGCCAAGGTTCGCGGGTTCCAGGCCTCCAGCGTGTCAAACGCCTCGCGCATTTCCGCATCGGCCAACGCAGTCGTCAGCAGGAGAACAAGGAATGAAAACAGGAATAAACAGCGGTGGTACATCAGAGGGAATGGTATCCGCTTTGCGGACAACTTACAAGGCGGCGGCGGGAGGCACATTCCAACGAATGACAAAAAGCATTCTCACCCTTTGGCCGGGAACCAACACCGGCCCTGAGTGACCTTGCACAAAAACAAGATTTTTTCTGTTGACACAACAACATCCTGCGAAGTTGTGTTCATGGAATTAACCCTTGAAGGGAGGGAGACATGGGAAACCGAGGAAGTGTTGAGAATATGTTGAAGTCAAAAATGGATGCCTTGCTAGGGTGTCCTCCTGCCTATACTGATCACTCGGATCTGCTTTTCCATTACACAAAAGCCGAAACGGTATTGGCATATATTTTACGATCAGAAAAAATCAGGTTTAACGCATTAGGAAACACCAATGATCCTTTGGAATGCCAGCCACTTTCGCACACCGGGCTTCGGAATGTCCCTGCATCAAATGATGCACCATCGGTTGCCCATGAGTTACGCCTGCAAAACCTAAACGACGAGCGTCAAAAAGGAAAATTAGCTTGTTTTTGCAAATCAAACGACCCCTGTGATATTGGCGGGTGGTTTGATTTGGGGTGTTTCCGATCCAGAATGTGGTCGCAGTATGCGGATGCCCACAAGGGAGTTTACCTTGTATTCTCAAAAAGCAAATTACTTGAGGCAGGACAGGCATGGGCACGAACCAAAGGTTTCGATTTCTTTTCAGGGTCGGTTGCGTATGACAACACGCTGAAAAAACTGCAGAATGCGATCTGTATTACTCAAGCTCAGCCTTTCGCAGAGAGGGTCAAGCACCATTCAGAAGGGTATTATTTTTGTAAGCGTGAGGACTACCGTGACGAATCTGAGTATCGCACTCTGGTTTACAACCAGAAGTTTCGTCCGGAAGACGTAGTGCATATTCCCTACAAGAATTCATTGAAAGGAATCCTCTTGGGAACAAATTTTCCCCGCGAAGAAAATAATTTTTTCATTAAGGAAGCGAGTAGATTGGGCGTTGCCCTTGCTCAAGTTGAGTGGTATTCGACCCCTTACCTGAGTGTTGTTGAATCTTGTTGGCATCCGCTTGAATGGAACAACTGTTGGCGTATTCTGTGTCGGTTAAAATACAAGTTCCCCTCCTATTTCAAATACCGGGGCTGCCGTGCAGCGGCATAGCGTTGACAAACCTGGGGGGCCATCTGCTGGCGGATGACGAAACGGATGCCCATCCGGGGCGATGGGCGGATTTTCTGATGAAGCCCACAGATAAAATCGCCCCTCTCTTTTCCAATGATTTTCCGCTTCCGGCATGTCCGAGCACGCCCCTCGCGGATTTCCTCGAACTCTGGTATCTTTTGCGGTGCTCCACTGGTAACCGACAGAGTCGGCTTTCTGCGCTCGGAGCATCGTAACGATTCCATGAATTTTTCCGGACTGGTCCCGAGCAACCAGCATGGCCTGCTGGTGATTCATTCCGAAAGACTTCTTTAAGAAGCCAATTATGCCACCATTACTCACAAACCTATTTGTTAGATAATTATCAAGAACGGCCTGCCGAATTAGTGCCAAGGCATCTTCGTCAATTTTTGAAAAAGGCAGCAAGCTGTTTTCTAAAGCCGCGCCAAGACCTTCTGACTGTATAATTTTACTGTCGGCATCGGTGCTTCCGAGACGCGGTATAGACTGTACCATGGTTGCAACAGCCGCTTCCAGTTCTGCCTTTATCCCCGCTTGCCTTATAATCTGTTCATTCGAGGAAAGGACAAAGCCTGCTTGGGCAAGCTTTTGAGCGTTTGATGCTCGCGGTCGCACGTTACAAGGCTCCGATGAAAACTGAGGCGTATTTGAAGATGAAATCAAACTTCTTCCACAATCACAACGCATCGCATTTTTTGGATTAAAAAGACCGCAATCAGGACATTTTTGTCCGCCATCATCTTTTTGAGGAGGAGGAGACTGTTTTGCAGCAACAAGCAAAACGATTATACCTCCGACGATAACAAACAAAATAATAAATCCGGTAAAAATATCCAATGGATGACTAATCCTCAATTATTTAAAAATTCAGTTTAGGCGCAACAAAAAGTAACGGCAATGATTTTCCGAACATCGGAAACCGCTACACAGAGCCTGTCCGGTTTGATTAGGATTTTGCAGACCTCGCCCACCCGCAGAGCCGGTGGGGCCGGTTATGTGGTTTTCACGCACGACCTTGATTTCGGCGACATTCTTGCCGCAACGAATGCCGATGATCCCAGCGTTATACAAGTGCGAACCCAGAATCTTCATGAAGAATCGGCAGTCGAGGTGCGCAGCGCGATCTCTCCTCTTCTGTAAAGATGATATGAACCACTTCGTTATTTACTTCCAGTAAATTATCCGTCGCTTTGCTCGGGGCTATCCATGATTTTGTCAAAACTCTCTGCTGCGGACGGGTGACAAAATCATTCAGCAGCAGCCTCCGCCGACGCAGTCGCCCTGTTCGTCCATGGCGGGGGCGCAGGCGAAGAGTCCGAAGTGGACGGAGCGGTCGCCTTCGATCTTGAAGTGTTTGGCGAAGCGGGTTTCGCCGAGCATGGCGCGGCCAGTTCATTCAGGGAGACTTCTTTACCGACCTGAAAGGCCAGAAGCTTCAAAAGGTCAAGCAGGGTGCGCGAGACAGGCCTTCCGGCTGTTTTAAGCAAAAAGAATCTCATTCTGATAATTCACCAGCAGGTCTGCTGCAGGGATCGCCTCGACATGCTCGCCCACCGGATAGCGCCGGTCGCCGGCATAAACAATATATCCCCGGGAAATAACGCCATCTGCCAGTCCGGCCTTCAGGCCGGAGGCATCGCCATGCGAAACCGATGCGGCGCATTTAAACTCAAACCCGAACCGTTGCCCGTCGCGCTCAAGAACCAAATCGATTTCCGCGCCGGCCTGTGTCCGGTAAAACCAGAACTGACTTCCGGTATAAAGCAGTTGTTCCAATGCGATCATTTGTTCAATAATGAACCCTTCCCAGCTTGCCCCTCTCCTGGGGGAGACGAATAGATCCTCTTCAGAACGAATCCCGAGCAGATAATGCAGCAAGCCGCTGTCCCGCACATAGAGCTTGGGCGATTTTACCAATCGTTTGCCCATATTTGAATGCCAAGGCTGCAGTCGACGAATCAGAAAATGCCCTTCCAGAATATCCAGATGTTTCCCAATGGTATGGTATGTCACGCCCAGTGAGCGGCCCAACTCCGAGGCATTCAAAAGCCCGCCATGAATGTGAGCAAGCATTCCCATAAACCGCCGCATCTCCTGCGGTGATGTTTTTAATCCATATCCTGCCAAATCACGTTGTACCAGCGACTGAACATATTGCTCCAGCCAACGGGTACGCCGTCGATCATCTTCCAGCATAGCAACTTCCGGGAATCCGCCCCGCAACCAGTTTGCATCCAGCCGGCCATCCAGACGTTTTGCGATTTCAGCATATAAAAACGGTGTCAGCTCAACCATTCCGACGCGCCCGGCCAGACTTTCAGAAACCTGGCGAACCAACGTCGGGTTTACTGACCCCAGCAGGTAAAAACGTCCATTCTTCGTTCTGTTCTCGTCAATCACCGAACGAAGAATACTGAACAAAGCCGGAAGCTCCTGCGCCTCATCCAAAATAAGCGGTGCATCGAAACGTGCGAGCGCCCGCTCAGGATCGGCTGAAAAAACCTCATAATCCGAAGGCCTTTCCAGATCAAAATAGTTTCCATCCAGTACCGTTCCGGCAATCGTCGTTTTACCGCTTTGGCGTGGCCCGAGGATCAATACCGCCGGAAATTCCGCTGCCATTAGATTAATTTTATCCTGTGCAATGCGATGAATCATCCCTGTTAAATAGAATTTTCGTTTCTATTTTGCAATGTTAAATATTACCCTGTTTTCAGCATTTCAACTGCCGGATATAGGATGATTTAGTCATTCAAGACCTTAGCTCAGCAGCAGCCTCCGCCGACGCAGTCGCCCTGTTCATCCATGGCGGGGGCGCAGGCGAAGAGTCCGAAGTGGACGGAGCGGTCGCCTTCGACCTTGAAGTGTTTGGCGAAGCGGGTTTCGCCGAGCATGGAGGCGCTGTTGCCGCAGACAAGCATGGCGCGACCGGTTTCGAGGCAGTGGTGGTCGTCGAGCGTGAAGCAGTGCGGCTCTTCGGGAATGGTGCCGAGGTAGGTGGCGTGCTGGCCGAAGTCCTCGCAGCGGTCTTCAAGCGAACTCAGCTTGAAGGCGCGCACGGTCTGCGAATAGAGCCGCGTGAGGCCGATTTTGCGTTTGACCTCGGGGTCGGTCACTGCGATTTCGCGCGTGGAGACGATGCGTGGATCGGGGCAGCCGACGGCGGCCATGGCGCGGCGGAAGTCTTCGATGTAAAAGGCCCCGGCAATGCACTCGCCGATCAGCACCGGATCGTCCTTCAGCTCCGCCGGAATACGGCGCGAGGTGAAGACATCGGAAAAGTAGAGTTCGCCGCCGGGCTTGAGTACGCGGAAAATTTCCCGCATCAGCTTCGGCTTGTCGAAGGAGAGATTGACGACGCAATTGGAGACGACGACGTCGATGGATTCATCGGCGATGCCGAGCGTATCGAGTTCTTCGATGTAGCCCTTCCTGAACTCGACGTTGGATTTTGAAAAGCCAAATTTTTTTGCCATGGAGTCGCGGTGGCGGTGGGCGACTTCGAGCTGTTCGTCGGTCATGTCGACGCCGATCACGCGGCCGGATTCGCCGACCAGTTTGGAGAGGATAAACACATCGCGCCCGGTGCCGCAGCCGAGGTCGAGCACGGTGCAGCCGTCGAGCGCGGGCGGAATCGGCGAGCCGCAGCCGTAGAATTTAGTGAGGATTTCCTCGTCGAGCTGCGCCATAATTTCGCGGATGTGCGGCGGCATCGACTCCGTCGAGCAGCAGGCGCTGGTTTTCAGGTCCGCCTTGGTTTTAAGCACTTTGCCGTAATAGTCCTGCACATCGGTTCGATTCACTTTTCCTGCCATGGGGTTCTCCTTTATCCTTGGGTTTTACAGTCATAAACAGCCCTTCATCCGTTTTCACTGCACGAGGTTCCGGCGGCGAAACAGCTGAAGCAGCGGTGGTGGCGCAGCATCACCCGAACCCGCATGGATTCGGAGAGCGTGCCGCCCAGATCGTAGTCTTCATCGTCGTCCACCAGCGTACAGGCGACAACCCGCATGCGTCCGTCCTTTTTGACGACCATTTTGCTGTAGCTGCACATGAACTGCTCGCGCTGTTCCTGCGTTTTATACGTCGTCATGCAGTTCTCCGTGAGGTGTGGAACGTCCAGATGCGAGCCGGGCAGCGCCAGATCATTGAAGGAGACAACCTGGGTGTCTTCCGGCAGCCCGGCCCGTTTGAACCAGGGGATGAATTTGCGATTGACCGCGTCGACGTTTTCGTTTTCCGCGCTCTGGCGGGCGATGGAGACCTTAAAGCCGAGGCGGTGCAGCTCGCTCATCCCCTTCAGGGAGAGCTCAAAATTCCCGTGTCCGCGTCCGGCATCGTGCTGTTCCGGGGCGGGGTAGTCGAGGCTGACGCGGAAGCGCAGCGGGAACGGTTTTTCGAGCAGCGGAGCAACCTGATCGAGGCGGTTAAGCAGCGGTTCGGTGGCGTTGGTCAGCACGAGGCATGGTTTAAAATCGAGCGCGAAATCAAGGATGACGGCCATGTCCCGAATCACGAACGGCTCGCCGCCGGTGAAGGAAAACTGCTGTACGCCGAGTTCGACGGCTTCTGCGATGAACGGACGGGCATCCTCCAGTGTGATCGGCTGAAGCCGGTTGTTGCCCGGATGCGAGCCCTCGAAGCAGAACGGGCAGCGCAGGTTGCAGAGGGTACCGGTGTGAAACCAGAGTTCATCGAGCGTGTGCGGCTGAATGTATCCGCGCGGCTCTCCCTCCGGCGTGACGCGCCAGTCCGGCTTATTGATATGAAAGACAGGTTCTGCGGATTGCTCGTTTTTATTCATGAAAAAAGACCTCTCAGAAAGCGGAGCTCGTCCTCCCCGTTACCGGAGGCGATGCTGCAGGGCCGCGACGTGCCGTCCGGCGCATGCAGCGCCACGCAATCGCCCGGCGAAAAATCAAGCCCGTTTCGCTCCAGCGCGAGAACGAACAGTCCGTCCTCGATTGGCTCAATTCGCCTGACGGTGTGTTGTGTGGGTGTCTCGTCCATCAAATGTCCTTGTTTGACCGTAAGTCGCATCGGTTCCAAAAACCTTACAGAAAAAACCGTCAAATGCTCTGTTTTTTTGACGAGTGACAAAATCATTCAGCCGGAGAAGACCCCTTATAATAGAAAAGGCCGACACCGGCCCCAGATTCCCCGCCAGCGGAGGGGTGCCGACAGGCGGGGTGGGTTCTGACGGGACTGCCGAGGTATATTCTGTTTCCAAAGTTCGGATTTTACGGATGACAGGCCGATGGTATAACGCGAATTTTGAAGCATGAAGCCGATGGCGGTTCTTGACGGGGTGCCGGAGTTGGATGTAACGCAAAACGTTCGTGATCTTGCACGATGGCTGATTGCCGAAGGCTCGATTCCCGCCCATGCCGAAGTGGACGCATTCCATGTGGCTGCAGCGACTGTTCACGGAATGGATTATTTATTGACATGGAATTGCAAGCATATTGCCAACGCAGCCATGCGGCCAAAGGTGGAGGCAGTCTGTCGTCATCATAGATACGAACCGCCTGTTATTTGCACCCCGCAGGAACTGATGGAGGAATAGGAAATGATCTGGGAAGACCCGATTGTAAAAGAAACACGCGAACGCCGCCGGGAGTATGCCGCTCCGTTCCAGCATGATGTCGATGCCATTTTTGAGGATATCCGCTCCCGGCAGGGTCGGGAAGGACGCAGGGTTGTTATTCGTGAACCTCGTTGCCTTGAATCCAAACCCCTGTGCGTCGCCGAAGAGCCGGGCGGGAGGTATAAGACGAAGTCGGAGGACTGAGGCCGGTAGACGGACGGTAGAATAAGTAAGGGAAAAATGATTCAATAGACAATAGACAATAGCGAATAACCAATAACAATTTAATGCGTTACAAACTCAACAACGGTTGGAATTTTCGGGCGGAGCCGCTGATTCTGCGCGGCGGCTCACCGGGACGGTTCGCCCTGCCCATTTTCCAATGTCTGGAAAATCCGTGTTCATCCGTACTACTATCCGTAATTTTTCTTGTTTTTTTAGCACGTTTTAATTTGCAGCCCCATTTCCATCAACAACGAAACAGGAGCAGTTTTTGACAGAATCATTGACAGCAGAATCATGAGAATGAATACGATGTTCGGGGATAATGATTCTGCTATTCATGATTCTGCCAACACTCTTTTGGGTTGCGGCTTTGCCGCGCTGGGTTTATCCGCGGTTAAAATCTTCCAATGCTTGGAAAACCCACCTCGCCCTGCTTTGGAAAATGGTTGCCGCCTACTCCTCCGGTTTGATATCGGGTTCCAGCCCGAGTGAATCGGCAATGACGTTGAAGCTGGAGAACAGATCGACCACCTGCAGCACCTAGCCGATCTCCTGATCGGTCGCACCGGCGCCGCGCGCCGTGCGTTCGTGAGCGGAACAGCAATACGCACAGCGATTGACCTGTGAAACCGCCAGCGCGATCAGCTCGCGGGTTTTATGGTCGAGCCCACCCTCTGAGAGCATGATTTTTTTCAGCCGGTTCCAGTTGAGCTCCAGCCAGTCGGCATCGACCGCCGCCAGCGCCTTGAAAAGATCGGGCACCATGCCGAAGGTTTCTTCGATCTCCAGCAGAATCTCTTTTGATTTTCCCGTCGCATCCTTTAATTCCAGCCGTTGTTTCATGATATGTTCCTTTTTGTTATTCATTAAGGCTCCAGTCGTAATTCAAATAATCTATCTTCAGTCCTTGAAGCGGCTTTCCGCTGTGTTTTTCAGCAAACGCTTTAACTGAGGGAAAATCACCCCTATACCATTTAAAAATCGCAGACAGATAGACCTTGCCTTTGCTTTCCTCTATTCGCATACCCCTGGAGCTGGTCAGGTATGTCTTTGACTGGTCGTTGAGCTGTTCATCGAGTTTTTCGGCGGTGTAGGCTTCGTTGCGCAGCGGGGGGGCAACCCTTGGCGGCACAGACCAGTGCCATGTGAATGCGCGGTTCGTGGTAGCGTTTTCGGATAATCCCGTGTTCCAGCTCGTTGAGTGTGATCTTTGTTCCAAACAAGGAAACGGCAGGCTGATCCCACGGACCCTTGAACCAGTTGCCGATCTCCTTGATGCTTTTGACCGGGTAGTGATCGACAATCAGCTCCAGCGTGGCAGCGTTGTAGAGATTGATCAGAAAGGCGAGCTGCCGGCTTTTGTCCCAGGCATTGAACTGCGACTCCGTTACCGCTGTGGCCGCCGCCAGCGCCCGCGTCAGCGGTAACCGATCGGCTTGCAGTGCACGGTAGTCCACCCGCCCGTTTTCAACATGCCGTCGGAAAAGCGGATCAAACAAATTCTGTGCTGCCGGAGCGGCGGCGCGGGCGGCCTCAAGAATGGCTTCGTTAGAGAGGCGGTCTTTATAATCCGGGTTGCTGTGGGCGAAGCGGATGATGCCGTCGGTTCCGGCCAGATAGACCGCCGGGACAGGCAGCAGGTGGTGGCTTTCGCCGGAAGCCGTTTCGAGATCAATACCGTAACCCTTATATTTCTCCCGTGTGGCGGCATCCACTTCGAACGCCAACCCGAATGCCTTGGACGCATCCATTTTCGAGTCGGACAGCAGTGTGTAGCTGTAATTATGTTCTGCATCGGCTTCCGCCAGCTTTTCGGGACGGTCGGGACTGATGGCCAGAATCTGCCAGCCCGCATTGACCAGTTGCGATTCGATCTTCTGCAACTGCGAGAGATGCGCCGTGCAGTACGGGCACCAGCCGCCGCGGTAGAAAACCAGCACCGCCGGTTTTTCAGCAATCGCCGCCTTTAAATCAAACGGAGTTCCGTCCACCGTACGCAAGATAACCGCAGGAACCGGATCGCCGGTTTGGAGCGGATTTTCAGCCCCGAATGCGACCAAGGCAATCAGCAGCACGGGTAAAACAAGCCGGGTTCTTTTTTTCATGATACGTCCTTTCTCTATGCGCCAGGGGTGTCAGTCTCTCCGGCGGATGGTTCCGTCGGAGAGCTGAATTTTACTTCTTGCAGGCAGCGTTGCAACCGGGCGATCCGGCGTGCAGTCCGCAGGCCGCGCACGTGGCCGCATCTTTTTGCAGCAGGCTTCCGCGCCTTTTGCTTCGCCGCATTTGGCGCAGGTTTTAACCTTTGCGGTTTCACTTTTCTTTGCGGCGGTGCCGCAACACTGAGCGGAAGCAAGGAAACCTTACAGGCCGGGTTTGTTTTTTTCCGCGGGGCGCTTGCCATCCTTGACGACACAGGTTTCCAACCATTGGAAATCCCTTCTCCTAAATGATTTTGCTGAAAATATTCCAGAACAAGGAGGATGACAAAATCATGGATAGCAAAATCATTAGACAACAGGAGTTTCAACAAATGTTCGCTCGCTGGAAAACTTATGGGTTCTGAGCAGATCCAGAGTGTTTTTTGTCGGCCGCTTCGCGAAGAACCGCTTTGATGCGGTTTTCGGCATCAGGAGACAGGTGCCGCGAGTCGTCGGTCTCTGTAGACAGAGATTCCGGACGCTGCAACAGATTGTGGATAAAAAGCAGCCGTTTGCGGTAGGTTCGGCAGATGGAGCACATCATCAGGTGCAGGCGGACCGCCATTCGAAGCCGTAACGGCAGTTTGCAGTCGAGCGACCGGGAGACCAGTTTTGAAATGTCTTTGCACATTAACATGGCTTATGTCTCTTTGGGTGCGGGGTTGAACCAGTTTTGATCCAGGCACGCCTGCAGGCGAATCCGCGCCCGATGCAACAAGACCCATAAGTGGGTCGGAGTGACCGCCAAAACCTTACAGATTTCATCCGTAGACTGATTTTCCATTTCGCGCAGACAAAAGGCGCTCCCCGGTTTTGCGGGCAGTTTTTCAATACAGCCGTTCAAAACATATGCAAATTCCTTGCGCTGCAGAAGCTGATCGGGGCGCACCTCCCAGTCGCGCAGGCCGTTGCGCCAGCGTCCGCCGGTGTCGAACAGTTCCGCATCCAGTCCGTCTTCCGGCAGCACCTCTTCCACCGGATTCATCCGGCTTTCCCTGCGGATATGATCCACAATTTTGTGTTTGAGGATGCCAATCAGCCCGGTTCGTATCGATGATTTTCCGCTGAATGCTTTTTCTGAGTTCAGCGCCGCCAGAAAGGTTTCCTGCACGACATCTTCGGCCGCGCTTTGATCGCGCAGGCGGCTGAGCGCATAGCGAAAGAGTGCATCACCATGATCATCCACCCAAAGCTGCGGTGAATCCGGAACCGAAGCGGTTGTTTCTTTTATCGAGGCCATAAAACTAATCAGATTTAAGAGGGGCAGAGTGAATTAAAAGGTCATATCAATGCAAATCAATATCCCCTGAAGCGATGCATTTATTAACGCTGCATATCCGGTTAACCAGCTTTTTTCGAAGGGATTGCATAAAACTCCGCAGTCATTGCTTGAGTTTCAGAGGATGTTTCCCAGCGAAAGTGACCGTATCGCCTATCTTGAAGAAATTCGGCGACCGAAAGAATTCACCTGCCCTTCATGCGGTATGATCGATAAAGCGCAACGGAGAGCGACGCGATCTCGAATGCTGCAATGCCGACACTGCCACGCAGATGTACCGCTGACCGCCGGAGGACCACTCATGTACACGACGAGGGTGCCATCTTTTTTTGGACAGGCGCTATCTATCGTGACCGCATCAGTGCACGTGCCTTGTCGGTCGGCCGATGATTCTCGAAGAGATAAGAATAAGCGAACAACGCAAAGCCGCGGCAGCCGGCGGCGCGAACCGCGGCAATCTGGCGTCGGATTTCTTCCGGTTGCGCATTGCAGTTGATCCCGACCACCAGTTGCTGGCGGGTCGAACGCCGACCGAGTTCATGACACATTTTTTTCAGCCGGGCGTCAAAAAGCCTCGCATTATAATTCATCGGCACCAGCCAGTCGACAATCCGCTTTTTTGCCCAGTGACAGCTGTCCTGAAAAGCCGTGCTATAGCCGTCATCGAAATCGGCCATTACACTGGCTGAAATGACGGCCTGCGGACCCCGCCGGTTTTTGAATATCTGCCGCAGATCCGTGACAACCTGAGTGACCGATTTTCGGCGAAAAGTATTCCACTCTTTTTGTGAAACCTTCCGTCCGTACTGTTTATGGACCATTGAAATCGAAGTCGGATCGTATGAAAAATCGGAGTGTTTCTTCAGCTCCTCCGGCGAAGTATCCGGATAAATTTCGCGCGCGACGCCCTTATAGTCGTAAGGGAACCGGATATAGTCGAGGTGCAGACCGGCCAGATCATAACCTGAAAGCTCCGCAGCCAGTTGCGCCAGGTGCTGGCGCACGTCCAGACGTGCCGGATTGACAAAGGAATACCAGCGGCTTGTCGCTCTCATCCGAGTTCCGGTCGAATCGATCATAAACCAGTCCGGATGTGCGGTCCAGAGCTGTCCGGCCGCCCGCGGCGGATCTTCACGGCCCCGCCAGCCGGGAAGCACATTGATATAGGCGTGCAGGCGAACCCCGACCTGTTTCGCCTGATCAGCTGCCGTCCGCAGAGGATCCCAGCCGGGATTGCGGCCCGTCGCAGAAACATCTTTTCCGGAAAGCTCAAACGCCCACGGCTCCACCCGGCTGGGATAAAACACGGTGCCGTTGCCGCGAACCTGAAAAAAGACATCCGTAAAACCTGCCCGCGCGCAGTTGGCAATGATGGCGGACACGTCGGACGGAGATTTATAATCAAAGCGCGTTACCCAGACGGCGCGCACTTCCGGTAATTGAACCCGGGCGGCCCCGGTCAGACAAAGTGCAAGGATGCAGACAAGAGGAAGAGTCAAAAAGCATTTTTTCATAGAATCGAGCTTAGTCATTTTTTCCAATCAGTAGAGACTTTCCGCATATTTTTTCCAAGGTTTGGAAAATGGGGTTCGCATTTTTTCCACGGTCTGGAAAAATAGGCGCAGATTTTCCCGAATTTCGGAAAAAACGGAGGAACAGAGAATGAACGGACTTTTGCTGCCCATCCTTACCACCGGCGCTGTTTCTTTTGCGTTCAGCCAGAGCACCCTGTCAGGGAAGGTGATTGTGCTGATCCTTTTTGCCAGTTCCATCGGCGCATGGACAGTGATGATCACCAAATTCATACAGCTCTCGCTCGCCCGCCGCAGTTCGGAACGTTTTCTGAACGATTTTCGTATCGAACGGCAGCCAAGCGGCCTGTTTGTTAAGCAGACCCGCTTTCCTCAATCCCCGCTCCATGCGCTTTACGAGGCCGGATGCAAAGCAATGTCCAATGAGTTTTCCCTGATCGGGATCAACCCGGACGATCTTTTCAGAGGCGCGCTTGATACCGGCGAATACCGCCGGCTGGAAGCTCACCAGATCGAAGCTATCCGGATCGTGGTGGACCGCACGATGGCGGACGAAGCCCTGAAGCTTGAGGACCGCATGGGGGTGCTGGCCACTGCGGTAAGCGCCTGTCCTTTCCTCGGACTGCTCGGCACGGTCTGGGGGGTCATGGACGCTTTCGGCGGGATGGCCACTTCCGGCGCGGCGATGCTCTCGGCCGTCGCGCCGGGCATTTCCGGGGCATTGCTGACCACGGTTGTGGGACTGATTGTGGCGCTGCCCTCTTCAATCGGCTATAATATGCTCACGTCCCGCATCCGACGTCTTGCGGTGCAGATGGATAATTTTTCTCAGGAGTTTGTCGCTTCTGTGCAGCAGCATTACAGTATTTTCGGGGATTGATTATGGCCCGGCGAAAAACCAGTCTGATTGCTCTCAAGGAGATCAGCGAGATCAATATGACTCCGCTGATGGACTTGACATTTATTCTGCTGATCACATTCATCATTACTTTCCCGCTGATTGAACAGGGTGTCCCGGTAAATCTGCCGAGCGGCAAGGCGGCTGAACTCGAAAGCGCAAATGCGCGCAGCATCACGATTGACGCCAAGGGAAATCTCTTTCTCGATGAACTGCCGATCACCAAAGAAGAGCTGGCGCGGGAAATGGAGATTATTTCCGGCATCGGCTCTGAAACTCCGGTTTATGTGCGTGCAGATAAAAATATCAAGTATGAGGCGGTCGCCGATGTAATGGTCATCCTGCACAACGCCAAAATCACCCGCATGGCGCTGGTAACGGAGGAATAGCGACGTGAAGAAGACTCCGAACAGGGTTTTCTGGGGGGTGTTCGGAACACACGCAGCCGTATTGTTTCTATTGATTTTTATCCCGTGGGTAAAAAGCTGTTTTCATCCCAAGCCCAAAGAGATCATCACTTTTATTGATATCGCCTCCCCGCCCGCTCCGGCAGCACAGGTAATGCCCCAGCCGGCACCGGTCGAGCCCGCTCCGCCCGCCGTGCCGGAACCTGCTCCTGAACCCACACCGAAACCTATGCCGAAGCCCACACCCAAGCCCATACCCAAGCCTGCACCGAAACCTGCGCCGAAGCCTGAACCGAAGAAAAAGTGGAAACCGGCACCGGTGGTACGTCAAGATCGACGAATAGCCAACCCCAACACTCCTTCACCGCCGCCCAGACCACAGATTGATCTGAGCAAACTGAAAAATATCCTGCAGACCCCCGGAGGAGGTACCGTGAACCCCCTTGCATGGTATTACGAGAGCGTCAAAAAGAGAATGTACGCCGTCTGGCAGCAGCCGATCGGCGCACCCACCGGACTGAGTGTCACGGCCGTGCTCCGGGTGGAGCCTAATGGAACGGTTTCCTCTAAATTCATCAGTCGCCGCTCTGGGAATCCGGCCCTGGACCAATCGGTTCAGGCCGCATTGGATGCAACAACCCGCCTGCCCGTTCCACCGGCCAACCTGCCTGACCGCAACATCACGATTGAATTTATCCTGTCGGATTAATACCCCCTAAAGAATCCTCTTTTAACTTCAGGTGGATTTCGTTAAAAAGCAATGCCATGAAAAAAGTGATGATTTTTCTGTTCTGTGCGGTTTATACGGCCCTATGTGCCGAAGCGCAAATCCGCGTTGTCAAATCTGCCGACCGCAAAATCAGTATCGATTTTTCTGCGGCCCGGGCCTCCAGAGATGCGGATTCTCCGCTTTTTTTTCAAACCCTGGAAAGAGATCTGCAGCGCTCAGGCTGGTTTAAACCGGTGCGGGGTACCGGCGAGCTGCGGCTGATCGGCACCGCCGGACGAGACGGCGGCAATGTCAAAGCGGTTTGCCAGATCTATCGGCGCAGCGATCAGGCCCGTCTTTTTTCCAAAAGCTACAACATTGAATCAGGACGGGCCCGGACACTCGCCCACCATGTTGCGGATGATATGATAAAAGCCATTACCGGCAACAAAGGCTTCGCCTCGGCCCGTATCGCACTGGTCGGCAATCTGTCCGGTGCCAAAGAGCTTTATATATGTGATGCCGACGGGGGCGGGCTAACGCAGATTACGCGCGATGGGCGGATTATCATCGGTCCGAACTGGTCTCCGGACGGCAACCGTCTTGTCTATACCTCTTTCTTACGCGGGTTTCCGGATGTCTATCTCGCCGATCTGCGCCGCGGTCGGCGCGAACTGATCGCCGGGTACGGAGGACTGAACACCGGAGCGACGTTCTCCCCGAACGGAAGAGATGTGGCGCTGATTCTCTCAAAAGATGGAAATCCAGAGCTTTACATCAAGAATTTATCCAGCGGAACGCTGACCCGACTGACGATGACAAGGGCGGCTGAAGCCAGTCCGACATGGTCTCCGGATGGACAGAATCTCGTCTATGTCTCGGATCAGAGCGGCACCCCGCAGCTGTACATCATCAGTCGTTCCGGCGGACGACCGCGCCGTCTCAGCAGTCGCGGGACGGAAAATGTGGCCCCGGATTGGGGACCGAATGGACTGATCGCCTGTGCCAGCCGATCGGGAGGTCGCTATGTCATTGCGGTAATTAACCCTTCGACCGGACAGACCACCTACCTGCAGACCGACAACGCTGATTATGAAGATCCATCGTGGGCACCGGACGGGCGCCATATCGTCGCAGCACGTACCGTGGGCTACCAATCCTCCATCTACCTCCTTGACACAGTCAGCGACGCTCCGGTAGCTTTGCTCCAAGGCAGTGGAAGTTGGTATTTTCCGGCTTTTTCTCCACAATAAAACAAGTCGAAAAGAAGAGGTCATGTCATCATGAAAAAGAATGTTTCTTTCACCTTTGGATTAAGTCTCCTTCTCGCCGTTGTATCGTTGAGCGGCTGCAAAAGCCCGGAGACGAATCCGGCAGGCGTTTATGGAAGCAATTACGGGGGCACCTCCTCTTACGGTGCACTTGATGGCGGCAGCATCCCTATGGCAAATCGCTTTTCAGGCGGCTTGGAACACCCCGGAATGTTTTCTCCGGTTTACTTTGCCTACGACAGTTCACAGGTATCTGCAACAGAACGGTCCAAAGTCGAATCCATTGCGAATTATCTCAAGCAGAACAATTCCGCCACAGTGATTATCGAAGGGCACTGCGACGAGCGCGGAAGCCGTGAATATAATCTTGCCCTCGGTGAACGCCGGGCATTGGCTGTCCGCACCTATTTGATCGATCTGGGCATCAGTGCGGAACGCATCCAGACGAAAAGCTACGGCGAAGAAAAACCGGCGAATCCCGGCCATGACGAAGCGGCTTGGACTGCGAACCGGCGCGCTGAATTTGTCCTTTACTACTAGCGGACTTCTGTCCGCTCAAAAAGATTGCCCCATGCTAAGTGCCGCGCTTCAGCCTGTAATGATCGCTCAGCTGTTCTGGGCGGATGCCGGGTTGCTGCTGCTCGTGACAGGGATCGCTTTTGCAGGAATCACGCTGCTGATCAGCACCACCCGTTTCCACCGGATGGTTCGACTCCGGGAAACAGATCTGGTGACAACGGAAGACCGTGACAACTTCTTCGCCATTCAGATCACCCGTTATCTTAGCAAAATCAATCGAACCTCCTCGGGTTTCGGAGTGTTCATCGTACAGCTTTCAGCCGAAAGTTCCGACCTGACACGAGTACAGAAAGAACTGCTTTCACGGCTCAAGGGAGTTATCCGGAACACGTCGGATCAAACCTGTCTTTTTCATGAAGACTGTGTAGCGCTTATTATCGATACAGAGGAAGAACACATTGCCCGGGTAACCAGACGTATCGTGGAAGATCTGAAGACCCTTACTGCTGAAATCCATGGACTGCGGCAGTTTCGTGTCGGCGTGGGAAGTTTCCCCATGCACGGGCTCAATACGCAAACGCTCATCAGCGCCGCTTTCAATGCACTGCAGGCTGCTGATTTCGGAAGTGCGTGGCCGTTTCATATTGCTCCCCGGCCCGGCGAGGAGTCCTCTTCTGCAGTGGGGGAAGCCGACCCGGGAGAGATCGGCGAGCTCAGTAAAGAAGATAAAAATTCGGCCATTGACCCGCTGACCGGCGTGCTCAAACCGGCAGTTGTTGAATCCTATATGCGCAAATATCTCTCTGAAATCCGGCGGAAAAAAGAATCGGCCGCATTGCTCTGTATCGGAATCAATCGCCTGCATGACATCATCGAACTGTACGGCGAAACGGCCGCCGATGAGGTAACCGCCGGGGTCAGCAAAGTCATTCAGCGTCTCATCCGCAATACGGATCTGATCGGGCGCTACCATCGCGGAGATTTCATGGTCCTCGCCCCCTGCACTCTTCAAAACGGAGAAAAAATCGCCGTGCGTCTGCGCGAAGCCGTTCAAAAAGAACTCTTTCTTTCTGCGGGAAAACGAATCAAAACCTCTCTCAGTATCGGGATCACGGCATATCCTGAACATGGGCGCACCTTGCGGGATCTGTTTCGCGGAGCCTACCGTGCACTCGAAGTCGTCCGCAGCTGGAATACATCGTCCTGTCTGATTTACGATCCCGCACAACATTCCATGAAAGCAGAATATGAAACTCGGCGTTAATATTGATCACATTGCAACCCTGCGGCAGGTGCGCGGCACTACCTATCCGGATACACTTGAAGCAGCAAAAATCTGTGCAAAAGCCGGAGCTGTCAGCATAACAGTACACTTGCGCGAAGACCGCCGACATATCCAGGATTCCGATGTCTATCGTCTCAGTCGGGAATGCCCCCTGCCCATTAACCTTGAAATGGCAAACGCGGAAGAAATTGTGAAGATCGCGCTGGATGTCAAACCCGCCGAAGTCTGCCTGGTGCCTGAAAAACGACAGGAACTCACCACGGAAGGAGGACTTGATGTGGCGGGAAACTTCCAGGCGTTGGAGAAAACCGTCAAACAGCTTCAGGATAACGGGTCCGATGTCAGCCTCTTTATCGAGCCGGATGAAAAAATCATTGAGGCATCCGCAAAAACGGGCGCACGTGTCATCGAACTCCATACCGGTTCGTTCTGCAATGCAACCGACCCGCAAAAAGCGGAAGCACTGCTGAAAAAACTGATTACGGGCGCTGAACAGGCGCACAGCCTGGGACTGCAGGTCAATGCGGGCCACGGCATCAATCTCAATAATCTGCCGGGCATTTTAACTGTTCCGCATCTGGATACTCTCAATATCGGACACAGTATCATCGCACGCGCGGTTTTCTGCGGACTGGAAGCTGCCGTTCGCGAAATGATTTTTTCGATGAAAAAGTAAAATGCCAACCTGCAGGCATTATCATCCAAGGGTGTTATGTGCAGAGTTGCCTGCTGTGAGTACTCGCTTTGTTCCAGTTTTGGATATGCCCTTTATGCTTAACCGTTCCGGGTCGGAATCTTCTCTGTACTCCGTATAAATATAGCGGGAAGGCGTTCTGCCTTTGATCTATTCATAAGAAATACTCATAATCTCTTAAATTGAAATTAAAAGGAGAATTAAAATGGAACTTAAAGGAAGCCAGACAGAAAAAAATCTGATGGCGGCATTTGCCGGTGAAGCGCAGGCCCGCAACCGTTACACCTATTGTGCTAGTGCAGCTAGAAAAGAAGGCTACGTACAGATTGCCGACATTTTTGAAGAAACAGCCAATCAGGAAAAAGAGCATGCCAAACGTCTGTTCAACTTGATGGAAGGCGGAGAAATCGAGATTGCCAGCCGCTTTCCTGCCGGCCCGGTCGGCACCACATACGACAACCTGCTGGCCAGTGCTGCGGGTGAAAACCATGAGTGGACAGATATGTATCCCTCTTTTGCCGAGATTGCAAAAAAAGAGGGTTTTATCCTGATTGCTTCCGTGTTCAGCGCCATCGTTGTAGCGGAAAAACAACATGAAAAACGGTATCTTGAACTGGCTGCCAATATCAAAGAAGGCAAGGTCTTTCAGCGGGAAGAAAAAGTTGTCTGGCGCTGCCGGAACTGCGGATATCTCCACGTTGGAACAAAAGCACCAGCCAAATGTGCCGCCTGTGATCATCCCCAGGCACATTTTGAACTGCTCGCTGAAAACTGGTAAAAGATCCTTTGCCAATGGAAATGCGGAGTTTCCCACGTTGGAAATTCCGCTTTTCTGTTACTTTTATCGGAAAAGGGACAGATCCACGGGCTAACGCCCGTGGCTTCCGGCCTTCTGCATAATCTGCTGCATCTTCTGCTCGCGAATATACCTTCTGATCATTTTTTCTTCCGAAGCACCCTGCCCATCCTGCTGGGAAAACAGATCGCTATCTGATTGGGACGCTCCAACCGTTCAATGGAGCCTCATCTGCTTCCGGTGAGGGGACTTTGTTAAACTGAATTCGCAGGAGAAATTCGAAGCCTCTTTATGCGGAGTATTCAGACAGAACCTTCGAACAATGCACGATCCCGGGTGTACTCGGAATCAGGTCCGAAACGGAGTCGCGAGAAACTAACGGCTCAGAAGATGACTCTGGGGGAAAATGTCGATGCCCAGATAACTTTTTACAAAATAGATGATGAGTATAATGCAGATGCCGACACTCAGGGCGATAACGCCCAGCGCGAGCATAAGGGCCAGAATATTGCCGAACAGAGGCGCGCCGTAGCGGAATGACTGCCGGGCAACGACACGCAGACGGTAGAGCCAGTATGGGGCGCTGTAAACCTGCTTATCGATGTCTTTCTGATCGCGCAAAAGCTGCTGCTGCAGAGCTTCAATATCGTATTGTCGCACAGCAGCCCGAACCGCCTGCTGGATATCGGTCGGCGACGCCGGTTTTTTGATAAAGCGAAATATTTGTCCCTCGTTGATTGCCTTGATAAACTGCTCGACTTCCAGTGCGGCACTGAAAAGAACACTTTTGATCTGCGGATTACGCTGTTTCAACGTGATGAGAAAGTCGAGCCCGCTTTGTCCGGGAAGGACGTGATCGCACAGGATCGCTTTGACGTGCCGTCCGCGCAGCACTTCTATAGCCTCTTCTGAAGAACCGGCCTGATACAGTGTATACTCTTTCTGCAGAACCCGGTAGAGTACCTTCAGCATGAAGGCATCATCATCGATGATCAAAACAGCATCTTTATCTTTTACAGACAATTCCTGGGATTTTTCAGTCACAGCAGCCAAGCTCCTTCCGCATTAGATGATAGATTTGATGAATCTTTGTCAAGTCCCGCGGCAGTTTCCGGTTGGAACAGATTGATGCGGCGGAGTCCGCATCGGCCGGGGCATATCCGTGCATTCCTTTGATCTGCTTAATCCCCATAAAACTCGGCACAATCTGAATTCCCGAATTCATCAGGAAGACCAGTTCTCCGTACATGCCGTCTTCAAACAGAACCCCCTCCCGTTTGAGTTCTTCATCCGATAAAATCCGGCCTTTCCGATGTTCGGAAAGTGCGGCGGTGATGGTTTCACGCGCACCTTTTTTAAGAAACCAGAAGCGCGCCATCGTGGAGTCGTAAAACGCGACATAATCACTGTTCCACTGAAGTCCGGTCTTTTCGATGTCGGCAATCAGATCGTATCCTGCAGTAACATCATGCATGCCGTGATCGGTAAAAACATACCAGGCGACTTCTTCGTACTGCTCTTCCGCCGTTGAAATCAATCGGGACAGCTGTTTGTCATACCACCGGATCCGTTCCGTTACTTTTTCATCCCGTGTACCGACAGCATGCATCAGTGCATCGAGTCTGCCGAGGGAGCAGTAGGCGAAATCAATCCGCTGCGTTTCAATCTCGGCGGTGAGGCGCGCCAGTTTTGTTTCATCATTTACTGCGCTGTCATGGACATAGTGCGGGATGTCGCGGCGCGCGAGTTCATCAAAAATGCTTTCCCCGCGCAGCAAGCCGCCCGGCTCCCAAATCCGTTTTTTTTCAGCGTAATTGAAAAGGGGAAGATCTTTAAACGGTACGCCGTAGAGCTGAAAATAACCGGTGAATCGTAACGATTTTTTTATGATTCTGCTCAGATAATGCCGCACCCGTCCACGGCGGAAAATCGAATCGGGAAGAATTGATAGCGCTTGGGTCCATTTAAACGGCGAACCTTCGGGGTCGTAATAGAACGACGACCACATCCGGTGTTCGCAAGGCAGTTTCCCGGAAATAATGGACGGGTCGCACGCTGAAGAATAGCCGAGAATCGTATCGAGTTTTTTATTATCGACCACCCGGCTGTTCAAAAAGAACGGATGCCGGAGAAAAATCTCCCGCCCGAAGGCATCGATAAACAGGAACAGGCTCAGTTTCGATTTCTTCATGAAAATCTCTTTTGAAGAGAATAAAACACGGCGCACAATTCTTCAAAGCGATCCTGCGACGAATTGAGCAGCGGGCGGATCCTGCGGAGGTCCGCCTGTTTGGTCAGCAGCAGCGGAAGTGCGGCATACAGCCGCAGCCGCGGATGGGTAAACAGTCCGGGAAAAGCTCCCGCTCCGAATGTACGCAGGTTCTGGACGGCGTTTTTCAGCGGCGATCCCTCTTTCCCGAGATTTGGAAAGTTCCCTGCATATTTTTCCGGGGTTTGGAACTCCCGGTTCAATCGTCGCTGTTCATACCAGAGGAAGACCCGTTCGTATCGTCTGACCGTCTCATCAAACCGCTGGTGGACATTGCTGTTTTCCAGGGTTTGAAAATCGGTGCGCTCCTTGAATGCGACCGCGGCGCGATAGGCGTGTACCAGATCGTGCGGTTCTTTCAGCCCACTCAGGCTGATCGTTTTAATTCTTTCTTTTTTCACGGTGTACGAAAGGTCGTAAGCCCGGTGCAGCAGCAGGGCGCAGTCGCCGAAGGCGAGATCGGCTTTGGACATAAATTTCAGGCAGCACTGCCGCTCTTCTGCATTTAAGGGCTCAGGCTGTGCAAGTCGGCATTTGACATCGAGCAGCAGTTTCCCGCGATTCATCAGCAGGCGGGTTCCTTCGGAAAGAGGAATGCCTTCATGCGGATAATCCGGCATGGCATCGAGAATATCTTTGTCGCCGCGAATCACCCGGTGACCGTATTTCATTTCATAGTTCAACAGCGAAAATTCGCACTTGGGCAGTTTCTGTTTCAGATACGGATAGAGATCGACAGGAAGGCCGATTTCTTCGGAGAGTTTTTTTTCCAGTTTTTTAAGATCCCGTTTAAGAAGCGGATCCATGGAGTCGGTTACCACAATCAGATCGTAATCATTGAAGGGCAGTTCTTCCCCGCCGGGACCAATCAGCGGGGAGCCTTCCCCGCGTCCATACCCGCCGAGCAGCACCAGTGCCCGCCAGTATCTGGAAAACTCGGACGCATACACCGCCTCGGCAATGCGGCTCATATCTGTATCAATACGCGCGTCAAACGCGGCAGATCCGTTAACAGAGTATTTACCCACGGGCACCTGCTTTCAGACCGCGGTAAAGCGCGGTATGAATCACTGCGCGATAGGCCAGATTATAGGGAATTGTATCAAACCGTCCTTTGCGGACGGCATAAAGGAAATCCCGGGTCCATTCTTTGCCCAGTTCCAGCATCTGGAAAAACAGGTTGGCGCGCCGTCCATATATTTTTGCGAACGTTACTCCGTGTCGGAACCTTTTATGGTAAAGACTTCTTAACGTGTAATTATGTGAATGTTCAACGCCGGATTCCGCAACCAGTGTAAAGCGTGCCCGCCGATTCCGACAGGCTTTTGCCCAGGCAACGTCCTCCGCGTACCCGTTCTCGGGGAACCGGATTTTCTCCCAGAGATTCCGGCGAAACGCGCAGGTAACGGCCGAGAAAAAATCAGCATTGCCGCCTTTGATATTTTTCGGATTGTAGGCGCGCAGATAATCATACGTCACAATAAAGAGAGCGTCCGGGCGCGGTACCTGCTTGCACATCGAGACATCGGCTTCGTCCTCCAGCAGCGGATGCAGCAGTTTTTCGAGTGCGTCATCGCTCCGCAGAACGGCATCGGCATTTTGTAAGACAATGAACTCCTGCGTGGTACGCGCAATCATTTCGTTAAGCACCTTGCCCGGGATATACGCTTCCGGCGGGATCTGAATCAGATGTTCTGAGTCGATTTGCTCGCGGAGCACCGCGACAGAACCATCCGTCGAGCCGGAGTCGACGGCCCACAGCTCAAAATCCTGAAAAGTTTGGCGGCGCAGACTTTCGAGTGCCTTCGAAAGATAGGGCATCTCGTTTTTTGAACGCATGATGACGGCGACACGACTCACAATCCGGCGGTCCTTTCGTAGATTTCGAGAGTTTGCCGCGCCGCGTGATTCCAGTCAAACTGTTCGGCGTACTTAAGACCGCGCCGGCGCTCTTCATCACTCCATCCCCGGGAGAGCGTTTCTTGCAACGACTGGAAAATAGTTTCTGCATGATGCGGATCAAACTTCGGCACCGCTTCGCCGGCGATTTCACTCATCGATGACGTATCTGAACAGATCACCGGAGCTCCGCAGGCCAGTGCTTCGATAATCGGAAAGCCGAATCCTTCAAACAGCGACGGAAAAACCATCAGGTCGCAGGCGCTGTAGAACAGCGGCAGATCGAACAGCGGAACAAAACCGGGAAAGAGGATATCATCATGCACCGGGCTGGCTGCCGCCCGTTCGCGGATGATTTCTGCACCGTTCCAGTCCGCCCCCGGCAGCACCAGTTTATGTGCACTGTCGGTTTCCGCCTTAAACCGTTCAAAAGCTTCGATCAGCCGAACGTGGTTTTTCGCCGGATGCTCCAGCCGGGAGACATAGATAAGGAACGGCTGGTTCAAGCCGTACTTTTCAGCGAGCTGCGCCTGGGAAAATGATTTCTCCAAAGGGTGGAACACCCGGTGATTGATACCGGAATAAATGACCGTAATCTTCTCTTCCGGCACGTCGACCCGCTCCGTAATATCTTTCTTCGAATAGTGACTCACTGTAATAATATGGTCGGCATTGCGAATCTGTGCGGGGACAATCCGGCGGTTGTAAACCATTCGCGCGGCATCATATTTTGCATCCATCGACAGTGCAGCGACATCGTGCACCGTTGCGACAACCGGACAGCTTTTTATCAGCGGAATCCGCCGGTAGCTCGGCACATGGAGAAGGTCCGTTTTTTTTCTTTTTCCAAGGAGGGGAAGAACCGTGTTATGCCACGCGATATTAATCACCGGATTCGCGGTAAACCCGGAATAGAGGGATTTGTGAAAATTCGACGAGCTCAGTTCAATCAGATCCGTTTCACGTCTCGGCATCATAATGTCATACTGATTGACGCGGTCGACCTGTTGAAGGTGGCGGACCAGTTCGCGGATATAGGCGGCGACGCCGGAACGCCCTCCCTGCATTACAAATGCTGAAACACCGATTTTCATCTGTCGGAGTCTAACGGTTTCCGCAAAAGTTAAAATCGTAAAATGAACGGTAAACACTACCGGTTTGAACAGGGATGATCAGCCGTTTCCCGTGAAATCAGAAGCCGTCTTTTTATGCTCTTTACTCATCTTTTCTTCAGGTCTTCAGGATCAATATGATTTATTCGGACTTTTTTTTTCCGAAAAAGACGCTCGGATATCTCATCCTTCATCCGATTCATAAATTCCGCTTTTTCTGATCCATTTGATGGCGGTGGCAACCGGACGGGCCGTTGCCGGTACCTATTATTGCCCAGCCGCTTCTGGATACGATTGCGTCTGTTTTACCTGACCCAGGGGCCGGCCGGTCTGATTGTTACCGTGGCCCAGATCGGCTATGCAACCGATCTGATGTTTCTCATTCCCCTGGCAGATATCTGTGAACGCAAAAGAATTATCGTAGGGATTATTCTGCTCGATTTCGCGGTGCAGGCGGTTCAGGCTGCTCATCAGAACGCTATTTTTTAAATTCTTCCGGAAGCGCGGAACCGTCTGACGGCCAGCTATATGACCTGCTGTTTTATCAGCGGAGCGCCGGGTCCTTTGCTTTCCGCTTAGGCCTATGCGTATGCCCGCTGGAACGGGGTCGGCGGGCTGGAGGTTTTCCTGAGTCTTGCAAACCTGACTTTTTATCGAATCACTCAAGTCGGTGCGGAATAAATCCGGTTCCGGAAATATTTCCCCGTTCTGACAAAAAGCGGATTGCCAGCAACAGGTCCCGAACGGGTTACGGTGCCGGTAAAGTTTTCCGATTGACGGAGAATGTACTCATTTAAATCCTTTTGCTTTAAACTTGTTCAAAGAATACCGAGTATTATGATTACCTTTTATAAAATAATTCGCAATCTGCATCGAAGTTTGTCGAAAAAGGATTTTTATGGGAACAGTCGTCAGCAAAACAGTAGAAATTTTCATAAAATCATGGGATGTCATGGCCATTATGGCCCCCTATCTTCTGCTTGGTTTTTTTGTTGCCGGAGTGCTCAGCGCATTTGTTCCCGTTTCGTTTATCCAGACTCATCTGGGCAAACGCGGTCTGTGGCAAATTGCAAAAGCTTCACTGCTGGGCGTTCCGATTCCTCTTTGCTCCTGCAGTGTCATTCCGGTTGCAACTTCGCTGCGCAGACACGGAGCCACAAAGGGCGCAACGATCTCTTTTCTCGCCTCGACACCGCAGACCGGCGTGGACAGCATTGCCGCCACATGGGGGTTGCTGGGACCGGTCTTCGCAATTTTCCGCACATTGATCGCATTTGTAACCGGTTGTATTTGCGGGGCGGCGGTCGAGATGTTCACCCCGCCATCCGAAGAATCCGGGAACAGCTGCAACGACGAACATTGCCCTTCCTGCAACTGTAAAATCGGAACCGACAAGTGGAAACAGGTTTTTGCTTATGGTTTTGTCAGCCTGCCGCGCGATATCGGCCGTGCCCTTCTGATCGGCATTCTCGTATCCGGTTTGCTTGGCGCGCTGGTTCCCGGCGACTTTTTTGTCCGCTATCTAAGTTCTGAGTGGCTCTCTATGCTGGCTGTTATGGCTCTTGGAATTCCGCTTTACGTCTGTTCGGTCGGTTCTATTCCAATTGCTCTCGCGATGATCGGCATGGGGCTTTCACCCGGCGCGGCTCTTGTTTTTCTGATCACCGGGCCGGCAACCAATGCCGCCACCATTGCAACCGTGCTTCAGACCATGGGACGGCGCGTCATTGTCACTTATCTGATTACACTTGCCGGCTGCTCCCTGCTTGCCGGCTGGCTGCTCAATCGGATGCTCACTGCGGTGGCCGTTGTAGAACATGTTGAAAAGCACAGCGCCGGTGCCGGATACATCGAGCAGCTTTGTGCTCTCGTTCTTGTCGGACTGCTCATTGCCGCGATTCTGCCCCGGAAAACAAAGACCTGTTGTCACTGCCACTGAAAAACGCCCGCGTTATATCTTCAGATTGAGCGTCGCAACGCGATCCTGTTGGTCTGTTTCCAGTCCAGCTTGCGGTAAAAAATAATAGCCGGAACATTGTGGCCGTCGGCCAGCAGCTGAATCTGTGTGGCCCCCTGTTCCCGGGCCCATTGCACTGCCGCGTCAAGCAGTGCTTTGCCAAGTCCGCGACGACGGTAAGCCGATGAGACAACGAGATCTTCCACCAATCCTGAAAGTCCGCCTTCGGCAGTTGAAATCATCAATTGCATCGCCACCATTCCCACGACCCGCCCCCGCCGTTCAGCGATCCAAATGCCCGCCTGCGATGAATCCAGCAACATCTGCAAACCGCATCGCTGCTTCTCAGGATCCTCCTCAAACTCCGTTTCTATTGCAAATAATTCCTGAAGGAGCCGGGTCATTGCGGCCAGGTCATCGGATCCGGCCGGCCGGATCCAGAACGCATCTTTTTCAACGTCTGTGTTTACGTGTAAAGAATCGGTCATAAACCACCCCCACCCTTTCAATTTTGGAGCGAACCATGCGGCCCGTAACGCCTAATTCGCGCGCCGCCGCTGTCACATTTCCCCGGTTCCGTTTCAATGCGTCGATGATGAGATCACGCTCCAGCCTATCCACCAGCGTTTTAAAACTGCCCGCTGCCGGACAATCGGCCATCGTTGGAGTCTGCAACGCCGGAGGGAGATGGGGTCCGTAAGTGACACCCGCTGAACAGAGAAGCACTGCATGTTCAATACAGTTTTCCAGCTCACGGACATTGCCCGGCCAGTGATAACTCATCAGCAGATTGATGGCCGACGTGCTGATCCGGCGCACCGGATGGCTGAGGCGCACTGTGTATTTTTCCACAAAATGGTTGGCCGGCAGCAGGATATCGCTGCGACGCTCACACAGTGGAGGCGGCACAATGGGAAAAACATTGATACGGTAATAGAGATCTTCGCGAAATTCCCCATCCCGCAGGGCCGTTTCCAAATCGCGGTTGGTTGCCGTTACAATACTCCCATCAGCCTGCAAGGTTTTATTGCTGCCGACCCGTTCGCATTCACGCTGCGGGATCACTCGTAGCAGGTTAACCTGAATTGCCGGAGAAAAGTCACCGAGCTCATCCGGAAAAAGCGTGCCGCCATCCACCTCCCTGGCGCTTTCCGCTTCCAGAACCAACCCCTCGTCATCGGGCGTCAGAAGCATAATGGTGCAATGGAGCATGCCTCGACGCCGCTCCAGCAGAGAAAGCACATCGCGCAGCATCTGATGCGGATCGCTCTTTGTCGCCGGCATCATTGCAACGAGCGACAGCGCCTCCGGATCCCGAATATGGCGCGCATCGCAAACGCCGTGCTCGAGACAACCCCTCACAGAAAAATCAACATGTTTGTTGTTTGTTCCCACCAAAAATCCAAATATGTATTCATTTGAATGCAATCGATCGGCTTATAAAAAGATAAGCAAATTGCATACCACTCTTACAGGAGGTCCCTGCGAAGGAGAATCCGCTGAAAAACAAGTTCCAATCTCTGGACGATCAGACCTGTTCTTCGCTTTCTTCGGTAACGCGAAGGATTTCTTCCACGGTAGTCACTCCGTCGAGAACTTTATTCCAGCCGTCTTCACGCAGTGGATGCAATCCGTGACGCGCGGCCTCGTGTCTGATCTCGCTGGCCGCGGAGCGGTCAATGATGAGCGGACGAATATGGTCGTCAACGATGAGAATCTCGTAAATACCGGTACGGCCTTTAAAGCCGGACCCTCGACATTCATCGCACCCGGTCGGTTCATAGATGGTATGCGAAGCAAGTTTTTCCACTGGAAATCCTTCTTTCCGCAAAACCTCTTTTTTGAGATCGTCAAGATCAACCGGTTTCCGGCAGGCCTTGCAGAGGCGGCGCACAAGGCGCTGCGCAACAATGCCTTCGACTGAAGATGCAACCAGAAACGGTTCGATGCCCATGTCAAGCAAACGGCTGATGCTGGCGGCGGAATCGTTGGTATGCAGAGTACTGAAAACAAGATGGCCGGTCAGCGCGGCGCGAATGGCGATTTCAGCGGTTTCGCGGTCACGGATTTCACCCACCATGATGACGTCGGGGTCCTGACGGAGAAAAGTACGCAATGCATGGGCAAAAGTGAGTCCGATTTCGGGCTTCATCTGCACCTGGTTGATGCCGGCCATTTCGTATTCAATCGGGTCTTCGGCCGACATGATCCGGATGTCCACGGAATTGATGGTATGCAACCAGGCATACAGCGAGGTGGATTTGCCGGAACCGGTGGGCCCGGTGCAGAGCAGGATCCCGTGCGGACGGGTAATCATTTTTTTGAGAATCTTTTCGTCCGCGGCACCCAGACCAAGCTGATCCATATTGATCATCCCGCTGCCGCGCAGGAGCAGGCGCAGGCTGACGCTTTCGCCGTAAACGGTCGGCATAGTGGAAACACGGACATCAATTTCCTCCCCTTGAATCCGCAGGCTGATGCGACCGTCCTGGGGAAGGCGTTTTTCGGCAATATCCATATTCGACATAACCTTAATGCGGGAAATAATCGAGGATTGAAAGCGTTTAAGCGCTGCAGGCACAGGGGTCTGATGAAGCACCCCGTCAATCCGGTAACGAATACGCAAGTCGGTTTCCATCGGCTCAATATGAATGTCGGTGGCGCGGTTCTGGTGTGCTTCCCAGATGATCTGGTTGACAAACTTGACAACAGAGGCCTCCTGGTCGAGCTCACTCAAATCCTGCCTGAAAAGCCCTTCTTCATCGAGATTGATACGGTCATCGTCCTGCATCATGCGGTCCAGAGTTTCCGCCCCGACCCCATACAGACGTTTAGCGGCAGCGGCAATATCAGCAGAGGAACTGAGTGCCAGCTTGATGCGACCGCCGGTAACCAGACGCATTGCGTCAATGAGACCGGGCTGCAGCGGATTGGCTGTGGCAATGCACAATGCCCCGGACACTTCACTGACCGGTATGATATTATATTGAAAAACCGCTTTGGGCGGAATTTTGGCAAGAAGTCCGGCATCGATTTCCGCCTTGGCCAGGCGCATAAAGGGCAGCCCCATGACCTCCGCCAGTTTTTCGAGAAAAAGCTCTTCTCTGACCCCGGTCTGTTCAACTACCGAACCGGTAAATCCGGAACCGCTTTCCAGCAGAGCGGGAAACAGTGCTGCTACCTGTTCCGATGTAAAAAGACCGGTTTGCTGCAGTAAGCTGTCGAGTTGGCTTGTTTGCATTGCGGCACTCCGCGCTAACGCACAATACCCATTTTCGAAGTGCGTATAAAATCAATCAGGTGCTGCAGTTCCGGTGTGGATGGCAGCTCGTTTTTCATTTTTTCGAGTGCCTCGGCAACCGGAAGTTTCCGGCGATAGAGTATACGATAGGCCTCTTTGATCACAGCCCGCGAGCTCTCAGAAATGCCGCGACGTTCCAAGCCGATTTTATTATAACTGCGAATCTGAATATCGAGTCCGTCGGCAATCATAAATGGCGGCACGTCCTTGGTTGCTTTGGTGTAAGCTCCGAGAAATGCCATTTTGCCGACGCGGCGGAATTGAACCACTCCGCAGAGTCCTTCGATAGTGGCGAAGTCCTCGACCACGACATCACCGGCCAGCTGGACACTGTTCGCCAGAATCACACCGTTACCGACTTTGCAGGCGTGGGCAATATGGCTGTAGGCCATCAGCAGACAGCCGGAACCGACTTGCGTCATTTCACCATCATTCGTTGCCGCGTTGATGGTAACACATTCACGGATGACCGTTTTATCGCCGACAATCACACCGGGAATACCGCCTTTAAATTTGAGATCCTGCGTCGGACCTCCGATACGGGCAAAAGGATGAATTACGCATTCAGCCCCGATCGTGGTATTCCCGTCAACGACAGCATGAGCCATCAGTTCGGTGTTTTCCCCGATTTTCACTCCGGGACCGACAATGCTGTAGGGCCCGAGAACAACCCCGTCGCCCAGCAGTGCGCCCTTGCCGATAATTGCTGTAGGATGAATATTGCTCATCTTAACATTACCTTACCACACTGAACATCAGGTCGGCTTCTGAAGCCAGCTTGTTTTCTACAAACGCCTTGGCATGCACTTTGGAGAGACGCAGCTTTGCACTGACAACCTCCACCTCCATGCGAAGCTGATCTCCCGGAACAACGGGTCTGCGGAACCGGGCGTTATCAATCGCAGCAAAAAAGAATATCCGACCATTGCTGCCACCAAAAAGCTCACTCAGCAGGATACCGGAGACCTGCGCCATGGCTTCCATCTGAAGCACACCCGGCATCACCGGTCGTCCGGGAAAATGTCCCTGAAAGAACGATTCGTTAAAAGTAAGGTTCTTAATGCCGACAATCCGCTTTTCATGGTCACATTCAATAATGCGATCAACCAACAGAAAGGGGTAGCGGTGCGGCAGAATATTGAGAATCTCATGGGTTTCAATTACGGACATGCGATTGGGCTCCTTGGTTCATATGATTAGTGCCGGGATTATCTTAAAAACCGGCGTACTGTTCAACGCTTAAACTCCACCGCTTTCATTCAGTTCGTCGAGTGCCGGACAGCCTTCCGTAACCCACCATCTGTGCGGGAAATCACGGCATTGCGCCGGACGGGCTTCATATAGAGAACACCGCCCGTCCTGAAGCAGCATACAGCTTCCGTCCTCCTGATCCGCCAGACTGAGCTGACGCCGATTGCCTGCCAAAACGGTATACCGCTCGATAAACCGATCCTCAGTGAGCCCCGCAGCATCCGCCAATCTGGTAATATCGGCATTCGTCAGCAGGACATGGCCGCTCCAGCGGCAGCAGGTGCCGCATTGCCTGCATTTGAATGAACGTTTATCTGAACTTCTGGTCATAGGTACAAACGGTTATTTGAAGGTGAATGAATTGACATCAACTCCTTTAAATACGACTATCCTGCTCTTGTCCGCAAAAGCAAGTCAGGCGCGGTACAATAAATTAAATAGAGGAGAATTCTGACATGACCAAATTCGTTGAAAAGACAAAAAAAGCCGGTCTTCTTACTGCTTTTACGGCTTTTGTAATGATTATCGTTGCAAGCTGCTCCAAAGAAACCCCTGAAACTGAAAAACCGGTTGTAACGCAGGAAACCCCCGCAGCCGAAGAACCACAGGAAGCTCCCGCAACCGAGGATCTTGATCTGACGCAATCGACGAATCTGTTCGAAGAACCTCTTCAGCCCAACCCGCTGGCGAACGCGGATGATGATGTCGTCGTGACCGTAGACGGCGAAAAGATTACTCACGGCGAAATTATGCAGGGGGTTCAACTCAATATGATGCAGTTGAGTCGTCAGATCCCGCAGCAGCAGCTCGCCCAGATGACGGGACAGATTTATCAGAATGTGACGGACACCCTCATTGCCAACATCCTCCTGACAGAAGCTGCAAAAAAATCAAGCCTGGCGGTGAGTGACAGTGATCTGGATGCCGAAATAAACCGGATTAAAGAAAACGCTCCGGAAGGATCCAGCCTCGAAGAGGCGCTGGCAGAAAATCATATCGATTACGACGACTGGAAGGAAAACCTGCGGGAACAAATGCTGGTCCGTAAATTGGTGGACGAAAAAACAGCCGGTGTGGCCGAGGCTTCGGATGCTGAAGTGTCTGATTTTTACCAAAAGAACATTGACTCATTCAAAGTTCCTGAAACCGTTTCCGCCAGCCACATTCTGGTTGCCGTTAATCCCGGAGATACAGACGAAATAAAAGCGGAGAAGAGAAAGAAACTCGAGATCATTCGCGATCAGATTATTGCCGGCGGCAATTTTGAGGAAATCGCCAAGAAACAGTCGGATTGCCCCAGCGCCCAGCGCGGCGGGGATCTGGGCACATTCGCCCGCGGACAGATGGTTCCGACGTTTGAAGAAGCCGCCTTCAGCGCAAACGTAGGGGACATCACCGACATCGTTGAAACTCAATTCGGCTATCATATTATTAAGGTTACCGATCACCAGCCCGCTAGGATCCGCCCGCTGGCAGAAGTATCGACTCAGCTTAAGGCCTACCTGACCGAACAGAAAAAACAGAAAAAACTGCTCGCATATGTAGACGAATTGAAAGCCGAAGCAGACATCGAATTTCAGAATAAGACGCTCGATGCTGACCCGCAGAAAAAACCGGCTGAATAAACGAGGTCATGCCTTTAAAGAAAAAAGCGTTTTCTTCCCGAAAACGCTTTTTTCTGTCTTCCCCTTTTAAAATTAAAAGGCCGGTGCACCAGAGAGGTGCTTAACCCAAGTTTCTTAGTTGGCGGCGTAAGTCGTTGCGATTAAACATCCGGACTTTTTGTGGCACTACAAAGTCGTTAGGATTTTAGCTCTGTTTTACGCGCGGGATAGGCGCGTCTCCAGTCGATCCCGAGCAGCCTGTAGACCCGCTGCTGCTGTTCATCGGCTTCGCTGGGTTTGCGGATGGAGATTTCGCGCCCGTCAGCGAGCGGCAGCCGGGTGGTTGCAATGATATGGGTTCCCAGTAGCCGGCGCAGCGTTTGCCATTCGCGCACATCTCCGGCGGTTTCGAGCCGATAGCCGATCCAGCGCAGGAGGTGATAGGCGAGCACGGTGATGAAGATGTGGCCGTCAACGCGCTTTTCGATCTGGTGGTAGTTGGGACGAAGCCCGAGGGTGCCTTTGAGCATCCGAAAGCCTTTTTCGGCTTCGAGCAGAGTCATGTAAAGTTCCCAGAGCGTTTCGGCCTCTATCGTTTTGTCGGTCTTGAGAACAGAGTCGCCGCACAGAGCGAGGGCCTCGTCGAGTTTACTGTCGTTACGGACCCGATGCAGCGAGCAGTCTTTGTGCTCCGCCTTGCAGAACCGGGTAACGCGCGGATGTTTTTTAAACAAGGCACCGATTTTGCGCTCGATGACTTTCGGTTTTTTGAGACGCCCGGTTTCGATGCGTTTGCGCAGCGACTGTGCATCCGCAAGGAAGCACTCTTCCGCACGGGAGAGCATGGCCCGCTCTTTTTCGCGACGCTGAGCGCTACGACGGCAGAGCACCAGACGGCGTTCGTTGTTTTCAGGGTCGTCGATCTGTTTGACTTCGACCTGCTTGCCCGGGTCACGACCTGGCAACGCAATGAACGTTTCGTTTTGAAAAGAATCGGCGTAGCGGCTGCGGCTGCCCCGGGTGATGTTGATGATATAAGAGCAGCCGCGCTCTTCAAGCAGGCGGATGTTTGCTTCGGAGGCAAAGCCCGCGTCGAGGATGACGACCGGCTTGAGGTCTTCGTCGCCAAGATCCAGACGATCCAGCATGGCCGTGAGTGTTTTCGTGTCGGCGATATTTCCTGCGAACACTTCATGAGCCAGAGCGACGCCGTGCTCGTCGAATGCCATGCCCACAGCCACCTGACGGCAGTCGTTGCGCTTCTGCTTATTCTTGCCGTGCTTCGCCTTGGGGTTGCTTCGGCAGAGTCCCTCGAAGTGGGTGTTGGTCACGTCATAAAGGACGATGCTGCGCCGCAGGCTGAACAGCTCCTGCTCGCCGGAACGCAGGGCCTGTTCGATTTCCCGGCGATATCCAAGCAGCTCGTCACTGGTTTTATACAGCCGATCCTTCGTGGTTCGGCTGATCTGCACGTCGAGCAGGTCCGGCAATGCCGTACGGTTGGCCCAGTCCGCCAGCGCCCATTCGCTCAGCGGCTCCACCAGCCGGTTGATAACCATCAGCTGGGCGAGAGCAATGCGCTCCGCGCTCCTGCCCTGTTGTTTCAAAATACCCGAAAGACCCAGCGCATTCCATGCGCTGAGTCCCGCCAGATGGGGCCCGAAGCCGACCACATCGTCGGTTCGGATCTGATCGACCAGCACCCCATCAAGTCGGGTTGTTGCGGCCTTCAAAGGAATGGATCGAGTCTGTTCGGCGAGTCCTGCAATGCGTACTGCCCATGAGGCCGATTCCGTCGAAAGCTCAACAGGCAGCATCAGCTCTTCGCGATGCAATCGCCGCTCAACAGCCCTTGCAATCGCTTTATATTCCGAGTGAGCAATATTCGCATCACCCAGCGAAGCAAGTCCCCTCTGACGCGGTGGCCCCTCGGCATTGCGGTACGATTCAACCAGCTGGAGAACCCTTGATCCACGCACCCTCTTTTCTCTGAAAAACATACGAAAAGCGTGGCAGGCAAAAGCGCATCGTCAACCGGCCCGGAAGCGTTTTAGGCACTACATCGAAAAGCCCGCGTTGAAAATCAACGACTTACACAAAAAAACTGCCGGAATCAGACCAAAAAAGTCGATTTCGGGCAGTTTTAGACGCCGCTGTAAGAAACTTGGGTTAAAGACGAAGAGACCGGGAAAATTTATCTGTTCATCACCAACAACTTCTAGCTGACGGCCATCGCGGCCATCTGCAGACAACGCCGGCAGATCAAACTCTTCTTCAAGTGGATCAAGCAGAACCTGAAGATCAAAACGTTCCTCGGCACCTCAAAGAATGCGGTCATGGCCCAAGCCGATATGAGCCCGACAACCCGTTGGCAGCGCTGCCGGGTTCATAAGACTGCCAACGCTCTCGACAAATACGCTTACCCCTATTCTTCGACCACGGAGCGGCAAATTTAAGATGGAATCTGCATCCGAGATCGGAAG
>JASKKX010000056.1 GCA_030153935.1 Verrucomicrobiota bacterium | reverse complement strand
CTTCGGAGAAGCAATTTTTTATTTCTCAACAACAAATGCCGTCAGAAATGAAATACGACCTTACACAATGAACTAACTAATTTTCAGAGGAGGAAATAGAACATGAGAGTTTCAATCATATTATATCTGATCAGTCTAACTTTGAATTCATTCGGGGAAGTAATGGTTAACTGGTCTGCTTCCGGAGGATTTTATTTCAATGAAGATTCATCTGTCGGAATTCTGGGTGATAGTACCGGAAACTCAACGATTGCTCAGTTGATATACAGTGTTGACGAAAATGTTGATGACGCATTAATTAATGGATCAACCAGCGGTGATGATATTGTATGGGATACGATAATACTTACCGAAGACGGCATTGCTAATGACACTGTAACATATGACAGTTATGCTGTATTCAGTTCTGATTATCAGCAGGAAGATTTTTCGGCAGGATATATCTATGCCCGTATTTTTCAGGATAATGACATCAACACCGGGGACTGGTATTATTATACAATGCCAATTGCACTGACAGATATAACAAGTCCTACACCACCTCAATCACTTGAAATGAATACGGATACTGAGTACGGCGACCCGATCGACTTCGGACCGACTGTTGCGCAGGTAGTTCCCGAACCGGCAACACTTCTGCTGGTCGGAACAGGAGGAATCAGTGTATGGCTTGTCCATCGCCGTAAGCTGGAAACAAAGACATAGAAAAAACCGAGCTTTCTCCCCTCCATAAAAATACCGGTCTTTTGCAGGAATATCGGCAGTTTATGGGAAAACACACCCTTTGCGGCCGTTCCCGATTGTCCTGCGCTGCCCCTTGGCTTCGTGCTCGGTTTTATTTTCTGTCGTCTCACTGCTTATTACAGCCGATCCTGCATTGAGAGACTATGCACCCTGCCGTTGACACGACACACCTCTACCGATGTGTTTATATCGATAATGAGTCCGATTTGCGCCTTTTGTTGTAAATATTGAAAGAATGATCGCTGGATGTGAATTTTTTTCAATATTACAATTTAATTTTCTGTGATTTAAATTTAAGCTGTCACGATGAACAGTATTCTTTATAAAAAACAATTATCTGCTGAAGTGTTCCAGATGCGAATTGAGGCTCCGCTGATCGCCCGCGAACGCCGTGCCGGACAGTTTGTTATACTTCAGATCGACAGCCAGTTCGGCGAACGGATTCCGCTGACAATTGCCGACGCGGACCCCGACGAAGGTTCAATCACTGTTATTTTCCAGACGGTCGGTCGTACCACTCATTTGCTGGCGCTGAAAGAAGTCGGCGATACGGTGGAGCATCTCGTCGGTCCGCTGGGTCAACCCACCCATGTGGAAAAATTCGGTCGCGTAATCTGTGTCGGCGGCGGCATCGGTGTCGCCCCGCTTTATCCGATTGCCCAGGCAATGAAAGCAGCCGGCAATGAGGTCATCATCATCATGGGAGCGCGAAATCAGGAACTGCTGATCCTCGAGGAAGAGATGAAGAATATCGCCGACGAGCTGATTATCTGCACGGATGACGGTTCCTATGGCCGTAAAGATCTCGTCACGGCGCCTCTGAAAGAATTTTGTGAAGCCACTCCGAAGCCTGACCTGGCGGTCGCCATCGGCCCGCCGATTATGATGAAGTTCTGTGCCGAAACCACCCGCCCCTACGGGATTCATACCATGGTTTCCCTCAATACCATCATGGTGGACGGAACCGGTATGTGCGGTGGATGCCGCGTTACTGTGGGCAGCGAAACAAAATTTGTTTGTGTCGATGGACCGGAGTTTGACGGTCATCTGGTTGATTTCGACAACATGATGAACCGACTGAAAGCATTCAAATGGCGGGAAGATACGGATCACCATCGCTGCCATCTTGAAGAGGCCATTGAAGAAGCCGGAAAACGTTAAAAAATGAATGATATAATGCATCGCACCAAAGAACAATTGACTGAAGACGCCCGGCTTGAACTGGCCGGCCTGACGAAACCGCTTTCACCTAAACAGCGCTTGGCTATTCCCGCGCAGGAAATGCCCGCGCAGGACCCTGTCGTTCGGCGCGGCAACATGCAGGAGGTTGCCCTCGGATATTCAGAGGAGCAGGCGAGACTGGAAGCAGAGCGCTGCCTGCATTGCCCGGCAAAGCCCTGTATCAAGGGCTGTCCCGTCGGCATTGAGATTCCCGCCTTCATTCAGGAAATTGCGAAAGGTGACTTCAAGGCCGCTATCGGCATCATTCGTCAAAGCAGCCTGCTGCCTGCGGTTTGCGGGCGGGTCTGTCCGCAGGAAACCCAGTGTCAGGCACCCTGTACCGTCGGCAAAGCTCTCAAATCGGTCGATAAAGCCGTCTCTATCGGCCGGCTGGAACGGTTTGTCGCCGACTGGGAACGTGAAAACGGACTGATGCAGCCGCCTGCCGTCAAACCGGCCACCGGGAAAAAAGTCGGGATCGTCGGCAGCGGCCCTGCCAGTATCACCGTCGCAGCCGACGTCCGCCGCGAAGGTCATGAGGTAACGGTTTTTGAAGCGTTCCATCGCCCTGGAGGTGTTCTCCTTTACGGCATTCCTGAATTTCGTCTGCCGAAGGCCATCGTCGATCAGGAAGTCAACAGCCTCAAATCCATGGGGGTCGAGGTCAAAACCGACTTCGTCATCGGCCGCACCCGTAAATTGACCGATCTGCTCGAAAAAGACGGATACGACGCCCTGTTCATCGGCACCGGAGCCGGCCTGCCGAAATTCATGAATATTGAGGGAGAAAACCTGGTCGGCGTCTTTTCGGCCAACGAATATCTTACCCGCGCCAACCTGATGAAGGGTTACGATCCCCGCGCAGCCACGCCGGTGTTTCCTTCCCGCAAAGTTGCGGTGCTCGGCGGCGGCAACGTCGCCATGGATGCCGCCCGCAGCGCCCTGCGCCTCGGCGCGGAGGAGGTGCACCTTCTCTACCGCCGCACCGAAGTCGAAATGCCGGCGCGGGTAGAGGAAGTGGCTCATGCCAAGGAGGAGGGGGTTATTTTTCATCTGCTGCAGAGTCCGAAACGTATTCTCTCCGACGAGCGCGGCTGGGTTTCCGGCATGGAGGTTCTCCACTACGAACTCGGAGAACCGGACAGTTCCGGTCGCCGCCGCCCGGTTGAAATCAAAGGCAGCGAGTTCGAAATGGACGTGGACACCGTCATTGTCGCCATCGGCAACGAGCCCAATCCATTGGTCCGCCAGACCACTCCCGGGCTGGAGACCAGCAAATGGGGCACACTGATTGTGGATGATTCCGGCAAAACGTCGCTTGACCGCATTTTTGCCGGCGGCGATATTGTCCTCGGTGCCGCCACCGTCATCCTTGCCATGGGTGAAGGCCGCCGTGCCGCCGCCTCCATCAACAAACTGCTGGCCGAAAAATGAAATTGCAGACATTCCAAACAACGGAAAAGCTGATTTTCAACGGGTTGGAAACGTTGCAGGGAATTTTTCCAACGCTTGGAAAAAACGATGGGGTGATGCTCGCCGGCGGCCGTACGCCGCTCGACATCTACCGTCGAGCCGCTGCCGAAAAGCTCTGCACAGACGGCATACTGTTTCTGAGCGACGAACGCTATGTTCCGGCAGATGACCCGCAAAGCAACTACGGGACCATTTCTCCATTCTTCCCGACCCTTTTAAAAATCAGAACCGAGCGGCCCATCGAGGAAGCCGCCGCGGCGTTTCATCGAGATCTGAGCCGAATTGAATCTGTTCCGCTCGGCCTGCTCGGTCTCGGCGCGGATGGCCATACCGCGTCCCTGTTCAACCTGCAGGACGCGGGGCTGCGCGATGAACGGCTTGCTGTTCCGGTTGTAAAAACCGAAAAACCGGATCGGATCAGTGTAACCCCGACATTTCTGCGGAAGATTGATAAAATCATCATCCTGGCCACCGGAGCAGAAAAGAAAAAGAGGATTCAGACACTGCTCGCAAAGCCGGGAACCATCCCGGCCGGTGTGGCGCTGGCCGATCACCCGGACGTTGAAATATGGACCGATCAGCAACTCTGAGCGGCATTGAAACCGCTGCTCCGCACGGTTACCGGCTGTCCTTTTCTGATCGACCGATACGCCGCGTCCATAATCTCCACAGCCCGCAGCCCATCGTCGCCGGTTACGGCAGGCGGACGGCCTTCGCGAATCGCGAGCACAAATTCTTCTATCATTGCCCGGTTTGCGTCCGATCCCCAATAAAGCCATTTTAATCCTGCTGAACGGCCGCCATGACTTGGGCCGACGTCTCTTACCCCATCACCGGTAGAGTACAGCGTCAGGTTTTGTTTGAATGCATCTACCCGCACCGCGCCTCGGTCCGTGATCATATCGAAGGAAAGGCCCCCCCAGCTCGGCCAGTTTTCGGGGCGCGACCAGGAACAGTCAATCGAGGCAAAAACGCCGTTTTCGAAGCTGATGACCACCATGCCGCCGGTTTCGACCGCAACTTTATCCGCATGAAAAATCCGGTTTGATTTTGCATAGACCTCAATCGCTTCACGACCCAGGTACCACCGCAGGATATCCGCCAGATGCACTAGGTGGTCGGCAACGGCGCCACCTCCGGACAGGAGCGGATCGGTAAACCACGGTCGGTCGCCGGGCGGCAGCATCCCCTGGTTCGAGGCGTTGAAGCAAAAAGGCGAGCCAAGCTTTCCGGCCTCCAGCTGGTCCCTGACCATCCGCACCGGCACGGAAAACCTCATCGGAAAAGCTGTCATCAGCACGGATCCGGCTCGTCGAGCCGCCTCGACCATAGCGCGCGCGTCGTCCGGAGTCGTCGCGAGAGGTTTCTCGCATAGGATATGAACCCCCCGGACCGCCGCTTTTTCAGCGAGTATCCGATGTTTTGAATTCTCACTGGTGATGATGACTCCGTCGGGCTGCGCATCCAGCAGCGCTTCGCAACTTTCAAAATGCCGGATGCCGAATGTCTGCGCAAATGCCGCGCCGCGTGCCGGCCGGTCATCGGCCACACCCAGAATCCCGATCCCGGGGATGGTCATGAGGCATCCGGCATAGGCATCCGCGTGGATATGCGCCGTGCCCAGAATTCCGATTTTCATAAACCCCCTCCGTCAATCATTACGGCCGCACCCGACGTGACTGATTCAAGGGCCGCGCCGGCGATTCTGAGCGCTGCGAGTCCGTCCTGTGCCGTCACCCGGGGCTCGTTTCCATCACGAAGGCAGCTGCAGAAGTCCGCAATTTCCAGGTCGTAGGGACTTTCGGACAACGGACTCGAGGGAAGACCCACATCCGGGACTTCCCCCCGGGTTTGCGTCAGCAGAACTTCAATCGGCGACGCTTCCTCCGAATCATGCTTCATCATGCCGCCTGAACCCGAAATCTCAAAGCCGGTGCGGAATACGGGCGGCGGATAGGCCCAGGCTCCTGCGACATGGGATAAAGCACCTGAGGCATGTGTCAGGATAACCGAACCGTAATCCCCTGAACTGCCCGGAAAGCCTGCTGAAACCTTTTTCGCGTAAACCGAAACCACATCGCCCGCGATCCACCGCGCGATATCAAAATCATGAATCATGAGATCGAGCAGAATACCTCCCGACTTTTCCTCATCTAAAAACCAGTTTCCCACCGGTTTTTTGGGCCGGTAACTCAGGCGCCGGTATTGTGCCGTACCCACTTTCCCGATGTCTCCAGCCGCGACACGTGCTTTCGCGAGAGCATATTCAGGGAAGTAACGTACCACGTGCGCTGCGAAAAGCTGTACCCCTCGTTCCCTGCAAACGCGCAGCATTTCCTCGCCCTGCTCCACCGTGCGCGCCAACGGCTTTTCGCAGATAATGCTCTTGCCCGGTACCGCCGCTCGAAGCACCATTCTGTGATGAAGATGCGTAGGGGAACAGATGTCGATTACATCCGATTTTTCCACAAGCCTGTCCATGTCCGATAAAACCGGAACACCGTACAGCTTCGAGAGCGACGACGCTTCCTCTTCCGTTTCCGCAAGAAAGCCCGAAATCTCAGCGCCGGCCTTCTTCCATGCCGCCGCGTGAGTGCTTCCCATGAAACCTGTTCCGATGATTCCGACGTTCATACGCTTTCCTTATGCTTTCAGGGCGCCGGAAGTTACACTCTTTATCATCTGACGCGAAAAGAACAGATACAGGAGCAGAATCGGAACGACCGCCATGACAAGAGCCGAAAGCACCGCGTTCCAATCGCTGACGAACTGGCCGAGGAACTGCTGTACACCCAGCGTGATCGTCGCCGTCTTCGCACTCGGAGCGATGATGAGCGGGAACCATAGGTCGTTCCAGATCGGAACCATCGTAAAGATGCCGATCGCACCGAGCGCCGGACGCACGAGAGGCAGAACAAGCCAGTAAATCCGGTATTCGCTGGCTCCGTCGATCCGGCCCGCATCTTTGAGTTCACCGGGGATCTGCGCCATGAAATTCGAAAGAATGAAGATGGTGAGCGGCAGACCCTGGGCGATATAGATGAGGATGAGCCCCGTCAATGTATTCACGAGACCGAGCGATGACATGAGTTTCAAGAGGCTGGCGGTTCCCAGACGTATGGGAATCATGATGCCGATCGCCAGATAAAACGTGAAAAATGAATTTCCTTTAAACCGGTAGCCGGACAGAGCATAGGCGGCCATCGACCCGAAAAGGAGAATAAAAAAAAGGGATACGGTCGTTACAATTATACTGTTCTCAAAGTTCACAAAAAGATTGGAACGTTCAATGACCGTGTGGTATCCGACCAGGCTGAACGTTTTGGCATTGGGCAAAGCAAAAGGATGGGCGAAAATAAATTTTTTCTGCTTGAAAGAATTCATGAAGATCAAGGCGATGGGGAACAGTGCGAGAACGGAGAAAAATATAAGCAGGAGATGTTTCCCCAGGCCCCTGGATTTCTTCCGGAAATAATCGCGCGTAAAGTACAGACGGCATTTCCCTGTTCCCGGGTCGCTCCTGTTCTCTTTCCCTGCTTTCTTCATAGCTTTCCTCATAATTGGTAGTTTTTTACCCGGCGCTGAAAAGCGAACGTGTAAAGGAGAACGCCGAAAAGAATGATCAGAAACATCATGGAGGCCACCGTTGCACCCATGTTGGGATTACCCAGCTGGAGCTGCTGGCCGAAAAAAGTGCGGTAGAACAGCGTGCCCATGATATCCGTGGAATAGGCCGGGCCCGCAGAAGCCCCTTTCATCGTATAAATGAGGTCGAAGGCGTTAAAATTACCCACAAAGGTCAATATGGAAACGATTCCGACGGTGGGAAGCATGAGGGGGAATTTTATGCGCCAGAAAACCTGGCGCTCAGTGCAACCGTCGACCAGAGACGCCTCGATAAACTCCTTCGGAATTCCGATCAGCGCGGTGTAGAAAAGAAGCATGGGAATTCCAATGAACTGCCAGACCGAAATGAGTGCGATAGTCGGAAGTGCGTATTCGGGCAGGCCGAGCCATGGCTGAAAAAATTTCCCCAACCCGACGAACCTCAGTATCGATTCGGAAACGCCCCAAAGAGGATTGAGGATGAGCTGCCAGATGAAACCGATGATGACAACAGAAAGAACGTTAGGCATATAGAGCAGCGTACGGTAAATGCTTCGGCCTTTCCCTTTGGAGACGAGAAGAGAAGCAAGCAGCAATCCAATGGGATTCTGGACAAGCATATGGATGATGAAAAACACAAAATTGTTCCTGAGTGCTCCCCAGAAACGCGGGGCTAGATCGGAGTCGGTAAGCAGTTTCACATAGTTGGCGATCCCGGCAAAAACTGTCTTATTTTCAGGAGTGGTTGAAAAAAAACTCATCCTCAGCGATTCGATAAGCGGATAAATCATGAAAAGCGTATAGCAGATCACCGCCGGCGCGAGAAAGACGACAAGAAAAAAGGGGAACTTGCGTGTAGTTCGTGGGTTGAACACCAGAAAATCCCTTCGGTTGCACATCAAACGGAAGTCATTATACTTTCTTTTTTTATTTTATATCCCGCAGACACAGAGAGAGTGCCGACTTTCGCATCTCCGTCCGTGCCCGCAGTCTTTATTTCGCCGGCTTATACCACTTGTCAAGATGGTCCTGAACGAGTTTTCCGGCTTCTTCCGGGGTCATTGTGCCGTTCATGACGGCTGCACTTACCTGCCATAGATCGTTCTCGAGGTTAGGCGCTCCGAACTGGTCGCCGCGAGAAAGAATCTGGTACGAATTCCTAATGGTCGATTTGCAGGTTTTCCGCCAGGAAAGAAACTCATTGGCGAGAGGATCCTTCAGGGTAATCCGGTGATTTGACAGAGTGAAGAATCCGGCGACGGCATTGGAATAAAGGCTTGCGAATTCAGAGGTTGTCATCCATTCAAGAAATTTCTTAGCCTCATCGGGATGCCTTGTTGCAGCATTCATACCGAGAGCGATATCCGTATGATCACTGATGTAGACCGTATCGCCTTTCCGGTCGACGGGAGGCGGAAAAATACCCAGGTCAAATGCCGCATCTTTTTCAAACAGCCAGATTTCCCACGAGCCGGCAGGATAAATAGCGGCTTTACCGAGAGTGAAAAGCTGCTGAGCATCGGAATACTTCACTGCCTGATAGCCTCTGGGAAGATAGGGAGCCCACGAAGCAAGTTCTTCCCACGTCTTGATGTAGGGCTCATCCGTAAATTTCGCCGTTCCCTTGAGCAAGGCCTGCCGCCCTTCTTCGCCTTTCCAATTGTTGGGACCGATGTTCTGGAAACCCATGGTGGCAGTTTCCCACATGTCGGCGGTTCCCATCGCAATGGGAACGTAGCGCCCGTCTTTTTTTACAGCCTCAAGTACCTGCATGAATTCGGCCTTGGTCTGTGGAACCTCAAGATTGAGCTTCTTGAAAATGTCTTTATTGTAAAAGAAACCATGGATAACCGAAGCCATTGGAACGGCAAAAACATGTTTACCATCGTCGGTGACCCAGGCGCTCTTTGCCACGGCCGAGAAGTTGTTCATCCCTGGAAGAGTGGTCAAATCGGCAAGGTAGCCTCTCTGGTAGAGTGCAAGGGAAGCATCGAAGGGGCGAGCGGTGATCAGATCCCCTGCGGTTCCACCTTCCAGCTTGCTGTTGAGGACTCCGTTGTACTCGGCAGGCGGTGTTGGCGAAAACACGACGTGGATGTTCGGATATTTTTTTTCAAATGCGGGAATTATCTGATCCGCCCAAATAGCGAGGTCATCATTCCGCCAGCTTTCGACAGTAAGCGTAACTTTGTCCTGACCAAACGTTGATACAGCGATCAAGAGAAAGAGCGCGAGACTCAGCAGATTTTTCATGAGACCTCCTAAAGTGTTTATGAATATGAAATTAACTATGTCTATAGGACAGAACCTGCGTATTGTCAAATAAAACGGGCACGGGCGGATGGATATCCGGCTGTGACAGATCTTCGGATTCATGCTGAAACAGCAGACAACGCTTGACAGGCCGGTAACTCAACGCAGACAAGGCTTCCAGTCTCGCTGCATGTGCGCGTTGCGTTGTACACGGGTACCGCAGCATCGCTCAGAATGTGCCTCGACAAAAGGTGAAAACCGTTGCCGCTATGCTCAGATTCACGCGCAGGAAGACCGCAAAGCGGCCATGGAAAGGCTCAGGCTGTCGTTGAGAAGCTCAAAGATGAGGCTCCGCAGGGCGGCGGATCATGCGCGAGATCCGTTGTCGCATCCGCGTGATCGGCAGCTCCCCGGGCAGACAGTCCGCGCTGATTCCGGTTGCGCTTCAACAGGTTCCGGGCCTCCTCCACACTCCGGGCCGACTGAATCTCCCGAGCAGCAAACGCCTCAAAAAGAGCTGTTCGTATATTCTTCTGTAAGCATGCCCCGTTATGTGCCGGAAGCCCGGCGGCACAATCATTTGAGACGACTGGATTTGATTTCCCGTCGTTCAGCGGCTATGCGCCCCCGGAAAAACTTCAGATCAGGCGATGTGCACGGGGCGTTTCTTAATGATCCTGACAATCGCCGTCCACAGACCACATGCAATGACCACCGCACTCAGGAAAAGCAGATACCGTATGTGTGTGTAAATGTTTGGAAGCGCGATATATTCGTAGGCTTCTGTCAGCACCAGCGCGATGACGGTAGTGGCAATTGTGGCATAGTCTTTAATGATAACCAGTTTCATGTTGAAGGCCATTCCTTCGGTCGCGCGATGGAAATGCCTGACCCGGGGAATCCAGCGCGGAACCGTGTTGCAGTAATCGGCATAACTGCTGCCGAATTTAGTGCCTAGATAGGCCTCCTCCGCATAAATAATGCATTGGTAAATGAACAGATAGAGTGCTGTGCCCGTCAGCAGGACGACCGGATTGCCATGCATTAAAAAAACACCGATATAAATCAGTACATTGCCGAAATAAAGCGGATTGCGGCAAAGGCTGAACATCCCTTCGGTGACCAAGTGGTCCGCATAGACCTGTTTTTTCAGACCGCCGCGTTTAATATAGGCATATCCGATCACAACCGCACGGACGGCAAGACCGCTTATAGCCAGTGCCAGGGCAATGATATCTTTGAACCCTTCAAGAAACTCCTGTCGGAAAATCTCAGTCGGCGGCGGCGCAAAAGAAAAAATCGCCAGAATGAGTACAGGGAAAAGGCGATTGCGATAGCGGAATAAAAAATTACCAATACGAATCATTAACGGTTTCACAGGAGGGGATCTCCTATTTGATTGCGACCATGCCGCAGAAATTATACCAGCGGAAAAACACTTCCGAATGTCCGAATCCAGCCGACTTCAGCATTTCCATGTTTTCTTCAAGGCGATACGGGATCAGCACATTTTCCAAGGCCTCACGTTTTTTGGAAATCTCCATCTCAGAGTACCCGTTGCGGCGCTTATAGTCATAATAATGATCAATAAAGAGGCGGTTAAATAGTGTGTTTTCGGATGTAATTTTCTCGACCAGCAGCAAACACCCGCCGTCGCGCAGAGAAGAATAGATTCCCCGAACGATTTGTTCCCGGTAAAGCGGCCGCGCGAACTGGAGCGTCAGCAGCATGGTTACGACGGATGCATTTTCAAGCGGCATTTCTCTGTGGATATCTGCATACCGCAGCTCGAAGGGATGATACATCTTCAGCTGATCGAATTTTTCACGGGCCTGCACCAGCATCTCTTTGGAATTATCAATGCCCACCAGTTTGGATTTTTTTCTTTCGATCTGGCGATCAATGAGTGCCAATGTCGTACCGGTCGAGCAACCGATATCGCAGATCGACGTATCGTCGAGGGCAAAATCACTGACCATTTCCACCGTCATACGCTGCATTTCATTATAAAACGGAACAGAACGGTTGACCATGTCGTCAAAAACCGCAGCGACTTCTTTATTAAAAACAAAATCACCCACTTTGCCGTCTGTTTGAAAAACGGTGTCTCTCAGTTTTTTTTCGGCAACGACTTTTTTCATACTTGCTCTCCAAAACGGATCGGTAACCGATTCGGCAGTAATCGGTTTTTATAGAAATCACCTTTCAGACGACACCGCCGCAAACCTTTTAAATTGTCCTGAAACTTTTTCCAAAGAGAACTTTCCTGATGATCATCGGAAAGTCAAGGAGAGAGTCGATAAGTACGAAACGGTGTGCCGTGTGTTTCAATAAAGTCCGATTTTACCTTTTTACAAAAAACCACATCACCGATTCGTTAGAGGCCAATGCCGTACTTTTTACATTCTTCGAGGGCGTAGCGGTCGGTGCAACCGGCGACATAGTCGCAGACGGTGCGCATGAGCCCTTCTTCCGGAATACGCTTCCGCGCTTTTTTCCCCATGGTTTCAGGGTGGTCAATGTAATGCAGAAAAAGTCCGCGCATGAGTTCGACGGCTTCGATGTTGGCATCGGCAACTGCGGGATGATCGTAAAGCTGCTTATAGAGAAAATCAGAAAATTCTTTGAGTATCTGCTGCATTTCGTCGCTGAAGATGATCAGTCTCTCCGACGCATTCATAACGTCGGCGATAGTCTGCGGACTGTGTTTTTCAAGACGACGCCATCCCTCGGTCAAAACATCCTGAACCTGCAGATCAAGCAGGTTTCGAACGGTAATGCGCCGGTGCTGATCCTCGTCGAGACCGCTGTATTGCTCCTCAGTACGCTCGGCGGCCAGCGTCCAGAAGGCCAGTTCGTGCAGCTGATCGAGCGTGATGAGTCCGGCGGAGAGGCCGTCGTCGGTGTCGTGGGCGTGATAGGTCATGTCGTCGGCAACGTCGGCGATCTGCGCTTCAAGGTACTGGAACGGGCCGATGGGGTGTCCGTCGAGTTCGGCTTCAGGATTTGCGGCTTCATGTTTAAGCAGGCCGGCGCGCACTTCCCACGTAAGGTTGAGTCCGCAGAATCCGGGATACTGAGATTCAAGTTTCTCGACAGCGCGCAGACTTTGCAGGTTGTGATCAAACCCGCCGTTTTTTTTCATGAGGTCGTCGAGCACATACTCGCCGCGGTGACCGAAGGGACTGTGGCCGATATCGTGGGCAAGGCAAATGGATTCGGTAAGATCTTCATTGACACAGAAGGCGCGGGCGAGTGTGCGGCCGACCGCTGTCATCTCCATGGTATGAGTAAGGCGCGTACGGTAATGGTCGGCGGTTCCGTTGACAAAGACCTGTGTTTTATACTCCAGCCTCCGAAAGCAGCGGCTGTGCAGGATGCGGTCACGGTCGCGCTGGAAACAGGGACGGATGGGATGATTCTCCTCCGGATAACGCCGACCCAGGCTGTCCGCACTGTGTGCAGCGTACAAAGCAAGGTCATGCGATTCGAGATTCTCTCGTTCTTTTCTGGAATGTGTCATGCCGGTATTTTAACCTTCTTAACCTGTTTGACAAATGGCACGCTGAAGAAAAATCGGTCAGGATTGCATATCGTGGTGCGACGACCGGAAGAACACAGAATATGTACGAAAAAACTGTTGGATCAAAAACCGTTTTTAAGGGGCGGATTCTGAGTGTGGATGTGCTGGAGGTGGAACTTCCGGACGGTCGCAGATCGAGCCGCGAAATTGTCCGGCACGGCGTGGCGGTGGCCGTGATCGCCCGACGGCGCGACGGGCAGTTTGTGTTTATCCGCCAGTTTCGTAAGGCGATGGAACGGGTCTGCTTTGAATTGATGGCAGGCAATTGTGATCCGGGGGAAGAGTCTGAAGCCGCCGCAGTGCGCGAACTGAAAGAGGAAACCGGCTATACACCTGATTCTATCCGCTTTCTTGCGCCCATCTATCCGTCGGTCGGGTACTGCACGGAACGGATCGATATTTTTTATGCCGATGTCCATGAGCCGGGCGAAACCGATTTCGACTCTGACGAAAATATTGAAACGATTCTGCTCACTGAAAAGGAAATGGATGCTCTCATCCGTACCGGGGAGGTGCAGGATGCAAAAACCCTCGCCGCATGGGCTCTTTATAAGTTGATGAACTGAAGCCTCGGTAAATCAATCCGGATAATAAAACCCGGACCATCCGTATTCTCAACGCAAACCCGTCCCTGCATTGCGAAGATCATTTTCTCAGCTACCGGCAGTTTCAACCCCAGCTCTTCAAGATACGAGGCACTGCGCTCCGCCGAAAAGGGTTCAAACAGGGTTTCCGACAGTTCTTCAGGAACGGTCTATCCACTGGAGCTCATCAGCAAAAACTATGCGGCAGAAAGTTCGCGAACGAAGCGTTTGCCTGAGGGTGCAGTCGGCCATCGCCGATTTGATAGGAACGGGACGCGGCGGCATCTTTCATCGGACCGGGCGACCGCCGCCCCGCCTGCCGGGAATACAGCGCCTTCACGCCGTCGTGCTCGAAGGCCGCATTCCCGCGTTGGATCGCTGAGCGCGCCCTTCCAACCCCTCGGCGGTCTGCTCGTATGAATGATCTCCATTCGCAGCCAGAAGAACAGGTTAAGCGCGTTCTTTAACTCAGACATCTTGGTTTGCTGATAGAGCGCATTGAGTCCATTGATCCTCCGCAATGAGTCACGGTATCTGCTTCAGACAGCCGGGGCGGTCGATGTCTCCGTTGGAGGTGCGGATCGGGATCTGATTTTTGAGCGGGTTCCGGGTTGGGTGCCGGCATTTCGTTTGCGCCGATGCTGCCTGCGCCTTGCAGGACTTCAGCAGGCGGGTCTTGAAAGCTCTCCCGACCCGCCTGCAACGCCGTTTCTGTACCGAGATGCATTCATTTCTTGATTCGCAACTCATCGTCTTTATCCCCCTATTCAGGGTGCCAGGTATTATGAGTCAGCGAATCCGTTCTGCCTGCGCCCTGTTGGGCGCTTCGGTGTCATTGAATTTGAGGCAACGCGCAACACGACAGACTCCGGCATTTCACTTTACAATCCCCCATTTGTGTTGTATTCAGATTTATTTTAAATCAGGAAAATGATGCAAAGAATAATAGTTACCGCCCTTGCCTCCTATCTCATTGGCTCAATTCCGTTCGGACTGTTGCTTTCAAAAGCCAAAGGTGTGGATATTCGGAATCTGGGCAGTGGTAATATCGGGGCAACGAATGTGCTGCGCTGCCTCGGCAAGCCGCTGGGCATCACCTGCTTCGCGCTCGATGTATTCAAAGGCTTTCTGCCTGCTTTTGTTTTTCCCATGCTTGGAACCGGTGCCGGCGGCGGGGAAACAGTTCCAAACATTGGAATCCTGTTTGGAGCCTTTGCCATTCTCGGCCACAACTTTCCGGTCTTTCTGAAATTTAAAGGCGGCAAAGGTGTGGCTACCAGTGCGGGAGTTCTGCTTGGGGTCGCTCCGCTTGCGCTTATCATCGGCATGCTGACCTGGACGATTGTCGTTTACATCTCCGGCTACGTTTCGCTTGGCTCCATCATCGCCGCGCTGGTCGTCACGGTCACCGGCTGGACCCTCGGCTACAGCACGGTCACGGCTCTCGCCCTCACCCTGCTCAGTGCACTTGTGATTTACAGACACCGCTCTAATATCCAACGGCTTCTCGACGGAACAGAGAACAAGTTCCAGAAGAAATCGAAATCCACGAGTCAGCAGTAATTTCTGATGCCAGCAACCTCGTTTATGTGGCACTGCTGTCCGGCAAAAGTTTCAGAGGATAAATATCCTCCGGGCAGCATCCTGTCCATCGGGCGGATGAACGGGTTTGCCCGGACTTAAACAGAGCCGTTCCATTCAGTCCATACGCATCATCCGCCCGTCTTTGACCCGCCGAGCCATGATTGTCGGGCTCCTATCGGCCCGGGGGTCATGAACTTGATGCGGGAAAGCAGCCGATTATAAATCATGGCCGTCCGGATTTGCGCCATGACCGCATTCTTTGAGGCGCCGAGAAACGTTTCGATCTTCAGGTTCTGCTTGATCCACTTGAAGAAGAGTTCGATCTGCCGGCGTTGTCTGCAGATAGCCGCGATGGTGGCCGCCGCCAGCCGATTTCCGGAAGGTCTGTCTCGGAATAAAACTGAACAGCTGATTGAAAACCGCAGGCTCGTACCCCATGGTTCGAAACCCCCTTCGTGGTCGGCTTTCAGCGAACCAGACAATAAAGGAAGCTCTTTCGAGCCGTCTGGATTTTCAAACTTACCGGACACCCGTGAGTTACACTCTTTCCGGATAACCGGCCTGAATATCTTTCAGTTATTGCTGCTGTGCAGCTGCAGAAAATATCTTTTCCCGCTATAGAGAAGGGCTTAAAATCAATCGATTGGTGGCGGGACCCGGAATCGAACCGGGGA
>JASKKX010000004.1 GCA_030153935.1 Verrucomicrobiota bacterium | reverse complement strand
CGAAATCTATATGCGGAAATATCAACTTTATAAAGACGTATCCGCCGCCCTTGAAAAAGTCTGGGGGAAATTTAATTTTTGACGACAGAAAAAATCGGAAACGAGGAGATCAGATATGAACAAGAAACCTTTAGTGATTGCAGACCCTTTCCCGCAGACACTGGAACGGATTTTCACAGCCGAAACCCGGAAAGCAATGGATGAAATTGCAGAAATAGTTTCCAGTGATAAGCCGCAAATGCAACCGGATCAGTTTGATGAACTGCTTCCGGAAGCCGTTGCGATTATCGGACAAACCCCCATGCCGACAGAACGCATTGAACGGGCCAAGAAGCTGCGGGTAATTTTCAATGTTGAAGGCAACTTCTATCAGAACATAGATTATGCCGCATGCTTTAAGAGAAATATCCGGGTTTTGAATTGCGGCGCAGTATACGCTCGGCCGGTCGCCGAAATGGCTTTGGCAATGGCCATTGATCTCTCCAGAGGGATAACCTGGGAACACATGCGGTTTACGGCAGGGACGGAACGCTATGTCGCCGATGGAAATTCAGAATCAAAACTCCTCAGTGGATCCACGGTGGGAATGATCGGCTTCGGAATGCTTGGCCGGAGCTTACGACCGCTGCTTGCGCCCTTCCGGTGCAAAGTGAAGGCGTATGATCCATGGCTTCCTGAAAGTGTATTAATAGAACATGATTGTATTCCGGCAGGGTTGGATGATTTGTTATCAAGCTGTGAATATATATTTATACTCGCAGGGGTAACCGACGAAAATAAAGGGTTTTTGAGAAAAAGAGAATTTGATCTTATTCGTCCCGGGTCCCACGTGCTGCTGATGAGTCGTGCTGCGGTTGTGGACTTTGAAGAGTTTGTCTCGCAGGTTTCCCGCGGTCGTTTTAAGGCGGCAACCGATGTCTTCCCTTCGGAACCTTTTCCTGTGAGCCATCCGATCAGGAAAATCGACAACATCATCCTTTCCCCTCATCGAGCCGGGGGCATTCCGCAGGCTTTCTTCGCAATAGGGGATATGGTTCTTGATGATTTCAAACTCCTCATGCGCGGTCTCGCTCCGGTACGGATGCAGGCCGCTCAGCCCGAAACGGTGATGCGTTTTTCCAGCAAGCCGGCTCATTCCTGATTCCCGGAGCGGTTTACGGAATTGACGCAGAATGCTCCGCGGTTTGCTGCGGAGATGTCCCCAAAGCTCAGGTTACGAACGCTCAAAGCGGGCAACACTTTCAATATGGTTGGTCTGCGGAAAGAGATCAACCGGCTGCACGCCGGCAAGCCTATAGAGCCCGTCGGCGCAGAGAAGCTGTCCGTCGCGAGCCAGGGAGGCCGGACCGCAGCTGACATAAATGATCGCCGGCGGGGCAAGTTCGCACAGCATTTCCACTGCTTTTGGATGCATGCCCGCGCGAGGCGGATCGGTGATGACGATATCCGGAAGGCCGAACGCCTCCAGCTCTGCGCGGATTTTTCCGAAGTGCATCAGATCCATCTGCCGAAAGGAACAGTTCGAAGCGCCGTGTTCTCCTGCGTTTTTCTGTGCATCGGCAACGGCGCTCTCAACCCGTTCAATGCCCAGCACGCGCGCGCAGTGCCGGGCGGCAAACAGCGCAATCGAACCGGCTCCGCAGAACAGATCGTAGACGGTTTCCGAACCCTGAAAACGAGCCTGTTCCAGAATTTGATTATATAACTTCTCGGCCTGCACCGTATTGGTCTGGAAAAAAGAGTTGGGCGAAATGCGGTAGGTGTATTCTCCCAGCCGGTCAGAAATACGGCCCGACCCGCACAGCACATGTTCTTCGTCGCCGAAGGCCACCCTGTTTTTCCGGTCGGTGGTGGCGTTAATAAAGGTGGTCAGTTTTTCGCCGAGTGTGAACTGCAATTCGGTGCAGAGTTCCTGCATCAGTTCCGGATTGTACGATGAAGTGATCAGATTAACCATCAGTTCGCCGGTGCGTTCGCCTCGCCGGACAACGAGATTGCGCAGAAAACCCTCATGCGTAAACGTGGAATAAATCGGTAATTTGCGGTCACGGCAGAAACGGCGGACGGTTTCAACAGCGAGGTTCATCTCTTCGGAAGCAAGATCGCAATGGTCGATGTCAATCGCCTTGGCGAAACAGCCCGGAGCATGGAAGCCGAGCGCAAAGTCGAGCGGCTTGCTCAGCTGTTCTTCCGGCATATCCATTTCATCGGCGGTCAGATAGCGCCGGTCAGTGAAATCCATATCAACCTTGTTGCGATAGCCGTAAACGGTTTCGGCCGGAATACACTCCGCCACGTTCGGGTTCTCGAAACCTCCGAGATGTTCGAGCGCATCGACCACCTGCTTGCGTTTAATGCGCAATTGCTCGCGATAGTCGAGATGCTGCCATTTGCAGCCGCCGCAAACACCGAAAAACCGGCAATGCGGTTCCGTGCGGCGATCTGAAAATTTCAGAATATCCGTCAGCCGCGCGACCAGATAACGTTTCTTGATTTTAAAAATCTGCGCCCGGACCGTGTCGCCGACGGCGGCGGGTCCTTCGACAAATACGCGGATTCCGTCGGGCATTGCCGCTACACAGCGGTTTTTATCCGCAGTATCAAAGAGTTCCACCTCAACGATCTGACCTTTTTTAACCATAAGCGCGCTGTTAAATCACGAATGAGCTGCTCTGTCGAAACTTTTCATTTCAGTTGAAAACAGCCGCGGGCTTCTGCTGACTTTTTCCCCATAGCAGAATAGGGCCGGTAGATGTTTTCAGTCCCACGGTGTGAGGGAATCCTGACACAGTGATTTTCCATCCAGGGAGGGATTCTGGGACAAATACTACATGGAAGGGCCGGGACTGCACACGTTGTCAGAGCGGCAATACAGCGATCGAACGCTACGACCAAACCCGCCGGGCAGTTGAGCCGAGAGTCCGGAACTGTATGAATACACCGAAAACCGCCAATCCTGCAGCCGGTTGACTCCGATCATCAGTGCGGTCACTGCCGACAACCACAGGCGCCTGTCGCCTCGGAGAAACTGTCGGACCTGCGTCCATTCTCTCTGTCCACCGGATTTTTACAGGATTCGGAAACGTCCTTTAAAATTGACCGGAGGCTGGCAAAAGGCGTATATTCACCTCCCGTATATGAGTGAAATCACTCTCCATTTCGATAATGCCCGTGAGGCATCGGATCTTACTGCTCTTCCCGCACATACGCTCGAAGCGGCGGAAAAACTTTTCGGTGTGTCGCTGACCGCCCGTGATATCTGGCTGAAGATCACCGGCGAACAGCCGGAAAATGCTGCCCATTTTTTCGAAAGCCTGCAGATTGCCCGTGCCCGCGGGCTGCCGCTGAGCCCACCTCTGGTCGATTACGCCCTGCGGGCATTCGCCGACGGCCGTGAAGATATTCTCGAGAAGTTTGCCGCAATGCGGATTAATGTGAGTCCGCGCAAGACCCCGGTTTTTCCGCGCACACTCGGTCAGCAGATGTATCTTGACGCGATTGAAAATCACCCGATTACATTCGGCCTCGGTCCCGCCGGAACCGGCAAGACGTATCTGGCGATGGCGGCGGCGATCTCGGCGCTGCTGAAGGATGAGGTCAGTCGCATTATCCTCACCCGTCCGGCGATTGAAGCGGGGGAGGCGCTCGGCTTTCTTCCCGGTGATCTGCAGCAGAAAATTGATCCTTACCTGCGGCCGCTCTACGACGCGCTTTACAATATGCTCCCGCCGGAAGATATTCAGCAGTTCATGGAGCGCGGCATCATTGAAGTTGCCCCGCTGGCCTATATGCGCGGACGTACTCTCAACCATGCATTTGTGATTCTTGACGAAGCCCAGAATACCACGCCGCAGCAGATGCTGATGCTGCTGACCCGCCTCGGCTTCGAATCACGCGCAGTGATTACCGGCGATCCCACTCAGATCGATCTGCCGGAACAGAAGAAATCCGGCCTGCTCGACGCACATCGCATTCTCCGGGAAATCCACGGCCTTACGTTTGTCGAACTGACCGAGGAGGATGTGGTGCGCCATCCGCTGGTGCAGAAAATCATCCGCGCCTACCGCCGACAGAAGGTATAATCCTGGAGCCAAAGGTCTGCCATGAAACAGAAATTCTCCAAGTCTAAAAAAACGACGGAGCGTGTTGCTGCGACAAAAAACGTGACGGTTCACAAGACGAAACAGCATTGGCCGGTCTTTAACCTGCTGATCGCCCTGCTGTTCTGGCTGGCCGTCGTGGCGCTGTTTTACAGCGGGCGGCTGACTCGTCCGCAAAAGCTGGTTCTCGGGCAGCGGGCTCCTGAAACCATCGTGGCCGCTGTGGACTTCCGTGCAGAAAGCATTGCCGCCACAGAGATGAAGAAACGCGCGGCTGCAGACAAAATTCTGCCGGTATTCAAAATCGAATCCTCCGGCATCGAACGTGCGCGGCAGGCGCTGACTAAATTGATTCCACGGCTGCAGACGCTCCGGACGACCACCGTTCCGGAACAGAATGCCCTGATTGAATCATCCCTTCATGATCTGCTCGATCTGCTGGCCATCTCGCTCACCATGGATGAGCTGACCCGGATTGTGCCTGAAGATGATACCGACCTGCAGGCGGTCGTGCTCAGTGCGGTTTCCTCAAGAGTTGAAAACGGCATTCTTTCTGAAAAGGATCAGAGTTCGCAATTCAACGGCCTTGCGCCGACAGGGAAAATCACGATCCGGGGGCAAACCGCGGAGACTATCCGTGAACTCAGCAGCTTTACGACTCAGCCGGAGGCCTTGCAAGCGGCGGTTGTCGAGATTTGCAACCGGCTCCCGCCGGAAAACCGCGATGAAATGGTCGTTCGCAAACTGATCAAGCCGTGGCTTCATCCCAACATAATTTATGATGCGGCCGAAACCGCCGCGCGTCGTGCGCAGGTGATGGAACTGGTTGAACCGGTTTTCGATTCGATTAGCGCCGGAACAATTCTTGTGCGTACCGGCGACCGGGTCAGCGAGCAGACTCTCCGCTGGCTGAACGCGCATGAAAAAAGGCTGAGTGAGCTCGAAACACCTGCCGAACGGATTCAGCGGGTGGCCGGCAGCGGACTGCTTCTTTTGATCGGTCTGGTAGTGACCGCCGCGGTTGCCGGCATTGTAAAACCGAATCTGCTGCGCAGCCGGCGGGATGTTCTGCTGATGTTCGTCCTTTCGTTCCTGCCCCTTTTGCTGGGGAAAATGCTTCTGTATATGATTGTCGATCTAAGTGTTCTGCCGGCGTCATCACTCGACTTTGCGTTGCCGCTGGCTATTGCGCCGATTCTTGCTTCTGTGCTGCTTGGCAGTATCCCCGGGATAATCGTCGGAATGGGAAGCAGCTTTGCACTGGCTGTACTGCTTGAAGGAAATTTTTATGTATTTATTGTCGGCCTGATGGTTTCTCTGACCGCGGTCTACACCACACGTGATGTCAAACACCGTATGGCACTCTTTCGCGCCGGACTTTGGGTGGGTGCCGTCAAAATCTTTTTTGCACTGATTGTGGCTGTGCTTACCCAACCGGCGTGGAGAGTGCTGATTCCCCAGCTCGGCGGGGCCCTGCTGAGCGGATTCTGCTCTGCGCTGCTGGCGGTTCTGTTGATTCCGCTGTTCGAACATCTTTTTAAAGTCACAACCGATATCACTCTGCTGGAGCTGTCCGATCTCAGCCACCCGCTGCTTCAAAGCCTGGCCGTCAATGCCCCCGGCACCTATCACCATTCGCTGATGATGGCCAGCCTGGCACAAAGCGCCGCCGAAAGCATTGGTGCGAACGGCCTGATGCTGCGTGTCTGCGCGTATTTCCATGATATTGGGAAACTGGTTAAACCCGGGTTTTTCAGTGAAAATATCCAGTTTACTGAAAATCCTCATGACGAGCTCTCTCCGAGTATGAGTACGCTTGTCATTGTTTCTCATATTAAAGAAGGGGTTACACTGGCGAGAAAATATAAACTTCCGCAAGTGATTATCGACGGGATTCAGCAGCATCAGGGTACCGGGCTTGTCTCCGTTTTTTATCACCGCGCCAAAACCCAGCAGCAGAAAGACGGCGACGGATCCTCACAACCCATCAACGCGGAAGACTTTCGTTACGAAGGCCCCCGCCCGCAGAACCGGGAAATGGCAATCCTGATGCTGGCAGACGGTTGCGAAGCCGCCTCGCGTTCTCTTGACAAACCTTCATCGGTGCGCATCACCAATCTGATTAATGATATCTTCGATTCACGACTTCGTGACGGCCAGCTTGATGAATGCAATCTCACGCTGGCAGAACTCAATAAAATCAAACAATCCTTTATTTTCTCACTCACAAATATGCTTCATGGCCGCGTCGCTTACCCTAAAGATGAAAACAACCGTAAGGAATCTGCAACGGAAACACCGACTGAATCTGCCGGCAATCCGCCGGCTGACCGGTAAATTAGCTGCTCTGCTTGAGGTCGCCAGTCCGGACAGCGTCTGGGAAGAGGTCACTCTGCTTCTTACAGACGATGAAGGAATTACACAGACCAACCGCGGGTTTTTCGGGAAAGACTGCCCCACAGATGTCATCAGTTTCCGCAGTGAAGCGATTCCCGGCGAAGAAGGCTGCACCGGCGACCTGATTGTCAATGTCGAGCGGGCGGTGCAGGAAGGTCCGTATCATGGCGGGATTGACGAGGAACTCGCGCTCTACATCGCCCACGGCTTCGATCATCTTTCCGGTGCCGATGACAATACGCCGGCCCGTCGCGTCGCCATGCGCCGCACGGAAATGCGACAGCTTAAAGAATTGGCAGCGGACATTAGAAACCTGATACTGCACTGATATGGAACGACCTGACATCACCTGTCTGATCTATAGTCTCGCCGCACTGGGCTTCGCCGGATTCTGGGCCGTGCTCTTCGCCGCTTTCCGCGAAACCGGAAACGCGGGGGTTATCCGTCTGGCCGAAAAAAAGCCGCATGCCAAAGAAGTCTTCACCCGATGGGCCGGACGATGGCACCTGCTGCGCACCACCCTGCGTTTCTGCCTGACGCTGTTTGAAATCATGGCGGTCTATTTTGCCGTCCGCATTTTTCCTTTCACCCGGGCCGTGGAATGGATCGTGTTGATGTTCTTGATGACGCTGCTGTATATGCTTTTCATCCGTGTCATTCCGTTCGTACTGGCCGAAAGCTATGCCGACCGGCTTTCCCTGTTTTTTCTGCCGCTGGTTATCGGCTGCACCCGTTTACTTATGCCGCTGGTCTGGCCGGTCTATGCGTTGGAGCGCGGACTGCTTGCTCACGCTCTTTCCTCGGCCGATGAAGATGACCGTCCTTCCTCTGAAGAGGAAATCATGACGCTCGTCGATGAAGCCGATGACGCGGAATTGGAGAAAGACGAACGCGACATTATCCGCAGCGTTTTTGAATTCGGGGAAACTGTCGCCCGTGAAATCATGACCCCGCGTGTCGACATTGAAGGGCTGCGCGCTGAAAGCACAGTGAAAGAATGTGCAGAGAAAATACAGCACTCTCGTCATTCCCGCTTTCCGGTCTATGAAGAAACCATCGATAACGTCTGCGGCATCGTGCATGTAAAAGACCTGTTGCGCCTGCTGGTGCGCGGTGATGGGGAGGCCTCTGTTTCCGACATCATTAAAAGACTGAGCGTCGTGCCCGAAACGATGCCGATCAACGATCTGCTGCGGCAGATGCAGGGACTTCAGTTTCAGATGGCGCTTGTTGTTGATGAATATGGCGGCACCGCCGGCATCATCTGTATGGAAGACATCATCGAAGAACTCATTGGCGAAATCAACGATGAATACGATCTCGCGGAAAAAGAGATTCAGAAACGTTCTGATGGCTCTGTACTGGTAAAAGCCAGTCTTGCCGTAGCGGACCTGAATGAAGAGCTGGACCTGCAGATTCCGGAGAGTGACGAATACGATTCTGTCGGCGGCTACGTCCTCAACGAGCTGGGCAATATCCCGAAAATCGGAACCAAGGTTGCCGCGCCGGGCATTGAGATCACTGTGCACAGTGCCACGCCGCGACGCATTAACACACTGCTGATCACCCCGGCCCGGTAAAAAAAAAGGACTGTTCTTATGTTCATTCAACAGGCTCTGAGTAATCCGTTTCTCTACTTCGGCTGGATGGTTTTTGTGATCTTTTCCATCTGTTGCCATGAATATGCACATGCATATACCGCGTTGCGATTCGGCGATGATACCGCCGCGCGAAACGGGCACCTGACGCTGAACCCGCTGGTCCAGATGGGCATGCAGTCGCTGATTATGCTGGCGCTTTTCGGCATCGCCTGGGGCGCGGTTCCGGTGTGCCGATCCACGGACAGCGCACGCAGCCGGGCGATGATTGCACTGGCAGGGCCGCTGATGAATCTTCTGCTGTGTCTGTTTTTTTCGCTGCTGACGGTAATTGCTCAAATCGCCGGCGCACAGCAGGTCGTCTCGTTTCTTCTCATCGGCGGGGCAGTGAACGGAATTCTTTTCATCTTTAACATTCTGCCTGTTCCGGTACTGGACGGTTTCGCCGTCATATCGGCAATCCACCCCGGTCTGGATCAATTTGCGCAGAAACATGCAACGGCCGTCTTCCTGATTTTTATCCTGCTGCTTTGGAGCACTCCCTTAAGCTCCTTTATTTTCGGCTTCGGCTACGCACTGGAAAGTGTATTTATCAAACTCTGGCACGAACTTGCCGTTCTGATCGTCTGATGGTTTTAAACGCCCTGGGCGCCAATGATATGAGACCGAACGCGCAGATAAACTTAAAGCAGAGCGCAGTGATTTTTTTATTTCGACTTTAACGGCATGAACGGTTAAAGAAAATAGATCATGAATACGTGGACCATACAGTTTAACGAGCCGGTCCCATATCAGCGCGGGCTTGAGCTTCAGCATCAGCTGCTTGCGGCACGACAGGCAGAGGAAATCCCTGATACGGTACTGATTCTCCAGCATCCGCCCACAGTGACTCTCGGCAACAGGGGCCGCGATAATTACCTGCTGCTGTCTCGTGAGGAATACGCTGCGCGCGGGATCGAACTCTTCCACGTCGAACGCGGCGGTGATGTTACGTATCATGCGCCGGGACAATGGGTGCTGTATCCGATCATTTATCTGGGCGGCAGGGGTGCCGATTCGCATGGCTATCTCTGGAATCTCGAAGAGGTGGCTTTGCGTACTCTGGCCGATTTCGGCATTGCCGGGTTTCGCCGTGAAGGCAAAAACGGAGCCTGGACGGAGCAGGGGAAAGTGGCCGCCATCGGATTTCGTCTGAAACGCTGGGTCTCCTTCCACGGCATGAGTTTCAACGTCTGTCTGGACCTGTCCGGTTTCCAAACCATTGTGCCGTGCGGTCTCGTCGGCCAGCCGGTTGCCTCCATGCAGACGGTACTGGGCGATGCCTGTCCTGTGCAGGATGCCGTACGCGACCGGCTTTTAACCAATTTTGCTGAAGTCTGCGCCCGTGATCTCGAGATTTTCCAATCCTTGGAGAACTCTCCGCTGGCTGCAATTCTGAAATGAGCATGGGTCGCGTTGCCTCAAAAATAAATGACACCGACGGGATGCGGTTTTTAATCGGCAGAGCCTCTTCCACCTCCGGCAGCGGATCGATCGGTTTTGCGACCAAGGCCCCGGATGCATTGCTCTGCCGGCAGGGTCAAGGCGGAGGTCGACCGAGTCCGAGCCGCCATCCGGATGTACAGCGGGCTATTGAACAGAACCTGAAAGAAGGAACCTGGTGTACGGCGGGACAGGCCCGCAAGTGGCTGGAGACCGAACTGGATATATCCCGCTCTGTTTCCTGCATAAAGTACTGGCTGGGAAAACTCTCCGGGGCGTTGAAGAAGCCGCGTCCGGTTCACATTAAGAAAAATCCCGCTGAAGCGGAGGACTTTAAAGAGCACTCTGACGAAACGCTCTGCGAACTGAACCTTCCTTCCGGCCGGCCGGTTCGGATCTGGGGTGCAGAAGGAAGCCCATTACGGGCTTCTCAGTTCAGGGAAATGTAATTTTCCTCCCCCTGATTTTTCTTTTATCCACAGGATGAAATTCAATCATCCGAACTGTTCAATGGTTCTGCGAATGCGGGCCAGAACGGTATCCTTGCCCAGAATAGCGAGAGTGGGTGCGAGATCCGGGCCGGACGGCTGACCGGAGACGGCGATACGGATCGGCGGCATAACGACGCCGAACCCCAGACCGCTCTGCTCGACGAACTCATGCAGAGCTTTGTCTATGGTTTCGGTCGCGAAGTTTTCCAATCCCTGGAAGATTTCGATGATTTTTTCCAGGGTCTGGAAAGCGCCGTCTTTAAGAAGCTTTTTCTGTACAGCTTTTTCATCGTATTCGTAGTCCTCGGTAAAAAAGAAGGTGACCGCCGGGACAATATCCGCAGTCAGTTTGGTGCGCGGCTGCATGAGTGCAAAAACGGCCTCGGCGTCGAGGCCGGGGTCGATGCCGGCGGCGGACAGTTCTTTGCGGGCCAGAGCCGCAAAATCTTCCGGCTTCATCGCACGTATATATTCGCCGTTCATCCACAGAAGTTTACGCAAATCCATCTGCGCGGGCGATGAGCGGACGGCGGAAAGATCGAAGGCTTCAATCATCTCTTCGCGGGTCATGATTTCGCGGTCATCGCCGGGCGACCAGCCGAGGAGCGCGAGATAGTTGAACAGCGTGTCTCCTAAAAACCCTTTGCTCTGAAAATCGCCGATGAACGCGTCGCCGTCGCGTTTGGAATAGGGTTTGCCCTGCGCATTGATGATCATTGGCAGGTGGGCAAATTTCGGGACAGGCGCCCCGAGCGCCTGATAGAGGGCAATGTGGCGAAACGTGTTTTCGACGTGGTCGTCGCCGCGAATCACATGCGTGACACCCTGTTCGATGTCATCGAGAACATTGGCAATGTGAAAAACAGGCGTTCCGTTAGAACGGACGATGACAAAGTCGGCCATATCGGCGGCAGGCTTTCGGAGGGTGCCTTTAATTTCGTCATGGAATTCCATATCGATACCGGGCATTTTGAAAATAATGCATTCGCCCTGCCCCAGCCCGCCTTTATCTTCTCTGTAAGCGTGTCCCGCAACAAGGAGCTGTTCGGCAGCGGCGAGGTGGGCCTCCATGCGGGTCGTCTGATAAAGGGGTTCCTCATCGATGTCGAGACCGAGCCAGTCCAGCGCCTCCAGGAGGGTTTTAATTGCTTCAGGAGTGGAACGTTCGATATCGGTGTCTTCAACACGCAGCAGGAATTTTCCCCCGGTATGGCGGGCGTAAAGCCAATTGAAGATCGCCGCCCGCATGTTACCGATATGGACATGGCCGGTCGGACTGGGAGCAAAACGTGTACGTGTATTCATGCTCTACGTTTTACCGAATCTCTGAACAGAGGCGATAAAAATCCTGCAGCCGATTAATTTTTCGTTGCCGCAGAATAAAGATTCCGGCGGACAGCTCATCTTCTGTCGGCAAACTGCAATCCCGGGCCCCTGAAAAACTGCCTGCGTGAACAATGATCGCTCTTTATACATGCAGTCATTGGTGCCATCGCGAAAATCTATCTGTAAATTTGACATTCCATGCGGGAGCAATTAACCGTAAAGTCCATATCGCATGATAAGGGAGAATCCTGTATGAAATCGCATCATATTCACAACGTATTGTTAACCAGCGAGCAGATTCAGCAGCGTGTTCATACGTTAATTGATGAGATCGCACAGGACTGTGAGGCGGAAAATCTGGTGATGCTGGGCATTCTTCGCGGAAGTTTTATTTTTCTGGCAGATCTTGTGCGCGGATTTTCCCAGCACAATCTGCATCCGCGTGTCGATTTTATTATACTCTCAAGTTACGGCGCAGGAACTGAATCGAGCGGTACAGTCAGAATCACGCATGATACCAACGAAGATCTGACCGGGGCGGATGTGGTGATTGTGGATGACATTCTCGATAGCGGGCGGACTCTCTCTTTTGCCAAAGAACTCTTTCTGAAACGCGGGGCGCGGTCGGTGCGCACCTGTGTGCTGCTGGACAAAAAAACGAACCGGGCGGTAGACATGGACGCCGACTATGCGGGATTCCCTGTCGGCGATGTCTTTGTAGTCGGGTATGGCCTTGATTATGACAACCGCTATCGCGAGCTGCCTTATATCGCCACTGTCACATTTCTGGAGGAATAGAGATGCCTGCAGAAACGAAACCGGCTTTCTCTGAAAAGTACAGAAAAAGCCGTTTCCGTATTCTCGTCAGAGCGGTCCTAGTCGACCAGATCTATCATTTGGCTGATGGTGTCGGCGTTACTGTTCTCGTTCCTGGCGTTTTCCGCCGGTACAGAGGAGTTTTGCGTCTTTGCTGCGGGCTTCCGGCGGCGTGGACGCCGTCCGTTTGAACGGCCTCCGCCATTCCCTCCGTTGTTATTGCCGGACAACGATTCGTTGCTGTCATCAAGCAGCTTGCGGAACGTGGAAATACGCAATGTTGCGCCGCCGCCTTGACGTACTTTCTTTTCGAGTTCAATATTGTCAGTCACCAGAATTCCTGACGAGCCGGCCTGCTTGAGTGCTTTGAGGAGTTCTCCCGCCATCATTTCCGCAGACTGGGCATAGCGTACACGCACCCCCTCAAATACTTTATTGTGCGGTGCTTTATCAAGTGGCTGGCCGGTCATTACGGCGATGACTTTGATTTTCTCGCGCTGCACAAAGCGGGAAAGCGAGCGCAGAATCTGGAGTTGCTGGCGCGGCGCGGCGCGTCCGCGCACACCTTTGGTTTGAAGTATGGCGTCGAAATCGACTGCCAGTACCGGTTTTGCTGTTCCGAAGAGCCCCATGGTTCTTCCTTTCTCTGGTTCAGGGTTACTGCGGCACCGTTACAATCAGACAACAGAATGGGCTGGTGACGCGTTTTGTAAAACAGAAGAATTTACCGGAGCTGAGAGAATGGAGCAAGTTCCGATTCACTATGCTTTCGGGAATTCGGCAGAAGCTGTATTGAACGTGGACGGCCATTAACAGGGTTGCCGATGAAACACGGGAACGGGAATCCTGCTGTTTGCCTGATCCGGAGGCCGGATTTTTTAAAAGAAAAAGCACGACTGTCCGGTAAAAGTTTCAGAGGATAAATACCCTCCGGGCGGCATCCTGTCCATCGGGCGGGTGAACGGGTTTGCCCGGACTTAAACAGAGCCGTTCCATTCGGTCCATACGCATCATCCGCCCGCCTTTGACCCGTCGCGCCATGGTTGTCAGGCTCATATCGGCCTGGGTCATAAACTTACTTTTACCGGACACCCGTGACAACGGAGGCAAAAAGGCCTCCGTTACTCCAAAGATTATCCGCAGTTTAACCCGAGCGACGGGCAGTTCGTCTCTGTGGGACCGGGCCTAACCCAGCCCTGCCGGCTGTGCGGCCTAAACCGGTTATATTCGTTCCGGTATAGTCTCCGATCACCTCGTCCGTGCCCGCTGCGCAACAGAGGCATTGATTCTGGCCGCGGCACAGTGTGTGAGCCCATCGTCATTGAGGCAATCCGCGCACGGCAGAAAACCGGTCAGGAACAGCGGCAAAGTCCGGACGGTTACCCCGCCGCATCACATCAGCAGGAGTAACCGCCGCGAAAATCATCAGCTGTTCTTTTTCTCGAACTCTTTCATGAAGCCGATCAGCACATCCACCCCTTCTGTCGGAAAGGCATTGTAGATGGAAGCGCGAATACCGCCGACAGAGCGATACCCTTTGAGGCTGGTCATCCCCTGCGCCGCAGCTTCTTTGATAAACTGTGTTTCGAGTTCTTCGCTCGGCAGGCGGAAGGTCACATTCATCGTGGAGCGATATTCCGGAACGGCAGTGCCTTTATAGAAATCCGACTTGTCTATGGCGGCATAGAGCTTGTCCGCTTTTTCCTTATTGATTTTCTGCATCCCCTCGAGTCCGCCCTTGGCCAGCAGCCAGCGGGTGACGAGCATGATCATGTAAATCAGGAAGGTCGGTGCCGTGTTGGAAAGCGAATCGGTTTCCATCATATGCCTGTACTGAAAAAGGTCCGGCAGCGTTTCCGGCGATTTTTCCGCCAGGTCATTGCGAATGATCACCAGGGTCACGCCTGCCGGAGCAAGATTTTTCTGTGCACCGGCGTAAATCATGCCGAACTGCGACACGTCGAGCGGACGAGACAGGATGTCCGAAGACATATCGGCAATCAGCGGGGCGGCGGTTTCAGGAAATTCCTTCATCTGTGCGCCGGAAATGGTCTCGTTGGACGTAATATGCACGTAGGCGGCGCCCTCAGTGAACTGAAGATTTTCAAGGGCCGGCATACGGGCCGGAATCTCTTTGGAGACATCCGCCGACACATTAACTTTCACGCCGAGCTTTTTGGCCGCTTTGAGGGCTTTTGTTCCCCATGCTCCGGCATTGATATAGTCAGCGGTCTGTCCTTCTCCGACCAGATTCATCGGAATCAACGAAAACTGCGTGCTCGCGCCGCCGGTCATAAAGAGGATGCTGTAGTTATCCGGAATATTCAGGAGCTTCCTGAGGTTGTCCTTGGCTTCCTGATGCACCGCGGAGTAATCCTTGCCGCGATGACTCATCTCCATAATGGACATGCCGGTTCCGTTGAAATCCAGCAGTTCGGCCTGAGCCTGTTTAAGAACCTCTTCCGGCAGAATCGCCGGCCCTGCACTGAAGTTATATGCACGCGCCATGATAGATTTCCTTTCAATTAAAATGAGCGTATATTTAACATAGAATCCCCCGCCCGGGCAAACCGAATGTTTCCAAGGTTTGGAAACGGACCATGCGTTGCGGATCGTTTTTTCCGACTCAAGTTTGATCCGTGAACAGTTTTGCATTTTACGGGTCGAATCCGTTTAATTATCGGGAAATTGCACAAGGAGAGTTGAATTATGATGCGTACAGCTAATCCGGCACTGAATGCCAAAACGTTTGATCTGGCCAGCACAGGCAGCGGGGTAATGACCATCCAGGGAACGGTCAGCCGAACCGCCATGCTGCTGGCGCTTCTTTTTGCATCCACGCTGCTTACCTGGAATCCGGCGGCACCGCAGAACGGGACCGGATGGATCATGATCGGCGGAATTGCCGGTTTCATTGTTGCCTTGATCACCATCTTCAACAAAAAATCGGCCCCGGTAACAGCTCCGATTTATGCGGTCTGTGAAGGTCTCCTGCTCGGAGGCATTTCCAGCCTTTTCGAGGCACGCTTTCCCGGCATCGTCATGCAGGCGGTTCTGCTGACGTTCGGAACACTCGGCGCGCTGCTGCTCGCTTATACGTCGCACCTGATCCGCCCCACTGAAAACTTTAAACTCGGCGTCTGCGCCGCGACCGGCGGAGTCGCGCTCTTTTACATGGCGTCGTGGATTCTCGGCTTTTTCGGAATCGGCATTCCGATGATCTACGGCAGCGGACCGATCGGCATCGGATTGAGCGCGGTGGTGGTGGTTATCGCGGCGCTCAATCTCGTGCTCGACTTTGACTTTATCGAGCAGGGCGCGGAACAGGGCGCACCGAAATACATGGAATGGTACGCCGCCTTCGGACTGATTGTCACACTCGTCTGGCTTTACATGGAAATTCTGCGCCTGCTCTCTAAACTGAACCGCCGGTGAAAGGCGGTTCAGTTTTTTCACAGACGGGGAATCCGCGGAAAATCCCCGGTCAGTTCTGTTTGGCCCGCATGGCGGCGCGGACGCGCAAACGCAGCGCATTGAGCTTGATGAAGCCCGTCGCATCGGTCTGGTCATAGCCGCCTGCTTCGTCGAAACTGACCAGTTCAGGATTGTAGAGCGAGTTTGGCGAACGACGTCCGCAAACATGCACTCCGCCTTTAAACAGTTTCACGCGGACATCGCCGGTGACCGTTTCCTGACTCTTGCTGATCGCGGCCTGCAGCATTTCACGCTCCGGGGCAAACCAGAAACCGTTGTAGACCAGTTCGGCATATTTAGGAATCAGTGAATCACGCAGATGCATCACTTCGCGATCCATCGTGATCGACTCCATCGCACGGTGCGCATGATGCAGGATCGTACCGCCGGGCGTTTCGTAAATCCCGCGATCTTTCATGCCGGTGAAACGGTTTTCGACCATATCGATGCGGCCGACCGCGTGTTCACACCCGAGCGCATTCAGTTTATGCATCAAGGCGGCAGGAGACAGTTTTTCGCTGTTCACCGCCACCGGAATGCCTTTTTCAAAGCTGACTTCGACATATTCGGGCTGATCAGCGGACTGCGACAGCGGTTTGGTCATGCACCACATATTCTCATCGGGTTCAGTCCACGGATCCTCGAGAATTCCGCCCTCAAAGCTGATGTGCAGCAGATTGCGGTCTGTACTGTAGGGTTTCGATTTGGAAACCGCACAGGGAATCCCGTGATCTTCCAGATATTTAATCATGTCGGTGCGCCCCTTGAATTTGAAAATCTCCGGCATGCGCCACGGGGCGATAATTTTGATGTCCGGTTTCATGGAATAAGCCGTCAGCTCGAAGCGGACCTGATCGTTGCCTTTCCCGGTTGCTCCATGGCAGATCGCTTCCGCACCTTCGGCAATGGCAATGTCCATCATCCGCTTGGCAATCAGCGGACGGGCGATGGAAGTACCGAGCAGATAGCTTCCTTCATAGATGGCATTGGCCTGCATCATCGGAAAAATAAAATCGCGGGCGAATTCCTCTTCAACATTGTCCACCACACATTTGATTGCGCCGTGTTTAAGCGCCTTCTCCTCAAGCCCGTCGAGCTCCTCTTCCTGCCCGACATTTGAACAGTAGCAGATCACTTCTGCGTCAAACTGTTCCTGAAGCCAGGTCAGGAGCACCGTGGTGTCCAGGCCGCCGGAATATGCCAATACAACTTTCATTTTTTTCTCCAATTCAATCGGTTCGGTTTTTAAAACGGGATATCGTCATCAAAATCGGCGGGAGCCTCGGAATCATCCGGAATCGGCGGGCGCTCATCGTCGGCAGCCGGTGCACCGGTCTCTTCCGCCCGGATGCGCCACGCCTGCAGATTATTGAAATAGCGTCCGTTGTATTCGCGTCCGCGGATATCGAAACTGACCGTTACGGTCTGCCCTTCTTTGAACTCTTCGAGCAGTTTCACTTTATCCTGCACACATTCCAGCGCGATTTCCTGCGGATATTTTCCGTCCTCGACCGTTACCACGAATTCGCGTTTTGTGAATCCGCTCGCAAAGGTCTGCGGCTCCTGGATTACCTTGATTTTCCCGGTCAAATCATATGCCATTGCTTCTCCTCTCGTCATTGAAAGTCTGTAATTATCGGTAATTATCGGACAGGTTGCTCCGGAATTCAATCCTTCTCCACAAGGTATGCTTCGCAGCGCGGAGCAAGCGCAACGGGAACCCGGACGAGCAGTTCAGCAAATTCGCCCTCATATTTTTCTTCGAGCACCGTTGCCGAGGTTCTCAACAACGCCAGCAAACGCCCTTCACGGAGTGGGATATTCAGTCGCATCAGCTGTTTGTCGCCTTTGAGGCAGTCCGCCAGTTCGTTCAGCAGATTTTCGATTCCTTCACCGGTTACGGCCGAAACCGCGGCCGACCGGCCGAGCGTGCGGGCCAGCCGCTTTGCGGCACCGGCTCCTTCGATTTTGTCGATTTTATTCAGCACACAGAGCACCGGTTTATTTTCCGCCCCGATCTCCTGAAGGACCGCATTGACCGCATCGATCTGTTTCTCAACCTGCGGATGCGCGCTGTCGATGACATGCAGAATCAAGTCGGCCTCCACCACTTCTTCCAGTGTTGCTTTGAACGATTCAACCAGGTGGTGCGGCAGTTTGCGAATAAAACCGACGGTATCGGTCAGCAGACAGGGGTCACCGTTCGGCAGCTCGACCTGCCGCGTCGTCGGATCCAATGTGGCAAAAAGCTGATTCTGCGCATAAATATCGGCTCCGGCGAGCCGGTTGAGCAGAGTGGATTTGCCCGCATTGGTGTAACCGACCAGTGAAACCAGCGCCCAGCCGTGACGCTGGCGTCCGCGCCGCTGTTCAGCCCGGCGCTGACGCACCAGTTCCAACTCCTTTGTCAGTGTGCGGATAAGCATCTGAATGCGCCGGCGGTCCATTTCGATCTGTGTTTCACCCGGCCCCTTGAGGCCGATCCCACCGGCCTGCCGTTCGAGATGGGTCCACATGCGTCGCAGGCGCGGCAGCAGATAGCGATGCTGAGCCAGTTCAACCTGAAGACACCCTTCACGCGTCTGCGCGCGCTGGGCGAAAATGTCGAGAATCAGCTGGGTGCGGTCGATCACACGGACATCCAGCACCTCTTCGAGGTTGCGCCCCTGTGCCGGGGTCAGGTCTTCGTCAAAAATCACCAAATTGGCGCCGAGTTCTTTGATCTGCCGGGAAATCTCCTCCGCCTTTCCCCTGCCGATGTAATGCCCCGCATGAATCTTCGTTTGTTTACAGAGAACCCGTTCGAGTACCACGGCGCCCGCACCTTCAGCCAGTTGCGCCAGCTCGTCGAGCGTGTCGCGAATGTCCCATTCTTCATCGCGCCCGCGAATCATCACCCCGACCAGCATTGCGCGCTCCTGCACCTGCGGATCGGTCGCCTTCATTTTTTTCATACACACTCCCGGCAGAGACGGACGTCTCCGCACTGAAAGAGGTGTACTTTAATACTGCCTTGTTATTTTTTGAAGGAAAATCAGACCGGCCTGAGATCAGACTTGTAAAGACGGAACTTTCAACAAAGCATAGCGCAGCTCGTCGATATGAATCGGTTTGGTAAGGTAGTCATTCATACCCTGGGCCAGCGCCCGCTCGCGTTCCTCCGGCAGGACGTGGGCGGAAACACCGATGATATACGGTCTCACTCCTTCCGGCCAGCGCCTGCAGATTTTATGGGTTGCCTCCAGGCCGTCCATTTTCGGCATCTGTATATCCATCAGGATGACATCATAGAAAGACCGTTCCACAGCCAGCAGGGCTTCTTCTCCGTTGGCCGCGACATCGGCTGTATAGCCGAGATTTTTGAGAAGCAGCATGCAGACCCGCTGGTTGACCCGGTTGTCTTCCGCCATCAGAATCCGCAACGGAAAAGTCTGATTCGCCGAAACCGGCTCTTTTTGTGCAGTCTGCTCCCGGGCGGTCTTCCCGGAAAAGATCTGCAGTATGGTTTTGCAAAGCACGGCCGGTTTGACCGGTTTAAAAATCGTTGCGGCAAAGTCCCCCTGCCGGAGCTCCGCATCATGTCCCATGGATGAAGTGAGCATCACCAGTGGAAGTTTCTTGAAAGCAGGCCGTTCACGAATGGTACGGGCCAGCGCGATTCCGTCCATTCCCGGCATCAGCAGGTCGAGAAGAACGAGTTCAAACGGTGGATGATTTTCCAGAAGGACCAACGCATCCAAACCGTTCGAAGCCAGAACCGGCTTTGCTCCCCAGAGCCGGAGATACTTTTCCAGAATATGCCGGTTGGTTCCGTTATCATCCACGACTAAAACCGGCTTGCCGCTCAGCAGGGGCAGATCACTTTTCAGACTTTCATCTTCTTCGTCTTCTGCTGGGGCGGTCCCTGCTTCAATGCAAAAACTGAAGCTGCTGCCCTGTCCCGGAGTGCTTTTCACATCAAACTCGCCGTGCATGAGGCGCACCATCTTGTCGCAAATGGTCAAGCCGAGTCCCGTTCCTCCATAGCGACGGGTTGTAGAGGAATCAGCCTGCCGAAACGGATGAAAAATATGCTTCATCTGCTCCGGAGTAACGCCGATGCCGGTGTCCCGTATCGTGAAATAAAGACGGCATTTTTCGGCATCCGGATGCGGCTCGGCACGCAGGATAAATACCACTTCGCCTTCTTCTGTAAATTTGACCGCATTATTCAGCAGGTTCAGCAGAACCTGGCGTAAACGGACGACATCCCCGATCACGTTGGAGGGAACATCCGGCTCCACATGATAGCTGAGTTCAAGCTGTTTTTCCGCAGCACGCGGGGCAACCAGATCCATCGTGGACTCAACGCATTTACGCAGATTAAAGATGTGGTTCTCCAGTTTGAGTTCTCCGGCTTCCACCTTGGAAATATCAAGAATATCATTGATGATCGTCAGCAGCATTTCGCCGCTCACCTGGATGGTTTTGACATATTCATGCTGTTCATCAGGCATCTCGGAACGAAGCAGCAGACTGGTCAGGCCGATTACCGCATTCAACGGCGTGCGCAGTTCATGGCTCATATGAGCCAGGAAAGCGCTCTTGGCCACATTGGCCGCTTCTGCCCGGCGCTTGGCCTCTTCCAGTTCAAACTCGGTCTCTTTACGGGAATCAATGTCCAGGTTTGTGCCGACAATCCGCAGAGGCCGGCCGTCTTCATCCCGTTCCACTGTTTTCGCGCGTGAAGCCACCCATTTCCAGCCGCCGGTTTTCTGCATCAGACGAAAGTCCGTCTCGAATGCGTTCTGCCGGGAAGTCAGCAGCGCCTGTATCTGCTGCTCAAAACGCACCTTGTCCTCCGGATGAACCATCTCTGTAAGCACACCGGATTCAGGGGGGAACTCCCCGTACTCATAACCAAGCATCGTATGCCAGCGCGGACTCATGTAAAGTCTGTCCGACTGTACATCCCATTCCCATAACCCGTCATTTGCCACATCCAGCGCCAGCTGCAGCCGTGCCCGGTTCATTTCAAGCTCTTCGTTTTTATCAAACAACTCCCGGGTTTTCGTCCGCACCCGCCGATGTAAAACCGAGCTGAAAATGCCGAACCATACGGCCAGCAGACCGGCTCCGCCCAGGAGCCAGCCGATTACCGGAGGAATCACGGTCGAATGCTCTTGATCAAGAAATTTTTCCAGCAGCTGGTGATAAATCGAGTTGGGTGTCTTTTTCAGGCGGGCCAGCTGGTAATCCACAACGTCGAGCAGATGCAAACTGCTTCCGGGAGGCTGCGCCGCCCGCAGTGTGATCGGTGAAAAAATAATCGGCGTAACAAAAACACCATCTGGAACAGACAGACCGAGAAGACTGAGATGATCCAGCACTCCTGCATCAATCCAGCTTTTCTGCAACGCATCCAGAATCTGACTGTAGCTGCTGAATTCGACAAATCTGCATTCCATATTCAAATTATGGATAATATTCCGAAAGTCCTTATTGTAAGGATCATTCTTCACCAGTCCGACCGTACGGTCCGCCAAATCAATAAATGTACTGATTTTCAAATGGCTGGACGCAACCACTTCGGCCCATGTCGACAGGATCGCCTCTTTGGAGAATTGCAGCCGATCCGACAATTGATCCGTATAAGCCGCGCCGAAAAGAAGATCGGCATTCTCAGCATCTGGCAGCACGTCCGTCTTGACCCATTGATCCTGATATTGAAGATTCCAGCCCTCCTGATCGGCAATATATTCAAGCAGAGCTGTCAGAAAACGATCTGTGCCGGATGCTGTCGATTCGCTGTCGACGAAATCTTCCGATGTCCGGCACAACACAACCCGCACATCAGACGACTCTTCTGAAGCCGACGCAGGCCACGCCGGAAGCAGCAGCAGCGCCGGCAGGATCACAGGGATCCATCTTTTCATCACCGTCCACCCTCTTCGTAGATGCGGCGTATGACGTCCCGTGCCTTTCCGATCACACGGGACGGAAGAGGTGCGTAATGATAGGGTCCGAAATGACGCTGTCCGTCGTTCAGTATCCATTCAAGAAACCGGTGGAGTTCTTTGTCCTTTGCCTCTGAACCGGTCAGCTCGCCATCTTTGTGCTTAAAAAAAATCAGCCAGGTGAATGTCGAAATAGGGTAACCGTTTGCTGCTGCTGTATCGGTAATCATCACCCGGGTATCGTCGGGAATCTCCACAGCGGCGGCAGCGGTAATCGTTTCCGCCGATGGATAAATATACTGTCCGCTCCGATTACGGACAGCAGCGCAGGCGAGCCGGTCCCTTTGCGCATATCCGTATTCGATATAGCCGATGCTTCCCTGAATTTTTGTAATAAAATCCGCGACTCCGTCATTGCGCTCTATCCCCAGTCCTGTCGGCCAGCGGACCTCTTTGCTGCGCCCGACTTCCGCCTCCCATTTCGGGCTCACTTTGCTCAGATAGTCTGTAAAAACAAATGTAGTCCCGCTGCTGTCCGAACGATGCAGGACTACAATATCCATATCGGGAAGATAGATTTTCGGATTCAGCGCCCGGATTGCCGGATCCGACCACCTGCGGATACGTCGCATAAAAATATCAGCAATGACCTCGCCGGTCAGTCTGAGCTGCGGTTCCCCGGGAAGGTTATACGCTAAAACCACCGCTCCCGCACAGGTCGGCAGATGAAATATCTGCCCGGGAATCAAGGCCAGCCGCTCATCAGCAAGAAAGGCATCCGTTGCCCCGAAGTCGACTTCTCCGGCCAGGGCCCGCCGGATTCCTTCGCCGGATCCAACCGATTCATAAGAAATACGCGTCCCGGTTTTTGCGCTGTAAAGGTCAATCCAGTGTTTATAAAGCGGATAAGGAAAAGACGCCCCGGCTCCTTTCAGAATCATATCCTCCGCCAGGCTGTCAAACACAGCGAAGCTGTTTGCCGCTAAAAGCAGTACTGCAAGTAACTTCGACATTCTCCCCCCTTTGAGAGAATGAAAGTTTCAGGGATGCTGAAAATGAAAGCCAGCGCTTTGGTGTTAGATCCCTGTTAAGGCCGTGCATCAGCTATTATTCAGGATACTGTGTGCGATACTCGACCTTCCCGTCATGATATTTATAGACTCGAAATGCCGCCTGTCGCCCAAACCGTCCGGAAAGCGGAGGGCATACAAACAGCGGGATGTCACCCAGCCAGTGGAATTCGTCACGATGGAAATGCCCCGCAATGACCGCTTTAACCGGATAGCGGTTGAGCCGTTCGGTCCATTGACGGCCTGCTTCAGACCGGCCCCATCCGGGATGAAAAATATTCTGATAAAAATTGCCGACGGACGGCGTATGATGGAAAACCACAATCGGCTGATTCGGGGCATAGGACCTGAATCGATTTTCGAGTTCCTTCAGCGGGTCATATCCCTTCGGCCGGGCTCCGCCCGCCAGCGGCTCTGTGCAGACAAATACAAACTCAACCCCGCCATACTCCGCATCCGAAATCAGCGGACCAAACCGATTCGTGAATGCTGCCGCCGTTTTTTCCGGAGCCGCGGTCAGAAGGTCATGATTTCCGGGAACAAAGTGAACCGGCATCTTCAATCTGTTCAGAACAGTCCGTGCCGCATCCACCGTATGGGAGTCTGTGATACAGTCATCCATGATGTCGCCCGTCACAGCGACAAACGCGATGTCCACCGGAAGCGCATTGATTGCCTTCACGACCGTTCGGGCCCGTTCCAAATGATCCCCCTGCCCAAAATGCGTATCCGTTATCTGCACAAAAAACAGAGAATCATCCGCTGTCGACCGCACAACGGAGAACAGCAGCAGCAAAAGCAGTGCAATTCGTTTCATGGGCAGGTTATACCTCCCTCACCCGTACCAATCTACTGTTTTCAATGGTTGGAAAAAATCGGGATGAAAGTTTCCAACCATTGGACCGTTTTTACGGCAGCTATCCAATGTTCCGGTCGAGAATAAGGTCGATTTCGTTGAGGTCTTCAGCGGCCAGCGACCAGCCGAAAACCTGATCGACATGGCTCACCTGATGAGGATGGCGGGCCCCCCACAGGGCGACAGCGCCCTGATCCAGTACCCAGCGCACAGCCAGCTCAAGGACGTGCCGACCGTATTTTTCTGTAGCCAGCGTTTCCAGTTCGGAAACGGCTTTCAGATAGCGGGAATACTTCGGTTCCTGAAATTTAGGGTCTTCCAGACGCAGATCGTCCCCTTTGAACTCCGTGTCCGGTTTCATTTTCCCGGAAAGCAGTCCCCGGCAGATCGAGCTGTAGGCCAAAATAGCGAGGCCGTTCTCTTTTGCGTAAGGAAGCACATCCTGTTCAATCTGACGCTCAAACAAGTTGTATTGCGGCTGGACGGAGTGCAGCGGGGCGACTTTCCGGAAAACATCCATCTGCTCCGGCGAATAGTTGCTTACGCCGATGGCGCGTATTTTTCCGGACTCAAGAATCTCAGACAGAACCTCAGCCGTTTCCTCAATGGGTACTTTCGGGTCGGGCCAGTGAATCTGATAGAGGTCGATATAGTCGGTCTGGAGCCGGCGGAGCGAGTCGTCGATCTCTTTCAGAAGACGCGCGCGGGAGGAGTTTCTGGATATGTTGCCCGCATTGTCCCATTCCAGTCCCGCTTTGGTGGCGATGACGACCTGATCGCGCGGCACATATTCTTTCAGGGCTTTGCCGACGATCTGTTCCGAAAGGCCGAAGCCATAGGCGGGGGCGGTATCGACAAAGGTGATGCCGCGGTCAATTGCAGCCTGAATGGTGCGGATGGATTCGTCCTCATCCGTTCCGCCCCACATCCATCCGCCAATGGCCCAGGTGCCCAGACAGACTTTGCTTACTGTGATTCCGCTGGAGCCTAATTGTGCGTATTCGATATGTTTCGTGGTCATCGCTTCTCTTTCATTTCAGTGTTGCATTTCGTTTGATTGAATCACCTGAGAAACCGCTGCAAAATCCTGATCAGCATATCCCGCTGCACGGGCCCGTTTGAATGTCTCGCTGACGGCAGCGGCACAATACAGCGGCTGGCCCAGTTCGTCCCCGAGCGCAACAGCCAGACGCAGGTCTTTCTGCATATGCTTCAGCGGGAAACTGGCGGGAAATTCTCTTTGCAGCAGCATCCCGCCCTTGATTCTGAACATCGGGTTGGCCATGGCTCCGGCATCAAGGACATCCAGAACCTGCTCACCGGACAGACCGCTTTTTTCAGCAAGAGCCATTCCCTCGCCGAACGCCGCCATCATGCCGCCCATAATCATGTTTACAACCAGTTTCATACGGGCGCCCTGCCCGACTTCATCGCCCAGATAGAGCCTTTTTTTTCCCATCTTATCGAGAGCGGGACTGGCTGTTTCATAGAGATCGCGGTTCCCGGCGGTAAGGAAAATCAGCGTTCCGTCTTCTGCCGGTTTTTTTGTTCCGGAGACCGGAGCTTCAAGAAATCGGCCGCCGCAAACGGAAACCGCTTCGGCAATGGAGCGGGCTGTATGATCGTCAACGGTCGACATATCGATATACCCCCGACCGCCTCCAATCCCTTTCTGGACACCCTCCGGACCGAAAAAGACCTCCTGTGCAGCCGCAGGATCGGCGAGCATGGCGAAAGTGATGTCACACGCAGCGGCCACCTCGCGCGGACTGCTGCCCTGCCGGGCGCCGAGGTCTGTCAGCGGAGTGCATTTCCCGGGGCTGCGGTTCCAGACCATGACATCAAATCCCGCTTTGATCAGGTTGGCGGCCATGTTGCGGCCCATAATACCCAGACCGAGAAAACCGTATGTTGCCATCATTTTTTCCTTTCCAATGGAGCGACGAACGATTCGGATTCCCGTTCACCGCGGCATTTTTTGCAATTCTACCGGTATGCCCGTTCAAAGATCGTCACGGTTTCTTCGAGCGAGAGTTTATAACGGTCGAATTCGAACAGCCCCCCCATCGTTTCCCGGGCATTCCGGGCGAGGTTGGAGCATTCTTCTTTTTTGATTCCGAAATCAGACATTTTTAATTCATCCAGATTGCAGGCGGAGATCATCTTTTTCAAGGCCGTAATGAATGCTTCCGGACGCTTGTCCGGCGGCATGGATTCGATGTCTTCGCCCATGGCTTCAGCCATGTTTTCGAAGAGTTCTGCCGGAATTTTCCCGAGGAAAAATTCGAAGTAGGCTGTCGAAACCATAATCAGTCCGGCACCGTGAGCCAGCTCGGGATGGTTGGCGCTCATGGCATGCTCCAGTGAATGTTCCGAGGTACAGGATGAAGTGGATTCGACGATCCCGGAAAAGGTATTGGCGAGAGCCATGTTTGTCCTGGCCTCCTTGTTGCTGCCGTCTTTTACAGCCGTCGGCAGCCAGCGGGCAATCAGCTCGATGCTCTTCAGCGCGAACAGGTCACTGACGGGTGTGGCACAGGAGGCGATATACCCTTCGGCAGCATGGAAGAAGGCGTCAAAACCCTGGTAGGCCGTCAGTGTCGGCGGAACAGACATCATCAGATCTGGATCGACAATAGAGAGTGCAGGGAACGTATCCTCATTGCCAAAGCCGATCTTTTCATTGGTTTCCTCCTTCGTGATGACTGTCCAGGGATCGGCTTCCGTACCGGTTCCGGCAGTGGTGGTAATGGCGACGACAGGCAGAGCCCCGTTTGTCACCGGCTGAGCTTTCCCGGAGCCGCCGCCCACGTAGTCCCAGTAATCGCCCGGATTCTTAGCCATGACAGCGATACTTTTGGCGGAGTCGATACTGCTGCCGCCGCCGAGTCCCACAACAAAATCACATTTGTTCTGTTTGGCGATTGCTGCGCCTTCCATGACGTGTGTTTTCACCGGATTAGGCTGAATTTTATCGAACACGACACTTTCTGCACCGTTTTGTCGAAGCAGGTTGACCACTCGATCAAGATATCCGAGTTTTTTCATGGAAGTTCCTGCCGAGATAACAATGAGGGCTTTTTTGCCGGGAAGTTTCATTTTGCCGAGTTCCTCAAGCATTCCTGAGCCGAAAAGGATGCGGGAAGGTAAAAAATAAGTGAATTTCATCGGGTTTCTCCTTTTTTATTCATTTCCTGTGTGCGCCGAAAACTTCCGGTTTCGAACGGCTTTAAGTAAATAAGTTTAAGGGTGTGTTTTCAATACACATTTCTGTCAAATACTTGCCTGTTTTTGTCGATTTTCGCAGAATTGTGCTTGATTTCATTCAAATACTTGCTGCATTCTACAAAAGTACACGAAATGCTTGGATCGAATCAGGCAAAAACAAACGGGGTCCCTGCTGCGGTTTTATTTCTTCAGAACCCTGCTGTCTGAAAGGGGGACTGGCCGCAGATAAAGGTCATCGTCCGGACTCTTTTAACTGCTGAATTCGGCCCGCCCCCTGGCGTGCGAACATCCACCCCGGATATTCCGCCGGAAGAGCGCTGACTTTATCAAGTATTTCAAGTTCGTCCTGAGACAACGAAATTTCCGCGGCAAGGATGTTGTCATTAAGCTGTTCCAGGCGTTTGGCACCGATAATGACACTGGTCACATGCGGCTGATGAAGCAGCCAGGCGAGTGCAATGCGGGCGACAGAGCATTTTTTGGCCTCCGCAATCTTCCGCATGGCGTCAATCACGGTATAGGCCCGGTCGAGATTGACCGGAGGGAAGTCAAAGTTGCGTCGCCGGCTACCTTCCTCCCCTGAGTGATCCCGGTCATACTTGCCGCTGAGCAGCCCGCCTGCCAGTGGACTCCAGACCAGAAGACCGACTCCTTCGCTCTTCAGCATCGGCACAATTTCGCGTTCCAGATCGCGGCCGGCAATCGTATAATAGGCCTGCAGGGAGACAAAACGGCTGAATCCGAGCCGGTCTGCAATGCCGAGGCCTTTCATGATCTGCCAGGCCGCCCAGTTGGATACCCCGACGTAACGGACAAGGCCCTGCTGCACGAGCATCTCCAGCGCCCGCACCGTTTCTTCGATCGGCGTCGCCGGATCGAATGCATGGATCTGGTAAAGATCGATGTACTCAAGATCAAGCCGTTTCAAGCTGGCTTTGACTCCATCCAGGATATGAGCACGGGATGCTCCGCGGGCATTGGGCCCCGGTCCCGTTTCACCGAACACTTTGGTGGCAAGAATAACATCCTCACGCTTCATTTTGAGGTTTTTCAGGGCTTGTCCTGTGATAACCTCGGAAATGCCGTTCGAGTAGACATCCGCGGTATCGATGAAGTTGATGCCTGACTCGAGTGCACGGCCGATCAGCTGTTCGGCATCCCGCTGCTGCAATGAACCGATATGGTGCCACATATCGCCTTCTCCTCCGAAGGTCATGGTGCCAAGGCACAGTTCCGAAACAAATAATCCTGTATTGCCAAGCCGATTGTACTGCATGAGATCTCCTTGGTTCGATTTTTTCCATCTGTATTTGTCACTTATTGTAAGATTACAGACTGGTTTCTCAATACACATTCCTGTTAAACATTTGCCTGTTTCTGTTTAACTATACGAAAATAATATGAATTCTAGGCCAAAAGCTTGCTAATTTCTCTCTGATAAACGAAATATTAGTTCAGACACCGAAAGGAGATGAGGAGATATGGTGGACGCCGTGGTGAAAATGCAGAAAACCCGATTAGCCGAATTGCTTGAAACGCTGGCAGTCAAAGAAGGATTTTCTGCTTCCAATCTGAAAGAGGTACAATTTATACGAGCGAGTAAATCGCATCCCCGGGCTCCCATTATCTATGAGCCTAGTATTATCATTGTGGCACAAGGACGGAAAAGGGTTTTTCTTGGCGATCAGGTTTATAATTATGATCCGTATAACTACCTGGTTCTTTCTGTACCGCTTCCATTTGAGTGCGAGACAGAAGCGACTCCGCAGAAACCTCTTCTGGCCCTTTCCATCAAAGTGGATATTTCCATGCTGGTTGAACTGCTCATGGAAATGGATGACGACATGAAGATTAAAGGCACCGTGCGCGGGGTCTATTCGACAGAACTGACTGATCAGATGACAAGTGCCACCGTTCGATTACTGGAATGCCTGAAGTCTCCCGTGGACAGCTGCATTCTCGGGTCCCAGATTGTACGGGAAATTATCTATCGGGCACTTTGCGAGGAACAAGGCGCGGCGCTGCGTGCAGTGGCTGCCCGGCACAGCCGTTTCAGCCAGATCGCTAAAGCGCTGCGTCTGCTCCACCAGGAATATGACAAAGAAATCAATGTAGAAGCTCTGGCGAAAGAGTCAAATATGAGCGTGTCTACATTTCATCATAATTTCAAGGCGGTCACCTCCACCTCTCCTCTGCAGTATTTAAAGAATATCCGGCTGCACAAGGCACGAATCCTGATGGTGCAGGACGGTCTGAATGCCGGCACAGCCGCAGATCGGGTCGGCTACCTGAGCGCGTCGCAGTTCAGCCGTGAATTTAAACGTTTTTTCGGCACCAGTCCGGCCGATGATGCCGCCAGAATGAGGGCAATGGCTGATTAAAAACGTGAACGGAACCCTCTCTAAAAGTTCTGAAGAGTCTGTTTTTCCAGCGCTTTAAAACTTTCGTCCGTGATTTTTACAAACAGTGGAAAGTTGTCGGCCAGCCCCAGTTCATCGGGCGCGGCACCCTCGTTAAGAATGGCATCTGCGATGCTGCGTGCGGAAATATCGGCCGGATCACGCAGTATAATATAGCTTCCGGGATATTCGGCGGCTTCTGCTACAAGTCTGTTTTTAGCAAGAATATTAATCACGTCGTTGACGAGCCGGACCGGAATGCGGTTTTCTGTTCCGTATGCCAGCGTATTGAATGGCCCGCGGTCGAACTTGAATGCTTCGGCGATCTTTTTCATCAAGGCAAACGCGAGACAGAGTCGCGAACAGGTGCTTGGATCAATGGCAAGCTTTTCCCGGGAGTAGGTGCCGGTGTTTTGGACCGAAAAGGCGATTTCCGCTCCCATCAGCAGAATCATCCAATTCATTTGAACCCAGAACAGAAAGATGGGAATGGCTGCCAGTGCACCGTAAATCTTGTTGTATTTACTGACTCCCACACCGAGCTTTATGATGGCCAGCTGGAACAGAATGGCCAGCAGCGCACTGAAGAATGCGCCGGTAAGTGCCGCCGTGAATTCCACCTTGGTATTCGGCAGAAAAATGTAAACGATGCTGAAGGCCAGGGCCATGATCAGTATGGGAACGAGGCGCAGTGAGAGTGTGAGCAGCGGACCCATCCACACCAGGCGGTTTGTCATATTGATGACAATGGGCTGCCCGGCCGAAGCGATAATCATCAGAACCGGAGCGGCTACCATAATCACAATGTAGTTGCGGATTTTGTCGATCAACGGCCGCGGAGTTTTTACTCCCCAGACCAGATTAAAGGTTTCTTCAATGTTGCTGAGCATCCGGATGGCTACCCAGAGAAATAAGGCCGTACCGATCGATCCGATCGCCCCTGCACTGGCTGATTCAACCGTGGAAAGCAAATTGCCGATAATCTGCTGAGCCGCGTCCGGCAAACCGTAGTTAACGGACCAGAGCATCACCTTCTCACTGGCGATTTCAAACCCAAACCCTTTGGCAATCGCCAGAAGAATGACAAGAAAAGGAACAATTGCCATCACGGCGGTAAATGTGAGCGCCGAAGCGTGCAGCGGGCAATTATCTTCTCTGAAACCTTTGACAACGAGCGCACAAATGCGCAGGAATTCAAGCCCGCTTCGTCGCGCTTTGGAAAGCGAAGACGGCTCCAGATTCCAGAGATCATGCTTAAAAAACCGCTGGAGATCCTGTTTTAAAAACCGCCGGGCCCGCTGCAGGATTCCGGATAACCTATTGTTCATGAGGCAATTCCCTTTCAGTTCATCAAGCATAGGATGTTCTCTTTGGAAAGAAAACCCCAAAACAGGGTTTCACCCGGTTTACGTCTGTGGCTTAATTGTCTCTCATTTCAGAAAGGAAACCCTATGAGCAATCAGCCCGAAAAACTCAGTGATGTTAAAATGGATGCCGCCGGCCTTTGCCGCGAAGAAGCCTACACCGATTTAAAAACCGGCAGCATTCGTAAACTTGTCCCGGTAAAAGCCGATGGCACCGAAGATCCTTCCCGCGATCCGGTTTTCACCGGACATACTCAGATCATGAGCCCGCAGGGACCGCTCCCGATCCAGGGAACAATCGAAGCAAAAACACTGGAAGAAGCCGTCGAAAAATTCCCGCAGGCGATGGAAGATGCCATGACCCGCATGATTGAAGAAGCACAGCAGTACCAGCGCGAACAGGCAGGGAAGATTGTTACCCCCGCGGATCTCAAAAAAGAAAGCGGCCTGATTATTTAAACCGGCCGACGCCCGGCTGAGAATCAAATCGTAACGGGGACCGCTCCCTGTTTTTTCCAGATCCTGGAAATTTCCAATAGAAGTTTTTCAGGATTCGGGAAATCAGCCGTATCGATCCATTCGACATTCAGCTGATGCCGGAACCAGGTCATCTGGCGTTTTGCGAGCTGACGGGTTCGGATCATGGTTTTTTCCTGAGCTGCACTCTCGCTCATCTCGCCGCGCAGAACAGCGAACGCCTCGGCATAGCCGATGGCGTGCTGCGCCGTTGAAGAAAGCTCAAGCGCCAAAAGGCCGCGCGCCTCATCGAGCAGTCCGCCCTTATACATGTTCCCGACCCGCTCCGCAATCCGCTGGTGAAGCACCTCACGCTCAACGTGCAGGCCGATCACTGCCGGCTGCTCTTTTTTCCAGGCATTGGAACCTTTTGCTCTTTTTTTTCCGATGTTGGAAACTTTTTCCAAAAGCCGAACGAGACGCCGCGGATTTTCTTTATCGGCAAGTGCTTCGTAGGCTTCCGGCGCGGTTCTTTTCACCTCGGCCTGCAACTCAGCACGTGTCATTTTTTCTGTGCGCTCGCGGAGAGCTTCATCAGCGGCAGGCAAATCGTCCAGTCCCTGCAGAAGACATCTCACATAAAGCCCTGTCCCCCCTGCAACGACGGGAGGTTGCGGGCCATAGAAAGCCGGACGGACAGCCTTGAGCCAGTCTCCTACGCTGAAAGATTCGACGGGATCGACAAGATCGATACCGAAATACTGAACCGATCGGCGTTCCGCAGGCGACGGTTTGGCCGTGCCGATATTCATGTTCCGATAAATGTTCATGGAGTCGGCGGAAACCACCGGCGCACCGGTCTGTTCGGCAAAGAGCTGCGCCACTGCGCTTTTACCCGACGCCGTCGGGCCGACCAGCACAAATGCGCTGGGGTTATTCCGGTTCATCGACGGAGTGTTTCAGCGGGTGGCGGCTGTGCCAGAGCGAAGAGAGCAGGTAAATCGCGACCGCCGTACAGATCGCTGAGTCGGCAACGTTAAAGGAGGGCCAGTGGTACGCCCCGATATGAAAATCGAGGAAGTCGGTGACCCAGCCGAGACGAATGCGGTCGATAAGGTTGCCGCAGATGCCGCCGACCATCAAACCGAGCGCAATACGATGGTCGAACGTCGGACTAAGCACCTTGCGGCGATAAACCGCAAGAAAGATCAGTACTGCGAACGAAAGGAGGACCAGCAGAAGCTGCTGCCCGCCGAGCATCCCCCACGCTGCGCCTTCGTTGCGGACATAAACCAGATTCAAAAGACCGGGAACGACAGCGTGCGGCTCCCCGCCGTAAATAAAAGACCCCCGCACCCATAGCTTGGTCAGCTGATCCAGCACAACAACGACCAACCCGAGAATGAGCACCAGCATGGAGGTCTCCTTTTTCAGTCAGCCGCGCATCGTGCCGCCAAAAGGGCGGTAGCGGGCACGGCCTTTTTCGAGTTCGGACTGAGCACGTACGGTGTATCGCACATAGGGCAGCGCGTTAAGACGTTCGATGTCGATCGGTTGGCCGGTGAGTTCGCAAATACCGAAAGTGCCTTTTTCGATGCGGCGCAGCGCCGCATCGATTTCAAAAAGCACTTCCTGCTCGGAACCCATCATGTTGAGTTCCATTTCGCGGTCAAAAGTATCCGTTCCCTGGTCAGAGAGTGACGCATCGCGCTGATTAGCCGCGACATTGTCACGGGAAAGCGTACTGTACTCGCCTGAAACACGATCACGCAAAGCCAACAGCCGTTCCTTAAATTCAGAAATCTGCTTGTCCGTCAGTTTTTTCACGCCCGGTATGACGGGAGCCGGCGGGGGCGTTTCCATGGGAATTTTTTCCACTTTTTTCACTGAGTCTGCTGTTTTTACAATCGGCTTTTCTTCGGTGGGTTGGGTCACCACGGTCTTTTTTAAACTCTTTTTTTCATCCATGTCTTAACGCCCTTCCGTTCTATCGGGTCACATTCTCAAACGAAAAATGAGGGGCGCTTTTAGCATGGGGTTATCTGCGGTGTCAATTGGCATTACCGCTTATTTTTTAAGCCGGCAGGCAATGAAAAGTTCTTGCCCTGAGACGGGCCGCTTCAGGTAAGATAGGAAGACAGCAGCACGGTGTGTATTATAGGAAGATGCAACCCTGTTCCGCAGAGGAGTGTTACATGATCTGGATTGAATTTATCACCGTCGCGGCCGTCATCATTCTGGCAGGCTCCCGACTCTCGGTTCTGGCCGAGAAGCTGGCGAATCTGCTGAATATCTCCAGTTCGACCGTCGGTCTGCTGCTGGTCAGCGTTATCACCAGCCTGCCCGAACTCTCCACCTCGCTCGGAGCGGTGATCGAGGTCGGACGCCCGGATCTGGCGGTCGGCAATAATCTGGGCAGCGATCTGTTCAACCTGATGATTATCGCGCTGTGCGACCTGCTGTTCCGAAGGGGCGGCATTCTGCGGCAGACCCGCCATCGCATCACTCCGCTTCTTCACTATCTGGTCATGATCATCGCCATCCTGATGACGCTCACCCTGCCCGACAGCGTGGCGTTCTTCGGTATGCATTTCAATATCGGCAGCCTGCTGGTCATCGCAATCTATCTCTTCATTTTTTTCCGCACCCACCGGGACGGGCAGAGCGCGGAAACGGAGACTTCGGTCTCAGCAGACCGTTCAGAACTGACAAAAACCGTAATCCAGTTCACCGCCGCTGCCGTGGTGATTGTTGTCGCCGGAATAATTCTTGCCCGGCTCGGCGACCGGATTGCCGAACGCACCGGTCTTGAACAGAGTTTTGTCGGCAGCCTGTTTCTTGCGCTGGTCACCTCGCTTCCGGAACTGACCGTCAGCATCACCGCAGTCCGGATCGGAGCCTTCGATCTGATGCTCGGCAATATCTTCGGATCCAACATGTTCAATGTGCTGATCACTGCAGTTGCCGATCTCGTTTACGGGAAAGAGGCCTTCCATATTCCGCTCAACATCAGTCCCGGCCTGCTCTTTATCGGCGGCTGTTCGATCGCCATGACCTGCACCGCGCTCGTCGCCATGCGGCAGAAAAAACGAGCCCGGTTCATTGCGTGGGAATCACTGCTGATGATCACCTTTTATCTGCTCGGGCTCTTTACACTCTACAAAACCGCTTAGACCGAAAGAGCCAGCCCGTCCCACGGCACCTCGATGCCGGGCGGCAGCGATGCCTGCAGAGCATCATGATCTGAGTCGTGTGTCAGGTGGGTCATAAAAGATTTTTTTGCACCGATTCGCTGCAGGCGAGCAACGCATTCCTCAATCGAAAAATGCGTTGCATGTTTACCGGGGCGCAAGCCGTCGAGAATCATCACATCCAGGTCTTCCAGAGCTTGGAAGCTTTCCGGCGGAATGCCCGAACAGTCGGGAATATAGGCCAGTCGTCCTCTGTCTGATTCAACCTGAAAGCCGTAAATCCGGTCTGTGCCGTGCATTACCGGGACGGGCGTGATCCGCATTCCGCCGATTTCCACCGGCGCGGTCATCTCCGTGAAAACCACGCGCGGCACGCCGCCGAACGAGTGGCTCCGACGATCAACATAATCAAATTTAGAGCGCATTGAAGCGATAGTGTCCGGCGAACCGTACACGGGAAGATGCTTCTTTTGCAGATCGCTGAAACGGCGGATATCATCAAAACCGAAAATATGGTCGGCATGCGGATGGGTAATGAACACCGCGTCCACCTGCTTTACCCCGAAAGTCAGTACCTGATCGCGCAGATCAGGCGGCGTATCGAACAGCAGATGCGTTTCGTCCGCCTGAATATAAATACTGCACCGCCGGCGGTAATTTTTCGGATTGTCCGACCGGCAGACCGCGCAGGAGCATCCGATCATCGGAACGCCGTGCGAGGTGCCTGTGCCTAAAAAAGTAATTTTCATGAAAGCCGGTTCTTATAATCTTCGTAATGAAATTCGCGAACAAGGTCGACATCATCGCCGCGCTGAATCGCGATGGACGGATGGCGGATCCCGTTGAACAGGGTGGTTTTTACCATCGTGTAATGCGCCATGTCTTCAAAAACCAAACGGTCACCCGGCTGGAGTGAATGGCTGAAAGAATAGTCGCCGATGACATCGCCCGCGAGACAGCTCAACCCCGCCAGACGGTATGTGTATTTTTTTTCTCCCGCCGGTGCGCCGCCGATGATGTTCGGCCGATACGGCATTTCCATGACATCGGGCATATGACAAGTGCAGGAGCAGTCGAGAATGGCAATCGGCCCGTCGTTTTCGATAATATCGAGCACCGTCGTTACCAGTACGCCGATGTTCAGCGCAACGGCTTCACCCGGCTCCAGAATCACCTGCACGCCGTACTTCGCCTTGAAATTATTGATGAGCCTGCAGAGCAGATCGATATCATAGTCTGAGCGCGTAATATGATGCCCGCCGCCGAAGTTGACCCATTCCATCTGCGGAATAAATTCCCCGAACTTTTCTTCAACGGCTGTTAGTGTGGTTTCCAGCGCATCGGCATTCTGCTCGCAGAGCGTGTGAAAATGGAGCCCGCTGATTCCGCTGAGGCTTTCGCCCTCGAACTGATCGCGTGTGATGCCGAGGCGCGACTTCGGCGCGCAGGGATCGTAGATCGCGTGGTCCTGCGTTGAGCATTCCGGGTTGATCCGCAGGCCGAAACGAATGTTTTTTTGCAAAGGTCGGAACTTTTTGAATTGCGCGAACGAGTTGAAATCAATCTCATCGCAGAGCGTTAAAAGCTCCGCGAAATCGGCATCCGAATAAGCGGCGGCGAAAACATGGACCTCGCCGCCGAATTCTTCGCGACCGAGCCGGGCCTCCCACGGCGAGCTGGCGCAGACGCCGTCCAGAACCTTTTTAATGATTGGGAAAAGTGACCACATCGCGAATCCTTTGAGCGCCAGTAAAATCCGGCATCCGGTGCGTTCTTTCACCAGAGCCAGTGTATCGAGATTGCACTGAAGTCCGGCTTCATCAACGATGTAACAGGGCGTTGGAACGGTTTGAAAATTCATGCGGCGGTTTTAGCGTCCGCACCGGCTGATTGCACGTCAAATCGTGAGTCTGGTGCTGAAATGGAAAACAGACAGCCCGGCCATGCCGGTCAGGCGTGGCGGTAACTGATACGGCCTTTGGTCAGATCGTAAGCAGAAATTTCAACCGTCACTTTGTCGCCGATGGAAATGCGGATGAAATTTTTGCGGATCTTGCCCGACACATGGGCGAGCACTTTGTGTCCATTCTCCAGCTGCACCCGGTACATGGTTGCCGGAAGCACCTCGATGACGGTTCCCTCGAGAGAAATCAGATCGTCTTTTTGTTTCGCCATACAGAGTCTCCTGCACAGAATTCAGAAATGCTGTATATTCTTTCCTGTACCGGAAACAAGCGGAATTTTACCGCTCTGCAAAAAGAAAGAAGACGAAGACGTCACCGTCGCGGAAACATGCCGCGGGATCCTATGCCGGCAGGACGGAATCGACCAGCAGACAGACTTCATTCTGGGTCACCCGGACAAATCCTTCGTCCACTTTAAAGCTGACCGGGGAAGCAGTCGGCTTTTCGATGCGGACAAAACCCGGAACGATTTTTGAAAGGATCGGCATATGACCCGGATAGACCTGCATTTCACCCAGTTCCGCCGTAAAAGTAACGGCCAGCGCCATTTCATCCCAGGCCACTTCTTTCGGCGTGATGATTTTCACTTTCAACTGCGCCGCCATGATCAGGCTCCTTCCATCGCTTCGGCAATACTGCCCTTCATATAGAAATTGGATTCCGGAACGTCGTCGTGCCGGCCGTCCAGGATTTCCTTGAACCCGCTCACCGTCTCCTCGATCGTCACCTGGCGACCCGGCTGGCCGGTAAAGACTTCGGCAACTGTAAACGGCTGGCTCAAAAACCGCTGAATGCGGCGGGCCCGGTTGACCAGCACCTTATCTTCGTTGGAAAGCTCGTCGATACCCAGAATCGCAATGATATCCTGCAACTCTTTGTACCGCTGCAGCACCTCCTGCACGCCGCGGGCGACTTCGTAGTGTTCTTTGCCGACGATGTCCGGCGCGAGGGCACGCGAATTGGAGGCGAGCGGATCAACGGCCGGGAAGATCCCCTGGGAGGCGAGGGAACGTTCCAGTACAATGGTGGCATCCAGATGAGCGAAGGTCGTTGCCGGGGCCGGGTCGGTCAGATCGTCGGCCGGCACATAGACCGCCTGAAACGACGTGATGGATCCGGAATGCGTGGAGGTGATCCGCTCCTGCAGTTCCCCCATTTCCGTCGAAAGCGTCGGCTGGTATCCGACGGCGCTGGGGCTCCGTCCAAGCAGGGCCGAAACCTCCGACCCAGCCTGCGAAAAACGGAAGATGTTGTCGATAAAGAGCAGGACGTCCTGCGACTTTTCGTCGCGGAAATATTCGGCGACGGTCAGCGCGGTGAGCGCTACACGCATACGGGCGCCGGGGGGCTCGTTCATCTGTCCATACACCAGCGCCACTTTGGATTTCTCCAGATCGTTTTGATCGATGACTCCCGCTTCGGACATTTCATGGTAGAGGTCGTTTCCTTCACGCGAGCGCTCCCCTACGCCGGCAAACACCGAATAGCCGCCGTGCTGTTTGGCGATATTGTTGATCAGCTCCATGATGACAACGGTTTTCCCCACGCCGGCGCCGCCGAATGCACCGACTTTGCCGCCTCTCAGGAAAGGACAGATCAAATCAATGACTTTGATGCCGGTCATCAGAACGTCCGGTTTGACGGACTGTTCTGTCAGCGCCGGTGGACGGCGATGAATGGAGAGCCGTTTTTCGGCTTTGACTTCACCGCGCTCGTCGATGGGATCGCCGGTGACATTCATCATGCGACCCATAACGCCCTGCCCAACCGGAACGGTAATCGGAGCGCCGGTGGATTGGACGGACATGCCGCGCCGCAATCCCTCCGCAGCGCCCATGGCGATGGTTCGCACCCAGTTCCCGCCGAGATGCTGTTGCACCTCCAGAATCAGCTTCTGCGTCGCGCCGTCGTTTTCCTGCTCGACGATCAGCGCTTCATAAATTCCCGGGAGATCAGCGATGCTTTCAAATTCAACGTCCACTACCGGTCCGATCACCTGTACAATTTTACCCTGTTTCATTTGCGCCTCGTTTTGCTGTGCATTCCTGCGTTTAACATCCATTTTCGCCGCTGAGCGGTCGACTCATGATCCTTCCGCTCCGGCCGCGCTGCCGAGTTCCAAAAGCTCCGCGGTAATCGACGCCTGCCGCAGATTATTGTGAATCAGCTGCAGTTTTTCATCCATTTCCTTGGCATTGTCCGACGCCTGCTTCATCGAAACCATGCGCGCGCTGTGCTCGCTGGCCCGCACTTCCCGCATGATCTGCAGCAGTTGATGGTCCAGAGTGTGCAGCAGGAGCGATTCGTAAACGGTATGAACATCCGGTTCGAAATCGAATTCCGCAATGCCCTGGACACTGTTCTCGCCATCGGCGATTCGGGTTCGTTTCACCGGATCCGGCATCAGATCGAAATATTCCTGCGACTGTCCTGCCGGCAGGAACCGCCACGTCAGGGGCATCTGTTTAAACGTCGAAACAAAGTTGCTGAAAATAATGTTGGCGGAATCGATTTCATCATCAAGAAACAGCTGGGTCACGAACCGACAGACCAGCCGTGCCTGGGAAAGCTTCGGCGGATCCCCGTAGTCGAAATCCACAATCAGCTGCCGGCCGGTCTTGCGCACGAACTGCGCCGCCTTGGAACCAAGCGTCACATACAGCGTTTCGCGGGGATCGTCGCCGGCGACCTCACGGAAAATGTTGGTATTCAAAGACCCGCACAATCCGCGGTCCGTACCGACCAGGATGTTCAGTTTCCGGGGGCCGTTTCTCTCTTCCATCAATCCATGCCGATAGGCTCCGACATGCCGGGTGACCTGGGTTAATATATCATTGAGCATATCGGCATAGGGAATGCCATCCAATGCGGCCTGCTGAGCGTGTTTCATCTTCGAGATCGCCACCATCTGCATGGCTTTGGTGATCTTGCCCATGGAACGGGTCGCTTTGATGCGCTGCCGGATGTCGTGTAAATTTGCCATAACTGCCTGTCAATCAGGTCAAACTCTGATAGTTTGCCACGGTTTCTTCGAGAGACTTCTTGATGTCCGGGGTCAGCTTCTTCTGCCGGCCGATTTCTTCCAGCAGGTCCTTTGCCTGCACATGAACGAATTCGAGAAATTTCATGCGGATTTCGTGGGTCTTCTCCACGGGGACCTGATCGAAGAAGCCCTGCTGGGCCGCCCACAGCTGAACCACCTGATCCTCCACCGGGAAGGGACTGTACTGGCCCTGCTTAAACAGCTCGGTGATCCGCCGGCCATGTTCGATCTGAGCCACGGTTTTCGCATCCAGATCCGAACCGAACTGGGCGAACGCCTTCAGTTCATAATACTGCGCCAGCTCCAGCTTCACTTTTCCCGCCACTTCCTTCATGGCCTTGATCTGCGCGGCCGACCCGACCCGCGATACGGAAATCCCCACCGACATCGCCGGACGGATTCCCTCATGGAACAAATCGCTTTCCAGATAAATCTGACCGTCGGTGATGGAAATAACATTGGTGGGAATATACGCGGACACATCGCCGGTCTGCGTCTCAATGATCGGCAGAGCCGTCAGGGTGCCTCCGCCGGCGGCGGCCGACATGCAGGCGGAACGCTCCAGCAGGCGGCTGTGCAGATAAAAAATGTCCCCCGGATAGGCTTCCCGTCCGGAAGGCCGGCGCAGCACCAGCGACATCTGGCGATAGGCCACGGCGTGTTTGGAGAGATCGTCATATACCGCCAGCGCATCCATGCCCCGGTCCATAAACCATTCGCCAACCGCGGCACCGCTGAAGGGCGCCAGGTACTGCATCGCCGCAGAATCGGCCGCCGTGGCGGCGATTACGACCGTATACTTCAATGCCCCGCATTCCTCCAGGGCATGCACCACCTGAGCCACACTGGACTGCCGCTGACCAATCGCGACATACACGGAATACACCGGATGCGTCTCCGTCGTATCGTCAGCGGCTTCGGCATCCTGGTTCAGACGCGCCTGGTTGATAATGGTGTCGATCGCAATCGCCGTCTTGCCGGTCGAACGGTCGCCGATGATCAATTCGCGCTGGCCCCGACCGATGGGAATCACCGCATCGATGGCCAGAATCCCGGTCTGCAGCGGAGAGGAAACCGATGCCCGGGCGATGATTCCCGGCGCCGGACGCTCAATCGGGTTTACTTCTTGGGTTGCAATCGGACCTTTGCCGTCCAGCGGGCGGCCGAGGGGGTCGACTACGCGGCCGAGGAGGGCCCGACCGCACGGAATTTCGAGCAACCGGCCGGTGGAGCGCACGATCTGACCTTCCCGCACGGTTTCCGCGCTGCTGAGCACCACCGCACTCACGCTGTCCTCTTCCAGATTCAGGGCGATGCCTGTGATGCCGTGCCCGAAATCAATCATTTCGTTCAGCTGGACGTTGCGCAATCCTTCGATATGAGCCACACCGTCTCCGATTTCCATGATCCTGCCGGTTTCTTCATGATGAGCTTCCGGATGAAACTCCTCAATCACCTGTTCGATATCTTCTACGATAGATTGCATGCTGTGTTAACCGATCCTTTCCATACAAAATTTCAATTGCTCAGCAGTCTGTCCTGCAATAGTTCCAGTTGGCGCGTCACCGTCAAATCCGTGACCTGATATCCCTGTTCCACCCGCAATCCACCGATGACGGAAGGGTCGGAAACAAACAAAATCCCGATCGTGGCGGCTTCCGTTCCACGGAACGGCGCGACGAGCTCTTCCTGCTGCCGCGGCGACAAATCGTCTGCGCTGATCACCCGGACCTGATTCGAACGGATATAAACCTCCAGCCGCTGCACAAAACATTTCAATACGGCCTCGGTATCACGGCCGCCGTGCCGCTGAACAACCCGAACGGCCTCCCGGATACGGTCTCCGTCGGGGACCCCATTGACTAAAACGGTCTGCCACAGAAGCCGGGCTTTGCGACGATGCTGACGGGTAAGTTTCATAACGGTCAATCCTGTGACATCACGGAAATCTCTTGAATTGCCGACTGCAGCATCCGTTCCCGGTCTGCCGCACCCAGATTCATTTGAGTCAGCTTCGCTGTCAGATTCACAATCATCGTTGCGATTTCAGATTTGAGTTCGGTTCGCAGACGGGCGCGGTCAAGCTCCGCATCTTCGCGCGCCTTGACGAGCAGTTCGGATCCCAGCCGTTCACAGCGCTTTTTCTCCTGATTCAACAGCTCCGCGACAAGGGCTTTGGTGTCGGCGACAATCTGGTCTGCTTCTTCATGCGCTTTACGGAGCACGTCGTTCCGCGTCTCTTCAATCGCCTGAAGTTCACGGGCAATCCGTTCGCGGTTCGCCGCAACCTCATCGATGGCTTTCTGGCGCTCCTCCATGTTTTTCATGACCGTTCGAAAAACAAACCGGTTCAAAATCCAGGCAATGATGAGAAATGCAACGACCTGTGATGTGAAGTCATACCAGTTGACACCGAATCGTTCCAATGGATTCACAAATGCCAGGACCGGCGCTCCGGCGATGCCGGCGACCCATCCGTTTGCGGCCTGCATGAGTGCTATACTCATAATACTCCGTCCCGCCGCAATCCTATTTCAGGAAAATGGCATAAAATACGCAGGCTTCAGCAAAAGCGATCGCCAAAATTGCCTGAACCATGATTTTGCTCTGCGCACCAGGATTCCGGCCTACCGCCAGCACAGATCCCAGACCGATCAGCCCGATACCGAGCGCTCCGCCGGCGGCGGCAATACCTATATGAATTGATGGATCCATTGTTATCTCCCTTCCCTGTTAATGTTCCTGTCGATTCGGGACCATCTCATGTCCCGCGTACTCTTCCGTTTCCTCACGGCCGCAAATCAGCATAATAAAAACAGCGGAAAGCAATGCGAAAACCAGCGCCTGAATCAAGGCGACCAGCACTTCCATCAAATAAAACGGAACCGGCAGAAGCCAGGCCAGCGCCGGAATCTTGTGCAACATGGTGCCCAGCATCACTTCCCCTGCGAACATGTTTCCGTACAGTCGAACGGCCAATGCGAACGGCCGGATAAAAATGGACAGCAGTTCAAGGAAACCCGCCGCGAAGAACACGACGACCATCGCAATCCGCATCGCGCCCTGCATGTCACCCTCGGCGCCGAAAATGTATTTCAGGATGCCGAGGGGCCCCCTTTCTTTCCAGGCCCAGATGAACCAAAAAAGGAAAAAAAGCGCGGCCAGCGCCATGGTGGTGTTCAAATCGGCATTCACGTTGCGGAACAGAGGCTGCGTCACTTGAAACATGGCGCCCGCAGGATGCCCCCAGCCGATGCTGCCCACCCCCGGGAAAAGTCCCAGTAGATTGGAAAAGAAAATGAAAATAAAAAAAGACCCGAGCAGCCAAAAAGTCTGCCGAGCCAGTTTCTTTCCCATGATATCGACCAGTAAATCATCCATGGCAATCACCAGCGATTCCACCGCAACGGTGAATTTTGTATTTCGCCCGGCGCGCAGCTGCTGTCTGAACCGTACAGAGGCCAAAACCAGAAAAGCGGCGGACAGCCATCCGGTAATCATGGAATTGGTGACCGGCAGACCGGCGATCATAAAAATCCGGGGCGCATTGATCGTTAACTTCTCCGTCGACCGACCGGTGGTCGGATTCCCGGCAACGGCTGCCTGTTGTTCTGCGACCGGAGACTGTACATCTTCCGCGGCGTCACCGCTGGTCGCGATCAGCATGCCGAAAGAACCGAGCAGAACCGCACAGAGAAGAAGACGCGCCTTTTTCTTTGTCGGCCGACAATGACGGAAGAATTGCTGGAAAATCGTCCGCATCATAATCCGCCTCCCGGATCGGTCAGAATTCGATAGACCGTATCCGCATCCTTGGCGGCCAAAATCCTTGCGCGGTTTTCCTCCGACTGCAACAACCGGCCGATTTCTGCCAGGCAGCGTACATGCGGTCCGCTTTGCGCCGCCGAAGAAAGAATCAGAATGATGATTCTTGAAGGCTGGCCATCCGAGCTCTTGAAATCGATGCCTTCCTGCTTCAGTCCGACCGCCACGAGAAGTCTGTCAACCGAAGCGACCTTCCCATGCGGCACCGCGATACCGTTTTCCAGACTGGTGCTCATCTTCTGCTCGCGTTCCATCACCACGCGAATCGCTTCCTCGACATTGCGCAGCCTGTGCTTCGCATGAATGAGCCCGATCAGCTCGGTAATAGCCGCATCGCGGGTCGTCGCGGTCAGCTCCAGCTTGATACAGGCCGGATCGAGACCGCTCTTTAAAGCTTCATTTGTCATAAGAATCCTGATTAAAACAAATCGTTTGCACCGGGAAAACATGAGTCATTAATAAGCATTTTCCTTTGCAAAATATAAAAAACCAGATTGGGTTTATAAAAACTGTTACTGCACGTCAAGACCGGTTTTTATTTTTCAGGAATAATTATTTCAGTGATATGAAGGCCGTCCGCCGCCGCACAGACCTTGCCGCCGGAAATTCAATGGACAGCGCCTTCCGTAAAAATCAACCCATTGAGTTATATTTCGGCAGAAACTTTTCTTTCAACTTGCAGGAATTTTTCTCAAACTTGATTACAGATTAAAAAACACTATCTCTGCTGTGCAGCTAATCGAAGCGGTCCGGTTGTATACAAATAACCGAGTGGGAGTTTGATTTCACAGAACATGGTATTGACGATTGAAACAGGAAGGGTTTTCTCATGAATAAAGAGGCTGTTATTGAAAAAGCCGTTGCCGCCCATCTCAAGAATTTCGGAAACCGACCGGAGAGTGTCGCCTGGGCACCGGGGCGCATTGAAGTCGTGGGCAACCATACCGATTATAACGACGGAACGGTTCTCTCGGCAGCAATTGACAGCGGACATTGTTTCTGTATTTCGCGTTCCAACCGCATCGGTATCCGCCTGCTCGCTGTTGATGTCGATCGGATCGCCGACTTTAATACCGCTGATACAGATAAAGTTCCCGGATGCGGGTGGGCAAACTATATCAAGGGTGTGTTTCATTTCGTCCAGGAACATCTCGGACAGAAAATTGAAAGCCTTGACTGCACCTTTTTCGGATCCATTCCCATGGGTGCCGGACTGTCCAGTTCCGCAGCACTTGAAGTCGCTGCGGCTTACGCTGTATTAAAAATACTTGATGCCGTCGTCGATAAAAAAGAAATTGCGCGTCTCTGCCGCAAAGCGGAACACCGGTTTGCCGGAACCAACTGCGGTCTGCTGGATCAGTTTTCCAGTATCTTCGGCCGCGAACACGGACTCATCCATTCAGATTTCCGGACATTGGATGTTTATACAACCGACCTGGCCGATGATATTGAATTCCTCGTCATTAATCCGCATATCAAACACAGTCTCGCCGACTCTCCCTACAACGAACGGAGAGAATACTGCGAACAGGCCGCCGTCCAATTCGCCGGGATTCTGCCTCATCCTGTCATTGCCCTGCGCGATGTTTCCTGGGCGGAATTCGAGCAGAAC